>DATBSZ010000217.1:0-11739 GCA_036559525.1 Burkholderiales bacterium
AGCACCTCACCCATCTGCGCAGCCTCCATGAGGCGCGCCGCGGTGTTCACGGGATTGCCGATCACGGTGTAGCTCATGTAGTGCGGCGAGCCCACGTTGCCGATGATCACCGGGCCCTGGCAGATGCCGATGCCGACGCCGGTGTCGACGCCGTGCCGCTTGCGCCAGCCGGCCGCCACCACCCCGAAGCGCGCCGTCATGTCCACGGCGGTGCGCCACGCGCGCGCCGCGGCATCGGCCTGCAGGAAGGGGACGTTGAAGCCCACCAGCAGGCTGTCGCCCGCCATGTTGAAGATCGTGCCGTCGTGCTGGTAGGCGGCCTCGGTCAGCACCGTAAAGTATTCGTTCAGCATCTCGACCACGTGCTCCACGCCGATGGTCTCGGTGATCCGGGTGAAGCCGCGCAGGTCGGCAAACAGAGCCACCATCTCGGCGCGCTGCGCCGGGGAGGAGAACGGCGCCGCGGCATCGTTGATGATGCCCTCGGCAAGGCGCGGCGAGACGTAGCGCACGAACGCCTTGCGGATCGCTTCGCGGTGCGCCTTGGCCGCCAGGGTATTTCTCAGCCGCAGCGCGAGCTCGCTGGGATCGACCGGCTTGCGCAGGAAATCGCTCGCCCCGAGGTCGAGCGCCTTCAGCCGCGTTTCGGGGTCGTCCGCGGAGGTCATGACGATTGCCGGAATGTGCTTGAGAACCGGGTCGGCCCGCATGCTGGCGAGCACGTCGAAGCCGCTGACGTGGGGCATGTTGAGGTCGACCAGCACGACGTCCGGCAGCTCGCGCAGCAGCATGGCGACGGCGCCGGAGGAGTCGGAGGTGGAGACGAACCGCCGGTATCCCGCGTCCTGCAGGAACGCCTGGGTGAGCTCGATCACCATCGAATCGTCGTCGACCATCATGACGAGGGCGTCGCGTAGCCCGCCGAGCGCGATGTGCCTGTTTTCGCGGCGGACCTCGTCGATTCCCATCGTTTCATTCATACCATGGAACACGCAGAACCCTTTTTATGACAACCCGGTCACGTGCATCGCGCCGCGGCTCGGCTCTCGCTGCGGCGCTACGAGCCTGAACTTAGCAGGGCCCTGAAAGAGCGGGGGTTAAGGTCTGTCATCGGGAGCCACGGCAGCGTGACGCAGTTCGCGGAATAGCGGTCGATGTCGCGCTGTATGCAGGCGATGAGCAAGATTCTTGCACTCGCGGCTTGCTGCGCAATCATGGCTGGCTGCGCCGGCAGCGGCGGAATCGACTGCAGCGCCGACTGGTATTCGATCGGCCAGCGCGACGGCCGGCTCGGCGCGGATTCGCAGGCCGAGCGTTATGCCGCCCGTTGCTCCGGGCAGGTCGACCGGCAGCGCTACGAGGAAGGCTTGTCGGCGGGCCTGGCGATGCGCCCGCGCATCCCGAGCTTCTAGGGTTTCATGAGCCACTCGTGCTCGCGCGCGTTGTGGAATTTCCACGTGCGCCGCGGGCCGGCCATGACGTTCAGGTAGTACAGGTCGTAGCCGTGGATGGCGGCGACGGGGTGATAGCCCCGCGGCACCATCACCACGCTGCCGTCCTCGACCACGATCGCCTCGTCGAGCGAGCGATCGTCGGTGTAGACGCGCTGGAAGGCGAACCCCTGGGCCGGGTTGAGGCGATGGTAGTAGGTCTCCTCGAGCAGCGATTCCGCGGGCAGGTTGTCCTGGTCGTGCTTGTGCGGCGGGTAGCTCGACGTATGGCCGCCCGGCGTGAGGACTTCGACCACGAGCAGCGAGTCCGCCGGCGCGTCTTCCGGCAGGATGTTGGTGACGTAGCGGACATTGGTGCCTTTGCCGCGGGTCTCCTGCCCCATGTCCTGCGGCGCGATGTGCCGCGCCGGATGCTTGCCGCCGCCCGACGGGGCGGAGCAGACCGCGAGCGTGAGGTCGCTCGACGCTTCTACCCGCCAGTCGGCGCCGCCGGGGACGTAGACCGCGTGCGGCTTGCCCTCGAACGGCGTCATCCGCTCGCCGAGAACGCCGAAATCCCTGCCGCCCGCCTTCACTCTTGCCTTGCCGGAGACGAGCACCAGGCAGACCTCGCGGTTTCCCGCGGCCGCGGCTGCGTGGTCGCCAGGCGCGAGCTTGTGAACGTCGAACCCGACATGGCGCCAGCCGGCGCTCTGCGGGGTGATGTGGATCACCTGCCCGTGGTCGGTGCGCGGCTTTACGAGAAGTCTAGACATGCTGGATCTCCTTGCGGGTGCTCTGCCACGCCGAAACCAGCGCCTCGAATCTGGCCGCCATGTCGGCGACGGCGTCCTCGTCCGTCATGCTTCCGGAAAGCCACTTCTCCGCGGCGTCCGCGAAGATCGTGCGCCCGACCGCGAAACCCTTGACAAGCTTCGTACCGGAAGCCATGCGAAAAGCGCTGGCGAGCTCGGCCTGCGGCGCCTCCAGGCCGAGCAGGACGATGCCGCGGCAGTACGGATCGTTCGCGCCGATCACCTGCTCGATGGCGCGCCATGCCCCGGGGCTTTTCTGCGGCTCGAGCTTCCACCAGTCGGGCTTGATGCCGAGCGCGTAGAGCCGCCCGAGCACCGAAGCGACCGTGGTCTCGGCGAGCGGTCCGTGTTTTCCGGCGATGATCTCGAGCAGAAGCTCGCGGCCGGCGGTGCGCGCGGCATCCTGGACACGGGTGAGCTCGCGCTCCTGCAGCGCCTTCAGCTCGGCGCTGTCGTCGGGGTGGTAGAAGCAAAGGCACTTCACCGTGTGGGTGACCGGCCACTCCGCGAGATGCATCGGCTCCAGATCGAGCGGACGCGAGCCCGGCTTTTCCACCGGGCGGCCGATCCAGAGGCCTGCCTTGCCCGCCTTGTACAGCGCCTTCTGGCCGTAGGTGGAGTCGAGCAGCATGCCGAAGCCGGGGCGCCCGCGAGACACCTTCGTCGCGGCTTCCACGGCAAGAAGCTTGAATTGCTCCAGCCGGCTGCGCGGTGCGCCGTGCCGGTCGGCGATCGCCTCGAGCTGCGCGCGATGGTCGATCGCGAGCGCCATCAGGTCATGCGGCGCATCGCGCCGGGTCGTCGCCCAGTGGAGGTGGTTGATCGCGGCGTCCTTGCGCAGCGCGCGCTGCGGGCTGCCTTTCTCGAGGAAGTGGCTGAGCTCGGCCCAGGTCGGATATTCCGGAGAGCAGAGGAGGCGCGAGACCGCGAATGCCCCGCACGCGTTCGCCCAGGTCGCCGCGGTCGCGAGCGGCTCGCCCTTCAACCAGCCGCGCAGAAAGCCCGACATGAAGGCATCGCCGGCACCGAGCACGTTGTAGACCTCGATCGGAAAGCCCTTGCCGACGATGCCGTCCTCGAGCTCGCCGATCGCGCCGTCGTAGACGATGCAGCCCATCGGGCCGCGCTTGAGCACGATCGTGGCGCGGGACACGGCGCGGATTGCCTTCAGCGCCGCCGCCGCGCTGTCGGCGCCGGCGGCGATCATGATCTCTTCCTCGGTTCCGACGACCAGATCACAATCGGGAAGGACGGTGCGCAGTTGGTTAGATACTTTCTCTGATCTGACATAGCGCTCGAACCCGGCGGCGTGGCCGGTCAGGCCCCACAGCGTCGGCCGGTAGTCGATGTCGAACACGACCTTGCGGCCGTTCGCTTTCGCAATGCGGATCGCTTTGCGCTGCGCGGCGTCGCTGTTGGGGCGGGAGAAATGCGTGCCGGTCACCACGATCGCGCGCGCCGACGCGATGTACGCCTCGTCGATGTCTTCTTCGCTGAGCGCCATGTCGGCGCAGTCCGCGCGATAGAAGATCATCGGCGAAACGCCCTCGTCCTCGACCGCCAGCAGGACCAGGGCAGTCAAGCGCTCCGGATCGATCCGGATCCCGTCCACCGCGACGCCTTCGCGGCGCATCTGCTCGATGACGAAGCGCCCCATCTGCTCGCCGCCGACGCGCGTGACGAGGCCGGATTTGAGCCCCAGCCGCGCGGTTCCGATCGCGATGTTCGCCGGGCAGCCGCCGACCGACTTGGCGAAGGTGGCGATATCCTCCAGGCGCGATCCGATCTGCTGGCCGTAGAGGTCGACCGAGCAGCGCCCGATGGAAATGACGTCGAGCTTAAGGATTTCCTAGCTTAGCATCACCCAAGCGGCGCGGCGCCGGCCCGTCGTAGATCGGCAGATACTCGCGCGGCATCGGCCCCTTGTTGCGTCCCCCCTGCAGCGTCTGCTCCCACGCGTGCGCGAGGATACCGACGGCGCGCGACAGGCAGAAAAGGCCGCGCGCGAGGGGCGCGGGGAAGCCAAGCTCGGCATAGATGACTGCCGTGGCGCCGTCGATGTTCATCGGAATGCGCTTGCCGCTCTTGCGCTGCGCGAGCGCGGCCTCGACCGCGCGCCCGATGCGCGCGAACCGGCCGTCGACCACGCCCTCGCGAGCGGCGGCATCGACCAGCTCGAGGAGCCGCGGCGCGCGCGGATCCACCGGATGGAAGCGGTGGCCGTAGCCGGGGATGAACTTGCCGTGCCGCGCGTTGAACTCCGCGAGCGCCGCCTGCACGGCCGCGCTTTCGGCTTCGCCGCGGGCGATGCGCTCGGCGATGGCGTGGAGGAGCTCGACCGTCTGCTCGCCGGCGCCGCCGTGAACGTCGCCGAGGACGTTGAGCGCGGAGGCGACCGCGCTGTTCAGGCCGACCCCGCAGGTCGCCGCCATGCGCGCGATCGCGATGCTGGGCGCCTGCGGCCCGTGGTCGACGCCGGCGGTCAGCGCGGCCTCGAGCAGCTCGCCTTGCGCGCGGCTCGGCAGCTCGCCGCGCGTCATGAGCCAGATCATCTGGGTGAAGCTGATGCGCCCGATCAGCTCCTCGATGGCATAGCCGCGGAAGCGGATCACTCCCGGGCTCATGTCGATGATCCCGGTGCGCCACCAATCCCGGGTCAGGCGTTCTGCGTCGCTCAGGTATGCCGCCGATGGTGCGCGATATTGTGGAGCTGCATGGCGGTCGTCGGGATGCGCTCGCTCGCGCGGAAGGCGTGGAACAGCGCCGACTCGAGGTCGCCGGCTTCGGACGGGACTGCCTGCAAGCCTCGCCAGCGGCCCCACTGCCGGCTGGAAAAGTTGCGCACCGTAGCCGCGAGGACCTCGGAGCGCCGCCAGGGCGAGAGATCGCCGCCGACCAGCTTCCACGCCCTTCGCAGCCAGTAGTCCCGGCAGGCGCGGCGCAGCGCGCCGTCTTTCCACGGCAGCCGCAGGCAGCGCTCGAGCGGCAGCGCGCCGCCATTGGCGAGAAACGCGGCAAACCCCTTGCTCAGCCAGTCGAGGTCCTGGGCGCCGATCTGGCCGCTCGCCACGCGCTGGGCGCGCTCGAACTCCTCCTGCAGCACGGCGCCCTCGTCCGCGGCGGCCCGTACCGCTTCCGGCAGCGGCAAAACCGCCGGCTCATTCAGCATTTCTCTCTCCTCCTCCCCAATCCAAGCTACTCGTGCATGTCTAGTACATCACATCATCGTTACACCAGGCGCAGTTCCCGCGCCTTCACCACCGCCTGCGGGCATCTCGCCCCCTGCCTACTTGGCCGCCGGGGTCGCGGCATAGTCGATCGCCACGTGCGACGCCTTGCGACCGGGCGAATAGATGTCGTTGATGTTCCAGTGGCCGCCGGTCGGGACCGGCTCGTTCAGCATGGCGACGTCGATGACGCACGGCCGGCTGGAACGAACCGCGCGCTCGAGCGCCGGCTTGAATTCGCGCGCAGCGGCGATCTGCACGCCCTCGGCGCCGTACGCGCGCGCGATGGCGGCGAAGTCCGGCGAGTACGGCTTGCCGTCCTTGCGGAAGACGCAGCCGAACGCGGTGCCGTAGTGCGCCATTTCCAGGCCGGCGATCGTGCCGAAAGCGTAGTTGTTCATCACCACCCACACGACCGGGATGTCGGCTTCGACCGCGGTCGCGAGCATCGCCGGGTTCTGGCCGAAGCCGCCGTCGCCCACCAGCGCCACGACCGTGCGGTCGGGACAGGCGAGCTTGACGCCGAGCGCCGCAGGGGCGCCGAACCCCATCGTGGCGTAGCCGCCGGGAGTGAAGATCGTGCCCGGCGTGTACACCGGGAACTGCTGCCCGACGCCGTTCTTGTTCCAGCCCACGTCGGTGGTGATGAGGGCGTCGCGCGGCAGCACCTCGCGCACTTCGGCGAGGATGCGCTCGGGCCGCATCGGGTAGCCCTCGTTGCGGATGTGCGCCTCGTTGCCTTGCGCGAACGTCCGGCGATTCGCCGCGATCTCCTTCACCAGCGCGTCGTTGCGCCGGCCGGCCGGGTAGAGCTGCTTCGCCACGCGCAGCATGACGCGCAGCGCCTGCTTGAGATCCGCAACGGCGCCGATCTCGACCGGGTAGTTGCGGCCGATCTCCGCCGGATCGATGTCGATCTGGACCAGCCGCGTCGGCGGCATGCTGAAGGTGAAGCGCGGGTCCCAGGAGCTGCAGTCCGCCTCGGCGAAGCGCGTTCCCAGGCCGAGCACGTAGTCGGCCTCGCGGCACTTGCGGTTGATGAACTCGGTGCCCCAGAACCCGGTCATGCCGAGCGTGAGCGGGTGGTCGTCCGGGAGCGCGCCCTTGCCCATCAGGCTGTGCGCGACAGGAATCGAGAAATGCGCGGCGAAGTCGCGCAGCTCGTCGGCCGCGTCGGCGAGCAGCACCCCGCCGCCGGCGTAGATCACCGGACGCGATGCGCCGGCGAGCGCTTTCACCATGCCCGCGGCGGTCTCGTCGTCGATCGACGGCTTGTGCAGCGATCTCGTGTGATGCGCGAGGCGTTGGAACAGCGCGGGGTCGACTGGCTTGGAGAAGATGTCCATCGGCACCGACACCAGCACCGGCCCGGGCCGGCCGCTCCCCGCGAGCTGGAACGCCTTGTCGATGATCTCGGGGAAGAGATCCGGCCGCTCGACCCGCCACGCGCGCTTCACGAACGGGCGGTAGATCTCGTACTGCGCCGCATCGGCGTGCAGGTTCACTTCCTGGTGCGGATGCTTGCCGTAGTAGTGGCTGGGCACGTCGCCCGCGATCACCACCATCGGAATCGAGTCGAGCGACGCGTTCGCGACGCCGGTCGAGGCGTTGGTGAGTCCGGGCCCGAGATGGCTCAGCACCACGGCGGTCTGGCGCTTCGCGCGCGCGTAGCCGTCGGCCATGTGCGCCGCGACCTGCTCGTGGCGCGTGTTGATGAACTTGATGGAGCTCTTCGCGAGCTCGGCGAGCACCGCGATATTGGTGTGGCCGCACAGCCCGAACACGTGCTCGACGCCGCGCTCCTCGAGGTATTTCACCAGCTGGTGCGACACGAGGTCGCTGGTCGCTGCCTGGTTCATGCCCTTGAGATCGCGTGGTTGGTTCATCGTGGTTCTCCTTTGCTTAGACGGCGCCGGCCTGGCGCAGGCGGCCGATGTCGGCGCTGCTGTAGCCGATCGCGTGCAGTATTTCCGCCGTGTGCTCGCCGAGCTGCGGCGGCGGCGCCGACACCGACGGATCGCCGTCCGACATCTTGAACCCGCAGCGCGCCAGCGTGATGCTGCGGTCCACGCCTGGCGCGTTGTCAAACACCTGGAGCAGCTCGCGCTCCTTCACCTGCGCCACTTCGAGGACTTCGGGGACCGTCAGCACCCGGCCCGCCGGCACGCCCAGCCGGTTGAGGGCCGTCTCCCATTCCGCCGCGGAGCGCTCGGCGAGCGCCGCCTCGAGCTCGCGGGTGAGTGCCGCGCGGTTGCACTTGCGGGCCTCGCGCGCGGCGAAGCGCGGGTCGGCGAGCAGCTCCTCGCGGCCGAGCACCTTGGCGAGCGCCTCGAACTGCTCCTGCTTGTTCGCGGCGATGTTCAGCAGGCCCTGGCGCGTCCTGAAGGTGCCCGACGGCGCCGCGGTGAAGTTTTCGTTGCCGATGGCGCGCGGCGTGACGCCCGCGATCAGGTAATTCGACACCACCCAGCCGAGGCTGACGATCGCCGAGTCGAGCATCGACACGTCGATCAGCGATCCCTCGCCGCTGCGGCTTCGCCGCACCAGCGCGGCCGCGATCGCGAACGCCGCAGTGATGCCGCCGATGGTGTCGGCCACCGGATAGCCCGCGCGCATCGGACCGCAGTCGTCGTTGCCGGTGACGCTCATCATGCCCGACAGCCCCTGGATGATCTGGTCGTACGCCGGCGCGTCCTTCATCGGGCCGCTCTGGCCGAAGCCGGAGATCGCGCAGTAGACGAGCGAGGGATTGATCTCGCGCAGCTCGCGGTAGCCGAGCCCGAGCCGGTCCATCACGCCCGGCCGGAAATTCTCGACCAGCACGTCGGCGGTGCGCACCAGGCGGCGCAGCACCTCCTTGCCGGGCTCCGACTTGAGGTTCACGGTGATCGACTTCTTGCCGCCGTTCTGCGCGAGGAACGACGCGCCCATGTGGCGCGCGTTGAGCGCGGGATCGGCGCCGAGCTGGCGCGCGAGGTCGCCGGTCTTCGGCACCTCGACCTTGATCACCTCCGCGCCGAGGAGCGCGAGCTGGTAGGCGCACAGCGGACCGGCGAGCACGTTGCTCAGGTCGAGCACGCGGATCCCGGACAGGGCTTGCGTCATGGACGCGCTAGCGGCGCACGAACGGATTGGGAACGTCGAGGTCGGTCGAGATCCACACCGTCTTGGTGTGCAGATACTCGCGGATCGCCTCGGTTCCCGATTCGCGCCCGATGCCGGAGTTCTTGTAGCCGCCGAACGGCGAGGTGAAGCTGGTCGCGCGGTAGTTGTTGACCCAGACAGTGCCCGCGCGCAGCTTCTCGGTGAGCAGCATCGCGCGATGCAGGCTGCGCGTCCAGACCGCGGCGGCGAGCCCGAAGGCGACGTCGTTGCCGATGCGGATCGCGTCCGCCTCGTCTTCGAATGGAATCACGGCGAGCACCGGGCCGAACACCTCCTCCTGCGCGATGCGCATGTCGTTGCGCACGCCGGTGAAGATCGTGGGCTCGACGAACAGGCCCGCGCCGAGCTCCGGGCGGCTCGCGCCGCCGAGCACGCAGCGCGCGCCCTCCTGCTTGGCGATGTCGATGTAGCGCAGGATCTTCTCGAACTGCGGCCGGGTGGCGATCGGGCCGATCTGCGTGTCGGCCGCCGCCGGGTCGCCGAGCTTGGCGCTGCGCACGAAGTCGGCCAGCATCTGCACGAACCGGTCGTGGATCGTTCGCTGCACCAGCAGGCGCGAGCCGGCCTGGCAGCTCTGTCCCGAGGCGGCGAAGATCCCGGAAACCACCCCCTTCACCGCCTGCGGCAGGTCGGCGTCGTCGAACACGATGTTCGGCGACTTGCCGCCGAGCTCGAGAGTGACCGTTTTCAGGTGGCGCGCCGCGAGCTCGTAGATCTTGCGGCCGGCGGCGTCGCCCCCGGTAAAGCCGATGTGCGCCGTCTTCGGGTGCGTCACCAGCGCTTCGCCCACCTCGGGGCCGAGGCCGGTCACCACGTTGACCACGCCCTTGGGAAAGCCCACCTGGTCGAACAATTCGGCGAGCTCGAGCATCGAGGCCGAGGTGAATTCCGAGGGCTTGATCACCGCCGTGCAGCCGACGGCGAGCGCCGGGGCGAGCTTCCAGCTCGTCAGCGTGAGCGGCGAGTTCCAGGGCGTGATGATGACCACCACGCCCTTCGGCTCGTAGCGCGTGTAGGTGAAGACGCCCTTCTTGTCGGTCGGGATGACCTGGCTCTGCACCTTGTCGGCGAGCCCGGCGTAGTACTTGAAGTAGTCCCCCATGTATTTCACCTGGGAGAGCACTTCGACCGCGAGCTTGCCGTTGTCTCGCCGCTCGATCTCGGCGAGCCGCGGCGCTTCGGCCTGCACGCGCTCGCCCAGTTTCCACAACAGGTGGCCGCGCTCGGTCGCGCTCAGCCGCGACCAGGGCCCCTGGAACGCCGCGTCCGCGGCCTCGACCGCCGCATGCGCATCGGCGGTGTTACCGCGTGCGATCAGCGCCCAGGTCTTGCCGGTGAACGGATCCTCGGTCGGCAGGTAGGCGCGCGACCCGGGAGGGACGGCGGCGCCGCCGATGTGATGGTCGTACCTCCGCAGCTGCTCGGACGCTTGCACCTTCCTCCCCGCGACCTCCGTATTACCCAACATAACACTATTCCATTTCACGAAACGCTCGCAAGAGGGCGGCAAGACCGGCACGCGCGGCCGCGGCGGCGCGCCGCAGCGCGCTGAAATGCGCTGGCAGGAGGAGGCGGGAAGCACGACTCCGCGGGGTCTGGTATACACTGGCCCCCTCTGAAAACAAGGGTTATCCAGCGCATGCCTGCCGCCGCCGGAGTCGCCGCCGTCGACCGCGCCCTCGCGATCCT
The DNA here is from genome assembly GCA_036559525.1 of Burkholderiales bacterium. Classification (GTDB taxonomy): domain Bacteria; phylum Pseudomonadota; class Gammaproteobacteria; order Burkholderiales; family SG8-39; genus SCGC-AG-212-J23. Next base: position 10,327 of record DATBSZ010000217.1, read on the forward strand.
CGACGCCTTTACCGACAACGACCGCAAGCTCACCCTGGCGGAGCTGGCCAAGCGCACCGGTCTGTACAAGAGCACGGTGATTCGCCTGGCGAAATCCCTCGAAAAAGCGCGCTACCTGCTGCGCGCGGAGGACGGCACCTACCGCCTGGGCTCGAAAGTCCTGTCGCTCGGCGCCCAGTACCAGAAGAACTTCGGCACCGCCGAGATCGTGCCGCAGACCCTCCGGCAGATCGTGGACGAGCTGCACGAGGGTGCCTCCTTCTATGTGCGCGACGAGGCCCAGCGCCTGTGCCTGCACCGCATCGAATCGCCGCGCGCGGTGCGCGACTCGATCCACGTCGGCGACCGCCTGCCGCTCACGGTGGGCGCCGCCGGGCACGTAATCCTCGCGTTCAGCGGCCTGACCGGCGAGCGCTACGACCTGATTCGCAAGAACATGTACGCCGCCTCGTTCGGCGAGCGCGACCCGGAAACCGCCGCAGTGGCCTGTCCGGTGCTCGGCCCGGACCAGAAGTTCGTCGGCGCGCTCAGCGTCTCCGGGCCGAGGTACCGGATCGAGGCGATGGGCGTCCAGAACATCCTGCCGGTGCTGTTCCACCACGCGCGCAACCTGTGCCGCATCCTGGGCGGCGACCCGGACGCGCCGCAGTTCGCGGCCTGGTCCAAGCCGGCGAAAGTGCTGCGCGCCCAGCATGCGCCTGGCGCGGCCAAGGGCTACCGGGCCCCCGCGAGCGGAGCGCGCGCCGGCCGCTAGCGCCCCGGCTGTTCTGCGCAGCAGAACAGTGTTGCATTGTCCTGGCTACCAAAGCACCAACCCGCTGACGTTTTGGTGCACCCGCTGCTATAAGAAAACCAGAAGTCAGGGCTTCTGAAAGAACACACCGAGGAGAAATCATGGACAGGGAAGGAAGAACGATGCGCGCACGCGCAGGCACTGCCTTAGCGTCCGCGCTGGTCTTGCTAGGGGGCCTTTCGACTGCCGTACTCGCGAACGGCGACCGGGGCAGCAGCACCCGCAGCGGCAGCAACCCGGACCTGAACGACCCGAAGATCTCCGGCGACTTCGACTACGGCGTGTGCCGCGGGACCAACCCGAAGTGCTACCACGACTGGGCGCACGAGGAACGCGACGATCCGCCACGGGTGCTCATCTATACCCGCACCGCGGGCCCCCGCCACGCCAACCTGGGTCCGCGTCTTGCTGCTGGACTCAACCCGCCGCTGACCCCTGAGGGGTGCGTTCCTGCACCGGGCGTGAGTTGCAACGACGTGCAGCACGCCTTGATCCGCTGGCTTAAAGCCAAGGGCGTGGAAGCCGATTGGACCGAGGATGTCACGCGTATTACCAACCTGCACCGATACCGGGCGGTGATCTTCGCCAGCACCAGCCGGGACACGCTCTTCGCCCACGGT
>DATBSZ010000218.1:0-7485 GCA_036559525.1 Burkholderiales bacterium
ATGGCCTGCCTCGGCTGCGACAAGGACGGCGAGCTCAAGCGTCCAGCCGCGCACACGCTGCTCTCCCGCGCCTGGTCCGTCGCCGAGGCGTACTTCAGCGCGGACGCTGCCGCGGCTCACACTGTAGAACCCGAGCGCATCGAACCTGGCGCTACTTTCCAGCGCCTCGCGCGCGGCTGGCGCATCAGTCTGCCTCCGCAAGCCGTGCGCTGGACGACGCCTCCGGAGGGTCGCGACGAGCAGGAGATCGAGTTCTCGTGGGCGGGCGAAACTGCGCGGCACGTCGGCACAGTGGTCCATCACTGGTTGCAGTGCATTGCCGACGACGCCATGCGCGGCTGGGACGCGAGGCGCGTGGAGAGCCTGCGTCCGCTGTTCGCGCGCGAGCTCGAGTGCCGCGGCATCCAGCGTTCGCGAGCGAAGGAGGTAGCCGGCCTCGTTGCCGACGCGCTGAAGAACTCTCTCGCCGACGATCGTGGCCGCTGGCTGCTAGGCCCGCATCCGCAAGCCCGCAGCGAGCACCGTTTGCGTCTGCGAAGTACCGTCGGCGTAAGAACCTACGTGCTCGACCGCCTATTCCGCGATACGGCCGGCGAGCAATGGATTGTCGATTTCAAGACCAGCCGGCACGAGGGCGGCGGGGTAGAGGAGTTTCTCGACGAGCAGCGCAAGCGGTACGAACCGCAACTCAGGAGCTACGCGGCCGCTTTCGACAACGCGCGCTTAGGTCTTTACTTTCCACTGCTTCGCGGCTGGCGAGAATGGTTGGATCCAAGCACGTTGGATTGTTGACCTTGCGAGCAGCGGATCCATTGGGTCCATCGTTGACTTAGCGGCCTTATGGCAATGTCAGCTCGCTCAGCGTTGGTCCTACTCGCTGAGGACGATGCCCGACTTCGTGATCACCTCGGCGAGGCGCTGGCGCTCGCGCGCCATGAACGCTTCGAAGGCCTGCGGCGAGTCGCCCGCGGGCACCGCGCCCATCTTCAGCACGCGCTCGCGCACGTCGACGAGCGCCATCGCCCTGACGATTTCCTCGTTCGCGCGGCGCAGGACCGGTTGCGGCGTGGCGGCGGGCGCCACGACGCCCCAGGACTGCGTGATCTCGTAGCCGGGCACGGTGTCGGCGATTGGCGGCAGCTCGGGCAGGCTCGGGTTGCGCTCGATGCCGGTCGTGGCGAGCGCACGCACGCGGCCGGCGTTCATGTGCGCGCCCGCGGAAATCGGCGAGGTGATGATGACGTGGGCATTGCCGGCGATCACGTCCAGCAGCCCGGGCGCGGCGCCCTTGTAAGGCACGTGCGTCATCTTGATCCCCGCAAGCAGGTTGAGCATCTCGCCCGCAAGGTGCGCCGGCGTGCCGATCCCGGCCGAGGCGTAGTTGAGGGCTCCGGGCTTGCTCTTCGAGAGCTGTACCAGCTCGGCGACCGACCTTGCAGGCAGCGAGGTGTTGATTACCAGCACGTTCGAGGTGGTGGCGAGCCTCGAGATTGGCGCGAAGTCGCGCACCGGGTCGTACGGCAGGTCTTTCTTCAGGCTCGGCAGGATCGCCCAGATCGCGGTGGTCGACAGCAGGAGCGTGTATCCGTCCGCGGTCGCCTTGGCGGCGAGGTCGGCGCCGAGCGTGCCGCCCGCCCCGGGACGGTTGTCGACGATGACCTGCTGGCCGAAACCCTCCGCGAGCTTCGCGGAAAGGATGCGCGCGAGCTGGTCGGGCGCACCGCCGGCCGCGTCGGCCACGATGAGGCGCACCGGCTTCGCGGGCCATGTCTGCGCGGCAGCGTTGGCGGCGAAGAGCAGCAGCAGGAGCGCACCTCGAAGCATCGTCTTCATTCGTTTCTCCCAAGTTCATGTCGGGCGCCTGCCCGTGCTTGCCTCGATGATATCGCGCGCACCGTAGGGGAATCGCTTGAAGTTAGAACATGCGCTCCCATCGCTCTACTTGATACCGGCCTGCATGAACGACTGCATGAACTGCCGCTGAAATAGCAGGAACGCGACCAGCAACGGGGCGACGGCAATCAACGTACCGGCGCTGATGACGGACCAATCGACGCCCGACTCCGGCGCGCCGAAGATCGCGAGGCCGACGGTGAGGGGTCGGGTGTTCACGGAGTTGGTCACCACGAGCGGCCAGAGGAAGTTGTTCCAGTGGTAGCTCACCGAGACCAGGGCGTAGGCGAGATAAGTCGGGCGAGCTAGCGGGACGTAGACGCGCCACAGAACGCCGAGCCATGAGCAGCCCTCCACGCGCGCGGCTTCCTCGAGCTCGCGCGGGATGGTCTTGAAGGTCTGGCGCAGGAGGAAGATGCCGAACGCGCTCGCCATGTAGGGAAGGCCGATGCCCAGCAGGGTGTCGATGAGGCCGAGGCGGCTCATGCTGCGGTAGTTCTCGACGATCAGCACCTCCGGCATGATCATCAGCTGCAGGAGCACGAGCGCGAAGGCGATGTCGCGGCCGGCGAAGTCGAAGCGAGCGAAAGCGAAGCCGGCGAGGGTGCAGAGGACGAGCTGCGCACCGAGGATCATGGTGACGAGCATCACGGTGTTCAGGAAGTGCCGCGGGAAGGGCGCGTAGCCCCAGGCTTTCTCGAAGTTGGCGAGGGTGAGCGGCGCGAGCGGCTCGAAGGTGGTGGCGAACTCGGGCGGGTGGAAGGCGGCCCAGAAGGCATAGAGGAGCGGTGAGACCCACAGGATCGCGAGCAGCCAGGCGGCGATTTTTTCCACGTGGGTCATTGAGTCCCGCCCCGCGACGGGTACAGGGTCCGGAGCTGCCGCCGTTCTTCTTCGGTAATCGGAAAGATGTGGGGCCGCTCAGAGGCGTAACCCGGCGGCCGGCACGGCGCCGGGCGGCCGCACATCAGCATTGCCGGGTCGGGGTTGTGTCCGAGGCCGATCGCATGGCCGACTTCGTGGGCGATGACGTTGCGCGCGACGTTCGGCAGGTTCAGCGGCCATACGTCCATGCCGCGAATACCGACCACGATCCTGCCGTCAGGGTCGAAAGGCCCGGCAAAGGACACGAATCCGGAGTGCGCGAGCATGATGGTCAGGTCCCCGGGCAGGTTGCGCAGCGCCTCCGGCACCTGGAACGGCCTGCGGCCAACGCCGACTATGGCGTTGCTCATCTCCTGCAGTGCTGGTTCCGGGATCGGCAGCGCGCTGCGCGTCGCCGCGGGAAGCCTAAAGGCGCTGCCGGTATCTTCGAGCAAGCGGTTCCAGTAGGCGATGGCCTCGTCGACGAGGGCGATGCGCGGGTCGCCTTCTGTGGCGACGACCACGATAGTCGGCGTCTTGCGCCAGGGCATGCCGAACTGCGCCTGGGCGCTTGCGGCCGCAATCGCGCCGGCGATGAGGGCGAGGATCACGGCGCTGTGCGTGGCTCGCATGTCAGCGGTAGTGCACGCGCCGCTCGATCATGCGGAATTGCAGCACGGCAAAAGCGGCCAAGAGAGTTAGCAGAACGACCGTCAAAGTCGCGGCGTAGGCGGTGTCGAGGTAGCTGAAGGCGACCTGGTAGACGTAGTACAGGAGCAGGTTCGAGGCGTTGTCCGGGCCGCCCTTGGTCAAGATGAAGAGGTGGTCGACCAGCTTGAAGGAGTTGATGGTGGCGTTCACCAGCACGAAGAGCGTGGTGGGCATGAGGAGCGGGAAGGTGACGCGCCAGAAGAAGTAGCCGCGCGAGGCGCCCTCGATGCGCGCCGCCTCCTCGAGCTCGGGCGGCAGCGACTGCAGCGCGGCGAGGTAGAAGATCATGAAGAAGCCCGCTTCCTTCCAGATCGTCATGGCGATGACGCAGCCCATCACGGTATCGGGGTTGCCGAGCCAGTTGTGGCTGGGCACGCCGAAGAGGGCGGTGACCTTGTCGAGCAGGCCGATCTGCGGGGTGTAGAAGTAGAGCCACAGGTTCGCGACCGCGATCATCGGCAGCACGGTGGGCGTGAAGTAGGAGAGCCGCACCAGCGCGCGGCCTGGGAGGCGCGCGTTGACCCACAGCGCCATCAATAGCGCGAGCGCGATCGAGGTGGGGATGGTGCCGAGCGCGAACCAGAAATTGTTCCGCAGCACCTGCCAGAACACCGGGTCGTCGGCGAGCGCGGCGTAGTTGTCCAGGCCGACGAAGCGCGAGGGGCGCAGCGCCGTGCCGGCCGAGAAGAAGCTGTCGACGAGGGTGGCGGCGGCCGGGTAGTGCGTGAAGCCGACGAGCAGGATGGCTGCTGGAGCGAGCAGCAGCCATCCGTACACGTGACGCACTTAAACCCCCCGCTCGCGAAAAACCCGCTCGCGTCCCCCCTTATCAGGGGGGCAAATCATCTGTACGGCTTCAGCAGCCTCTCGGCGTCCGTCTGGGCCGCGGTCAGCGCCTCGGCCGGGGTCTTCGAGCCGGTGAGCGCGGCCTGGATCGCGTCGTCGAGGCTCTTCCTCACGCGGCCGGTCTGGAAGGTGGAGAGCTCGGGCGTCGCGAACTTGAACTGGTCGCGCGCCACCGCGGCGGCCGGGAAGCCGGAGACGTAGGTCTTGAGCTTCGGCGTGTCGTAAGCGGCGGGGCTGACCGCGACGTAGCCGGTGGCAATGCTCCAGTCGGCCGCGCGCTCGGGCGCGGTGATCCACTTGATGAACTCGAACGCCGCCTTGCGCTCGGCGGGCGTCGACTTCTTGAAGAGATACCAGTTGCCGCCGCCGGTGGGCGAGCCGCGCTGCTTGGAGGCGGGAAGCATCGTCACGCCGAAGGCGAACTTGGCGCCGTCCTTCACCGCGGTAAGGTTGCCGGTGGTGTGCCACATCATCGCCGTCTTGCCCTCGACGAAGTTCTGCCGGAGCGTCCCCCACTCGACGGTGCCCGCGGGCATCACGCGGTGCTTGCGGCCGAGGTCGGTCCAGTACTGCAGGGCGTTGATCACATCCGGGTGCGTGAAGTTGGTGCGGTTGCCTTCCGGGTTCATCAGGTCCTGGCCGTTCTGGCGCGAGAACGCCTGGAACATCCAGTAGGGATAGCCGGTCGAGGGCACCATCACGCCCCAGCGCGAGACGTTGCCCGAGGCGTCCTTCTTCACCAGCTTGGCCGCCATCGTGCGCATCTCGTTCCAGCTCGCCGGCGGCTTCTCCGGGTCGAGGCCGGCTTCCTTGAACGCGTCCTTGTTCCAGTACAGCACGATGGTCGAGCGCTGGAACGGGATGCCGTACACCTTGCCCTTGTAGGTGCCGTTGGACATCAGCGCCGGGTAGAAGCTCTTAAGCCACGCCTTGTCCTCGGCGCTGGTCGCGACCTCGTCGAAGGGCACGATCAGGTCCTGCTCGAGCAATTCATACAAGTCGATGGAGAACAGCACCGAGAGCTGCGCCGGCTGCCCGGCCTTGTGCGCGGCGAGCGCGCGGATGCGCGTGTCGTCGTAGTTGCCGGCGTACACCGCGTTTACCTTGACGTTCGGGTGCTCCTTCTCGAACCCGGCGGCGTAGCCGTCGATCACCTTGGTGAGCGGCCCGCCCACCGCGATCGGGTAGTAGAAAGTGAGTTCCGTCTTGCCCTGGCCGTGGGCCATGCAGGCGGAGAGCGCGGTAAAGACCAGTGTGAGAAGTCGCTTCATTGTTTCCTCCCCTCGGAATCGAAAATATGCACCGCCGCGGGCTCCCAGCCAAGCTTTACTTGCGATCCGGCCGCGAGCTCGACCTGGCCGGGCGCGCGCACGAGGAGCGAGGAGCCGTTGACCTGAGCGGTGACGATGGTGTCGGCGCCATGGTATTCGGCGCTGAGAACCGTTGCGGCCAAACCCGCTCCCCCTGGAATGATCTTTATGTGCTCAGGGCGGATGCCGGCGGTCAGGCCCGCGGCAGCGCCGGGTTGCAGGGCCTGGAAAGGAACCAGATTCATCGCCGGCGTGCCGATGAAGCGCGCGGCGAAGGTGCTCGCCGGGCGCGAATAGAGCTCGGCGGGCGAGCCTTCCTGCTCGATGCGGCCCTCGCGCAGCAGCACCACGTGGTCGGCCATGCTCATCGCCTCGACCTGGTCGTGGGTGACGTAGACCACCGTCATGCCGAGGCGCCGCTGCAGCGCGCGGATCTCGACCCGCATGTCGTGCCGAAGCTGCGCGTCGAGGTTGGAGAGCGGCTCGTCCATCAGGCAGATCGGGTTCTGCGACACGATCGCGCGCGCGAGCGCCACGCGCTGGCGCTGGCCGCCGGAAAGCTGTTGCGGTTTGTGATGAAGTCTTTGCGAAAGACCCACGAGCTCTGCGACGTCTTGCAGACGCCGCTCGCGATCCGCGGGCGCCGTGCGGCGGACCTTGAGACCGAAAATGATGTTTTCCGCCACGGTGAGGTGCGGAAAGAGCGCGTAGGACTGGAACACCATCGAGATGCGGCGCTTCGTCGGGTCGAGCGCGGTGACGTCGCGCCCCTCGATAAGAATCTTCCCTTCGGAAACGTCTTCCAGGCCGGCGATGAGCCGAAGGAGGGTCGACTTGCCGCAGCCCGACGGCCCGAGCAGCACCACGAACTTCCCCTTGTCGGCGCGGAAGCTCACGCCGTCGACCGCCTTAACGGCGCCGAAGCGCTTGGCTACGCCCTCCAGGACGATCATGGGCGCGATATTAAGCTTCCCGGCTAGACTCGCCCGCATGGCTCTGAAACGCCCCAAGGGCCCCGCCGGCACGCTGGTCGTGCTCGAGCACACCTCTGAGATCCTCAAGGGAAACGCGCTCGGCGATCCGCATGTGCGAAAGCTCGGGGTCTGGCTGCCGCCGCAGTACGACGGGTTCCGGGGCAGGCGACGCTTCCCGGTGCTCTACGACCTCGTCGGCTTCACCGGCTCGGGCCTCGCGCACGCGAACTGGAAGCCGTTCGGCGACAACGTCCCCGAGCGCGCGGCGCGGCTGATCCACGAGCAGAAGATGGGGCCGGCGATCATCGTGTTCCCGGACTGCTTCACCGCGCTCGGCGGCAACCAGTACGTGAACTCCTCGGCGATCGGCGATTACGCGGACTACCTGACGCGCGAGATCATTCCGTTCGTCGACCGCGAGTTCCGCACCCTCGCAGATAGGGAGAGTCGCGGCTGCTTCGGCAAGTCCTCGGGCGGGTACGGCGCGATCCTCCACGGCATGAAGTACGCGAAGTACTGGGGCGCGGTCGCCAGCCATTCGGGCGACGCGTACTTCGACTTCGTCTACTGGCACGACTGGCCGAACACGCTCGACGAGCTCGCCAAGCACCGCGTGCCCAAGCGCAAGTCTGGCGCCTACGACGCGCGCCGCGAGGCGAACCGCAAGGGCCTCGCCCAGGGCCTCGACGACGGGCGCATCAAGCGCTTCCTCGACCACGTGTGGAAGAAGGAGAAGCTCTCGGGGAAGGAAGGCCACGCGATCATGAATCTCTGCATGGCCGCGACCTACGATCCCGACCCGCGCGCGCCGCTCGGCTTCCGCATCCCGTTCAACGCCGAGTCGGGCGAGGTGATCGAGGAGCGCTGGCGCAAGTGGCGGCGCCACG
>DATBSZ010000219.1:0-4002 GCA_036559525.1 Burkholderiales bacterium
CTGCCGCGACCGCGGCCAGTATCCATTTCAGCATGATCACTTCCTTAAGTGTGCGTCCAGGCGCGCGACGGTCTGCGCCCAGCCTTTGTCCATTCCCTTGAGCATCGCGGCGGCCTCGTCGCTCGGCCCGCTCGCCTTGGCGACCAGCGCGACCGTCGTGCGGCCGCGCGACTCGGTAAACGTCACGTCGATCGTCTCGTGCAGCCGTTCGACGCCTGTGTGGTCGTCGGCGACGCACGCGATGAGGAGATGCTCGGGTGCGGCCACCTCGCGGTATTCGCCGCGCACCCAGTAGTCCTTGCCGTCGGGTGCGCGCAAGCACAGCTTGAACTTGCCGCCCGGCCGCGCGTCCGCCTCGCAGGAATGGATCGTGAAGCCTTTCGGCCCGAACCAGTGCTGCAGGTGCTCGGCGCGCGTCCAGCACGCGAACACCCGCTCGCGAGGCGCTTCGAAGACGCGCGTCAGGGCGACGGTCTGCTCGTTCATTTCAAGTAGGCCTCGAGCTGCTCGAAGGTCCCGGTCCAGCCCTGCTTCATGCTTTCGCGGCCTTCCTCGAACACCTTGCGCTCGGCCTCGGTCGCCTCGTGCGGGGTCCACGAGACCGTGACCCTGGTTTTTCCGGACACTTCGGAAAATTCCACCGTCGACAGAATGTACTGCGGCCACCCCGGCGACATCGGATGCCGGGTAACGCCGCTCTGCGGGTCGGAGAAGGAGACGACGAACACCAGCTTCTCCGGCGCCTTGATCTCCCGGTAGACGAACTTGCCCCACATGTCGCTGCCGTCCGGCGCCTTCATGCCGTAGAGGAACGTGCCGCCGGGGCGCAGGTCGAGCTTGCAGGTGTGGACTTTGAACCCCTTCGGTCCCCACCACTGCTTCAGGCGCGCGGGCTCGGTCCAGGCCTGCCAGACCTTGGCGCGCGGCGCGTCGAAGACGCGGCTGGTCTCGAAAGGCTTCACAGGTCCACGACCACCTTGAAGCCGCCCCAGAAGAAGCGCTTGCCGTCGAACGGCATCTTCTTCGGGTCCATCATGGACGCGAGGCGCTTGTCCTTCATCACCTTCTTGTTCACGCTGTCGCGCTGCTTGCGGTTCTTGTACAGGATCCAGGAGAACCACACCACCTCGCCGGGCTTGAGCTTCACCGCCTGCGGGAACGAGGTGTGCTTTCCCTTCTTCACGTCGTCGGCGATGCACTCCTTGTAGTCGAGCGCGCCGTGCTCGCGCCACACCTTGCCGGCCTTGGTGGCCATGGCGCGGTAGGCTTTCAGGTTCCGCTTCGGTACCGGCAATACGAATCCGTCTACATACATGGAATCCTCCTTCGGGTTAATCGGATGAGATCCGGAACTTGTCCGGATAGAAGGCGAGCCGTTCCCGGATCGCCCGCATTTCGTCGTAGGGCGCCACAGTCCTCTTTCCCGCCGGATTCATGCTTGCGCCCCCTGCAACTTGAGGGCGGGTTTCGCGAACGGCGGGAAGGCGAGCGCGATCGCGACCGCGCCGAGACCGATCGCGGCCGAGTAGACGTACATCCACGTGTAGCGGCCGAACGTGTCGAAGATCCAGCCGCCGATTGCCGGCCCGAGCGCCATGCCGAGGCTCGACACCATGGCGGCCGCGCCGAACACCGCACCGAGGATGCGCTGCCCGAAGTATTCGCGCGCCAGGACCGCGTAGAGCGGCATCACCCCGCCGTAGGCAAAGCCGAACATGGCGGCGACGGCGTAGAACTCGCCGAGCCGCGAGGCGAAGATGAACGCGAACGCAGCCACGGCCTGGATCAGCAGTCCGGCGATCAGCACGCGCTTCACGCCCAGGCGGTCGGCGAGCACGCCGAGCGCGAGGCGGCCGCCGAGCCCGGCGAGGCCTTCGACGCTGTAGACCGTGACCGCGGCGAGGGGCGCGATGCCGCAGGTCATCGCGTAGGTCACCGTGTGGAAGATCGGGCCGGCGTGCGCCGCGCAGCAGGCGAAGAAGGTGAGCGCGAGGATGACGAACGGCGCCGAGACGAACGCGTCGCGCAGGCTCATCTGCGGGCCTTCGCCCGCGGTCTGCTCCGCCGCCGGCGCCGCGGGCGGTCGACGCGCGAAGAGCGCGGCCGGGACAAGGGTCGCCCACACCAGCACGGCGAAGACCGTTAGAGCGGCACGCCAGTCCATCTGGGTAATGAGCCAGGCGGCGAACGGCGACATCGTCATCGGCGCGACGCCGACCCCGACCGAAACCAGCGCCACGGCGAGGCCGCGGCGCTCGGTGATCCACCCCATCACCGCAGCGATCATCGGCGAGAAGAAGCTGCCCACGGCGATGCCGACCAGCAAGCCGAAGGAAACTTGAAACGCGAGCGCGCTCTGCGCGCTGCTCGCGAGGAACAGGCCCAGTCCAAGGAGCACTGCGCCCGCCAGCACCACCGGGCGCGGGCCGATGCGGTCGCTGAGCGCTCCCCAGCCGAAGCCGGCCGCGCCCATCGCCAGGAAGTTGAGCGTCATGGCGGCCGACACGGCGGTGTGCGACCAGCCGGTCGACTCGGTGATCGGCCGCAGGAATACCGCGAGCGAGAACATGGCGCCGACGGCGACGCACGTCATGAACGCGCCGAGCGCCACCATCACCCAGCCGTAGCGCCGCTCGCTCATGCGAGATAGGCCGCGAGCTTGTCGAGCGAGCCGCTCCAGCCGCGCTTGTGGTCGTCGCGCACCTTCTCGTCGAAGAGCTGCTCGTGCTTGAACACGAGCTCGGTTCCCTCATCAATCTTTTTGAATTCTATGGTCACGACTGAGACACGCTCGGGCGTGGTGTTGGGCCAGCTCCAGGTGAACACGAGCTTGCGGTTCGGCACCACTTCCCGGTAGACGCCGGCGCACTCGTGCGCCTTGCCGTCCGCGCCGCCGAACACGATGCGGAAGCGCCCGCCGACGCGCACATCGAGCTCGGCCACTGACACCGGCTCGCCCGGGCCGGGCCCCCACCACTTCCTTACCGCTTGCGCGTCGGTCCACGCGCGCCAGACTTTCTCCGGCGCGACCGGGTAGCGGCGGCTGAGGGTAAGCGAGGGCTTCTCGGCCAGTCTCGGTTCCATGTCTGCAATTCCTCCTGCTGATAGAGATAGCGGGCGAGCGAGTCGAGCTTCTCGGTCCAGAACTTCTCGTAGCGCGACATCCAAGCCGCCGCGGCCTTCATCGGCGCGGCGCTCAGCTCGCAGCTCACGACGCGCCCTTCCTTGTTGCGCGCGATGAGCCCGGCGTCCTCGAGCACGCGCAGGTGCTTCATGAACCCCGGCAGCGACATGTCGTGCGGCGCCGCCAGCTCGCTGACCGCCAGCTCGCCCTCGCTCAGGGACTCGAGGATGCCGCGCCGGGTCGGGTCCGCCAGCGCCGCGAACACGGCATCGAGAGCGGGGTCTTGATACTTAACCATCAGGTTTAGTATCATTCAACGCGTTGACGATTGTCAAGACCAGGAACCGGCCGAAGTTACAGATGACATGAAGCTGACGGGCATGTCGCTTGCAGAACGCGTGCGCAAGGCGCTCTCCGGCAGGCGCGCGATTACCGAGAAGAAGATGTTCGGCGGGACCTGCTTCCTCCTACGCAGCCACATGCTCTGCGGCACGGGGAAGCAGGGCTTCATGTTCCGCATTGGCAGGGCACAGCACGTGAAGGCGTTGGCGCGCGGCGCGCGGCCGGTGGTGATGGGCGGCCGGGAGTTCGAGGGGTTCGTCTGGGTCGATCCCGGGAGCTGCGACGCCCGGGCCCTGAAGCGATGGATCGTACTCGCCGAAGATTACGTCGGTGCGTTGCCGCCGAAGAGGAAATCGCGATGAAGATCGGGGACGGAGCCCTAACTCCAGCGACGCGCAGCTTTCGGAGTTAGGGCTCCGTCCCCGAATTCAGTAGCCGGCGTCGAAGTCGACCAGGTTGAGCGGCGGCTCGCCGCGGCGCAGGCGCTCGACGTTCTCGACGATCTTGGGGATCGCGGTGCGCGGCTCGGTGAGCGC
>DATBSZ010000220.1:0-3307 GCA_036559525.1 Burkholderiales bacterium
CATCACGCGGATCAAGGAGCTGAAGGAACGCAGCGGGCTTACCGTGCTGATGGCGGAGCAGAACTTCCACCAGGCGATCCGCATCGCCGACCGCGGCTACATCATCGTGCACGGCGAGATCGTGTTCGAGGGCGGCGTGCGGGCGCTCGAGCAGAACGAGCTGGTGAAGAACTACTACCTCGGCGCGGCCGTTTGAGCGTCCGAGAGCTTCCGATCGGATTCTATGGGGCGGTGATGGGCCTGGCCGGATTGGGGCTCACTGCGCGCGCCGCGGCGCCGCTGTTTCCCGGCGTGATGCGCGCGCCGGCGTATTTCACCGAGCTATGGGTCGGTTTGGGCGCTCTGGCTTTCATCCTTCTCCTGGCTGGTTACCTCGCAAAGCTCGTGCGCTATCCCAGGGCAGTGAAGGACGAGTTCACGGACCCGGTCCAGCTCGGCTTCTGCAGCGCGCTGCCGGTCGGGATGAGCCTGGTCGCGGGCGGGGTCGGTGCCTATTCGCCGTTCATCGGAGGAATCTTGTGGTGGGCAGCCTTTGTGCTGCTACTCGCCTTCCAGGGATGGGCGCTCGCGCGCCTGCTCGGCGGCGGCATCGAGCTCGCCCAGGTGAACGCCGGCTGGCTGATCGTCTTCGGCGGCGGCTTCGTGCTGCCGGGGCCGGGCATCGCGCTCGGCTACGTGGAGGCTTCGCGCTTCAGCTTCGGATTCTCGACGGTCGCCGCGTCGCTGCTCATGCCGCTCCTTCTGTACCGCGCGTTCGCCGCGCCGCCGCTGCCCGCGGTGCTGCGGCCGAGCTGGTTCATCCTGCTCGCGCCGCCGACGCTCATCTACGTCAACGGACTCGCGCTCTACCCGGACGCCGCTTTCCTGGAGATCCTCTACCCATTCTCCCTGGTGCTGGCCGCCGCGCTGCTCCTCTACGCGCGCCATCTGAGGCGTTGGCCATTCGGCGTGCCGTGGTGGGCGTTTACCTTCCCGCTCGACGCGCTTGCCTACGCCGCGACGCGCTATGCGCTCGACCGCCAGACCGAGCTGTGGAGAGCGGTCGCCGGCGCGACGCTGCTACTGGCGACGCTCTGCGTGGCGATGGTGCTTTGGCGAACTCTTCGCAGCGCTGCATCGCGGCGGGCGTGAACTCGGCCTGCGGCTGGTTGCCGCCGATGATGAACATCAGCAGGTGCGATTTAGTGGGCTGGTCGTAGGTCACGTTCATGAAGCGCCGCGCGACGCCGACGGGAAACGAGATCACGTCGTAGGGCTCGAGGTCGACGTGCTCCATCGCCGCGCCCTCGTTCCACTCGCAGCGCCAGCGGCCGGTCATGGCGATGAAGGTCTCGTTGGTGTCGTGGTTGTGCATCAGGGGCCCCGTGCCGGGCTTCGCCTTGCAATAGCCGAGGTTGAAGCCTTCGGCGATCGAGATCGCGGGCATGGCCGAGGCATTGGCGCCCACCGGCGAATCACCGGTTTCCGGCGGTTGGAAGCCGATCACCGCATAGAGCTTGCGGCGGCACTCGGGAAGCTTGCTGTCCGGCAGCCCGCCGTCGGACCCTTTCAGTTGCTTGAAGCGTGCGACCCGCTGCAGCATCTCGTCGCGGGACCAGTTGCGGACTGCTTTCCAGTCGTCCATGCCTTCCTCCTGCCGCGATTATGCGGCACGGCGGGCGCAGGATTCTAGGCGGCCGCGCCGCGGTGGGCGGCGATTCACGGTCTATCCGCTGATCGGATCAGGCTATGATCGCCACGCATGAAAGCGCATCGGCAGGTATGGCTGCTCGTCGCTGGCGCGGTCGCGCCCATCGTCGTTTTTGCGTCGCTCGCGGCCCTTCTACTGGTCCAGCACGAGCGCCAGACCCTGGAGCGGGACGCGATCGGACGCGCGCGCGCTGCCATGACTGCTGTGGACGCCCACCTGCAAGGATCGATCGCTTCCCTGGAGACGCTCGCTGCCTCCAAGAGTCTCGAAGCGGGCGACCTCGCGGCGTTTCACGAGGAATCGCAACGCGTTCTGCGTACCCAGCCCGGCTGGATGAACATCGGCCTCGCGTCGGCCGCGAAGGTACAGCTTTCGGACGCGGTTTATGTCTTCGGCAAGCCGGCGCCGTTCTCTGCCAACGAGGACTCCTTCGATGCCGTGTTGCGCGGCGCCAAAGCCGCCATGGGGAACGTCATGGCCGGCAGCGCGGTCCGAAGCCCGAGCGCGCGAATACGCGTTCCGGTGATCGTGGGCGGCGAGGTACGGTACGTGGTGTCGGCGCCGCTCAACCCGAAGCAGTTCGCCGAGTTGCTGCAGGCCCAGCGGCTGCCCGAGGACTGGGTGATCGGTCTGGTCGACCGCGAAAAGCGCGTCGTCGCCCGCATCCCCGCGGTTGCGCCCGGCACGCCGGCATCGGACAACTTCCGCGAAGCGATCGAGCGCGAGCCCGAGGGGTGGTTCTACGGCCGCACCTTGGAAGGGCGAGCTACCTACACCTCCTACGTGACCTCGCCATTGAGCGGCTGGGTGCTCGGGATCGCGATCCCGGCGGTCACCGTGGAGTCCGAGGTGCGGCGCATCTTCGCGATCCTGGGCGCGGGCGCGCTCTGTGCCTGCGCCGTGGCCGCGCTGCTCGCATGGCTGATCGCCGGACGGCTATCCCGATGAGGCTGCATCCGCAGTTGTCGCTGCTGGTCGTCGGCACGCTCGCGCCGGTGCTGATGCTGGCGGTCGCAGCGGGCGTGCTTCTGGTGCGCCACGAGCGCAACACGATGCAGGAGGAGGCGATCGGACGCACGCGCTCGGCGATGAGCGCGGTGGACGCGCTGATCAACGGACACCTGACCACGCTCCAGGCGCTCGCGGCGTCGCGGGCGCTGGAGACCGGAAACATCCGCGCCTTCTACGAGGAGACCCGGCGCGTGCTGCGCGCCCAGCCCGAGTGGCTGAACGTCGGCCTCGCCTCGGCGGACGGGATCCAGTTGTTCGACGCGGTGCGGCCCTTCGGTACCGAGACGCCGCTCACCGGCGATCTGGCGAGCTACCGGCTGGCCGTCGAAAGGGGCATGCCGGTGATCGGCGACGTCGACGAAGGGATTGTGGTGCCGGACCCGTCGGTGCGCATCCGCCTGCCGGTAGTGCTGAAGGGGAGCGTGCGCTACGTCCTCACCCTGCCCCTGAAGCCGGACGCCTTCTCCGACGTGCTGCGCGCGCAGCGGCTTCCGGAAAGCTGGGTGATCGCGCTGGTGGATCGCAACCGGCGCTTCATCGCCCGCCTCCCGCCGATGGCGCCGGGGCGAGCGGTGTCGGAGAGCTTCCGCGCCGCGATCGAGCGCT
>DATBSZ010000221.1:0-21514 GCA_036559525.1 Burkholderiales bacterium
AAACGCCGGGCAGCGGTAGGGCTCGAGCGCCTCCAGCGTAACGATCCACGGCGAGATCGTGGTGGCGAAGCTCTTGGCGAGGAATGGCCCGAGCGGCTGGTATTCCCAGGCCTGGATGTCGCGCGCCGACCAGTCGTTGAGGAGCACCACGCCGAAGACATGGTTCAACGCATCCTTTACCGGAATGCTTCGTCCGAGCCGATTGCCCGGGCCGATGACGAAGCCGAGCTCGGCTTCGTAGTCAAGTCTCTTGCTGGGACCAAAGAAAGGCGCGGCCGCATCGGGCGGCTTCGTCTGGCCGTGCGGCCGCACGACCTGGGTGCCCGACACCACGATCGACGAGCCGCGGCCGTGGTAGCCGATCGGCACCCACCTGTAATTGGGGAGCAGCGGGTTGTCCGGCCGCAGCATCTTGCCCATGTTGGCAGCGTGATGGATGCCGGCGAAGAAGTCGCTGTAATCACCGATGTCGACGGGCAGGAAGAGTTGTGCCTGCTTCATCGGCAGCAGGTATTTCGCGAACCGCTTGTCGCGTTTCTTGGTCGACAATCCTCGAGAAAGCTGCCCGCGCAGGCGCTTCCAGCTACTGCGGCCCAGGGCCGCGATCCCGTTCAGCGCCGGCCCGGTCTTGATGGCGAGCGCCGCCAGATCGAGGATCTGGTCGCCGATGGCCACGCCGCCGCGCGGCGATTCGCGCGCCCCTTTGCGCTTGAAGATGCCGAACGGGAGGTTCTGGATCGGGAAGTCGCAGCCCGACGCGTTCGCCGACTCGACCCAGCTTTTCAGCCCGGGATCATGCGTGGCATCGAGGGTCACCGGCGGTTCTTCCTGAATCCTTCCCAGATCCTGTCGTAGTCCTTCTGTAGTTGCGGCGCGCCGAGCGCGAACTGGGTTGGCCGGAACACGTAGCGCGACTCCCACATGAAGGCGAGCGTGTCCTCGATCTTCTGCGGCTTCAATTCCATTTCACTTGCCTTGGCGTATGTGGTGACATCCGGCCCATGTGCCGACATGCAGTTGTGGATCGACACCCCGCCGGGAAGGAAGCCCTCGGCCTTGGCGTCGTACACGCCGCGCACCAGGCCCATGAGCTCGCTCATCACGTTGCGGTGGAACCACGGCGGCCGGAAGGTATTCTCGGCGACCTGCCAGCGCGGCGGGAAGATGACGAAGTCACAGTTCGCCACGCCCGCCTGTCCCGACGGCGAGGTGAGCACGGTAAAGAGCGACGGGTCGGCGTGGTCGAAGCTGATGGTGCCGATCGCCATGAAGCGCGAGAGGTCGTACTTGTACGGCACGTAGTCGCCGTGCCAGGCGACGACGTCGAGCGGCGAGTGCGCGAAATCGGCCGCCCAGAGCGCGCCCATGAACTTGGCGACGACCTGGCACTTGCCCCGCTCCTCGAACGCTGCCGTCGGCGCCTGGAAGTCGCGCGCCTGCGCGAGGCCCTGAGAGCCGATCGGACCGAGCTCGGGCAAGCGAAAAGGCGCACCGTAGTTTTCGCACAGGTAACCGCGAGCCGGGCCTTTGACATCCACCCTGAACTTCATGCCTCGGGGCACGACCGCGATTTCTCCCGGTTCTGCCTCGAGCAGCCCAAGCTCGGTGAACAATCGGATCGACCCCTGCTGCGGTACGAACATCAGCTCGCCGTCCGCGTTCCAGAAGCAGCGATCTTTCATCGTGCGGTTGGCGCGGTAGACGTGCACCGCCACCCCGGCCTGCGCGGCGGGCTCGCCCGAGCCTGCAATGGTGATCAACCCCTGAAGAAAATCTGTGGGCCGCGACGGCAGCGGGAGAGGGTCCCAGCGCAGCCGGTTGGGCGGCGTCTCGACCTCGTCGAACGGTCCGGAGCGCAGCAGGGCGTCCTCGAGGCGCCGGTAAGGGCCGTGCACCGCCGAAGGCCGCAGCTTGTAGAGCCAGGTGCTCTGGTTTTCGGCGCGCGGCGCGGTGAACGCAGTGCCCGATAGCACCTCGGCGTACAGGCCAAGCGGCGCGCGCTGCGGCGAGTTGCGCCCGATCGGCAGGGCGCCCTTCACCGCCTCGGTCGAAAAGGTGTTACCGAAGCCGCTCTGGTAACTGATCCGCTGGGCGCGCATCGCCGGCCGCGAAAATTCCCGGGGGCCGATCCTCAGACTTTGTAGTAGCTACGGTACCACTCGACGAACCTGGGGATCCCGACTTCCACCGGTGTGCCGGGTCGATAGCCCACGGCCTTTTCCAGCGCCGAGACGTCTGCCATGGTCGCGGGTACGTCCCCCTTCTGCATGGGCTGGAGATCGAGCACGGCCTTCTTACCCAGTGCTTGCTCGAGGACCTCGATGTAGCGCAGCAGCTTCACGGGCTGATTATTGCCTATGTTGTAGATGCGGTAGGGTGCCCGGCTCGTTGCGGGGTCCGGAGCCTCGGCCCGCCACGACGGATTCGGCGCAGCCGGATGATCGATGACGCGCACCAGGCCTTCGACGATGTCATCCACATACGTGAAGTCCCGAACCATGTTTCCCTGGTTGAACACGGGAATTGGGCGGCCCGAAAGGATTCCCTTGGTGAAGAGAAAGAGCGCCATGTCCGGCCTTCCCCATGGCCCATACACGGTAAAAAACCGTAGCCCGGTGCAATGCAAGCCGTAGAGATGCGCGTAGCTATGCGCCATCAATTCGTTCGATTTCTTCGTTGCGGCGTACAGCGAAAACGGATGGTCGACGTTATCGTGCTCGGAGAACGGCAGCTTGGCGTTGGCACCGTACACCGAGCTCGAAGAAGCGTAGATCAGGTGCTTTGCGCCATGGTGGCGCACACCCTCGAGTATGTTGAGGAACCCAACGATATTCGCGTCCACGTAGGCGTAAGGGTTGGTGAGCGAATAGCGCACGCCGGCTTGCGCAGCCAAGTGCACGACGGCGTCGAACTTGTTGAGCGAGAACAGGGTACCCATCCTGTCGCGCGATGCGATATCCAGGCGTTCGAAGCGAAACTGGTCATGGGTCGTCAAGCGGTCCAGGCGCGCCTGCTTGAGGCGTACGTCGTAGTAGTCGCTGAGATTGTCCAGACCGACGACGGTCGCTCCGCGCCGCAGCAACGCATGCGCTAGCGTTGAACCGATGAATCCGGCAGCGCCGGTAACAAGCACCTTCACCGAAAACGTCCCTAGTTGATCCCTTGGTTTGCTCTTTTAGCGAAGCCACGACTCTCGGGGCAGCTCGGCCATCCCAGAGGTCCGGAATCTTACCTTTCTTAGACTTTCAGAGCCGCCGGAAGCCAGAGGGCGAGCGCGGGGAAGGCGATGAGTAGCCCGACCAGCACGAAGTCGGCGACCAGGAAGGGCAGGGTGCCGCGGTAGATCTTGGACGCCTGGATGTCGGGGTTCTGCGCCTGGATGACGAACACGGTGAGGCCGACCGGCGGGCTGATGAGGCCGATGGTGGCCATCACGGTCACGAATATCCCGAACCAGATGCCGTCGTAGCCGATGCTCGTCATGAGCGGAAGGATCACCGGGACCGTGATCAGGATCGTGCTCACTTCCTCGAGGAAGGTGCCGAGCACGAAGTAGAGCGCGATCACCGCGAGCACGATCGCGAGCGGGCCGATGCCGGCGGCCTGCACCCAGGCGGCGAGCTCGTTCGGCAGCCGCGTGAGGACGACGAAGCGCGAAAAGATGAAGGCGCCGACGATGATGAAGAAGAGCATCGCGGTCGAGAACACGCTGTCGAGAAGGGCGTGATAGAGCCCGCGCAGCGAGAGCGTGCGCGTCGCGAAGCCGATGACGACCGCGGCAAAGGCGGCGATCGCCGCCGCCTCGGTGGGCGAGAACCAGCCGAGGTAGATGCCGACCACCGCGAGGAAGAAGAGGAGCGCGAGCTTCCAGGTGTCTTTTGCGGCGCGCAGGCGCTGCGCGAGGGGCATGCCCGCGACTTTGGGTGTCCACTCGGGCTTCAAGCGGGCGATGATGACGACGACCAGGATGTAGAGGGCTGCCAGAAGCAGCCCGGGAAGGAGCGCGGCGGCGAAGAGCGTGGAGAGCGACTGCTCGGCGACGAGCGAGTAGATCGCGAGGATCACCGAGGGCGGGATCAGGATGCCGAGCGTGCCCGCCGCGGCGACGCAGCCCGCGGCGAGGCCGTCCTCGTAGCCGTGGCGGCGCATCTCCGGGATCGCCACCTTGGAGAAGGTCGCCGCGGTGGCGATCGACGAGCCGCAGATCGCGCCGAACGCGGCGCAGGCGCCGATGGTGGCGTTGGTGAGCGCGCCGCGAAATCCGGAGAAGATGGCGTTGGCCGCGTCGAACAGCTCGCGCGACATGCCGGCGCGCGAGGCGACTGCACCCATCAGGATGAAGAGCGGCACGACCGATAGCGAGTACGCGCTCGCCAGCTCGAACGGCACCGAGCCCATCATCGCGAGCGCCTTGCGCCAGCCGTCGACCGCCGCGTAGCCGCACACGCCGACGAGCGCGAGAGACACGCCGATCGGCACCCGAAGGAACAGCACGGCGAGCAGCACCGCCACGCCGAGGGAGCCGATGGCGAGATTGCTCATCCGAATTTGCTCATCGCTTCCAGCGAATGACGAACACCACGGTCGCAGCCGCGGAGGCGATGACCCCGGCGAGCACCGGGAGCCAGTACCAGATCTTCGCGATCGACAGGTCGGAGGTGACGTCGCCGAACTCGTGCATCGTCCGCGCGAGCGGCAGCATCTGCCAGGCCATGACGGCGAGCACGCCGAGCGAGATCAGCGCGCCGAGCAAGTCCAGCAGCCGCACTACGCCCGGGCGAACGAAGTGGTCGACCACGTCGACGACCAGGTGCTCGTCGCGCAAGAACACCGCGGGCAGGGCGAGAAAGATGGTGCAGGCGAGGCCGAGCTCGATCAGCTCGAGCATGCCCTGGATCGGGGTGCTGAAGAACGTGCGCAGCGCAATGTCCGCCACGGTGAGCAGCACCATGGCCGCGAGAAAAACCGCCGCGAGCGTCCCGAAGACCGTCGCGGCGAGCTTCAGACTTCTAGTTCCAGAAGTTCTTCGAGGTCTTGGCGTGCCGGGCGGAGAGCTCGGTCATCATCTTGTGCACCGCGCGCGCCGGCAGGCCCTTGCCTTCGAGCTCCTTCAGCTTCGCCTCGGTGACCTGCGAGCCGACCTTGCGGAAGCGCGCGTCCTCGGCCTTGGAGAGCTGGATCGCCTGGGCGCCGGCGTCCATGATCAGCTTCTTGCCGATGGTGTCGAGTGCGTCCCAGCCTTCGCCGACTTCCTTCTCCACGCCTTTCATCGACTCGTCGACCAGCTTCTTCAGGTCGGCGGGAAGCTTGTTGTAGAACTCCGGGTTCATCGCCACGCCGAACGACGAGATATAGGAGTACATCTCGGTCGAGTACTTGAGCGTTCCGCCCATCTTGAACGCGATGCCGGCGCCGCCATAGTCGATGAAGGTGCCGTCGAGTGTGCCCTTCTGCAGCTGCTCGAGCTGCTCGTTCGGCTGCACCCCGACCGCGGTGCCGCCGAGCGCAGCGACGAAGTCCTTGATGGTCGGCGAGGAAAACCGGATGCGCAGCCCCTTCATGTCGTCGGCGGTGCGGATCGGCTTCTTGGTGGTGTGAATGTTGCCCGGCTGGTGCGTGAGCAGCAGCAGCACCTTCACGCCCTTGTGCTCGGCGTCCAGATATTTGGCGCGCAGCTCGGCGTCGTTCAGCACCTTGGTGCCGATCTCCGCGCTGCCGACCATGTAGGGCAGGTGGGCAATCTCGGTGAGCGGGAAGCGGCCCGGCGTGCCGCCGTGCAGGAACCACGACACGTCGGCCTGTCCGGTGCGCGCGAGATCGTAGTGCGCCGGTGTCGGCGCCATCTGCGCGCCGGGGAAATGCTTGAAGACGAGCCGGCCGTTGGACGCCTTCTCGAGCTTCTCGCCCCATTGCATCAGCCACTTCGTCATGAAGTGCTGCGCGCCGACGAATTCGGCCACCTTGACTTCGACCTTGTCCTGCGCCTGCGCGGCCCCGCTCAGTGCCGCCGATGTCGCCGCCGCAAGTACGACGGCCAGTACTTTTCTCATTGGAAATCCCTCCGCCCGGCCATTATAGGGCGAACCCATTTCTCGACCGCTTCAAGGAGCCCCTTCGGCTGCTCGCCGGCGACGTCGTGCCCGGCATCGACTTCGGCCACCTCGAGCCGCGGGTTCGCGGCTTTCATTTTCGTGACGGTCTCGGCGGCATACATGTCCGAGCGCGCGCCGCGCACCGACAGGATCGGGCAGCGCACCTCGCCGATCAGCTGCCACATGTCGACCCCGAGCTTGGGCCGCTCGCCGCCGGCGAGGGCTCGCTTGAACTGGTCGCGGAAGTGCGGATCGCGCTTGACGCTGAAGCGGCCGTTTTCCTCCTTCAGGTAGTGGCGATAGCGCTCGGGATCCTTCTTCTTTCCGAGGTACTGCCGCGCTGCTTCCAGGCCGGGAAACGAATCGGGTGTATTGCCCACGACCTCGGTGGTGCGCCGGGTGCCCGCGGGCGCATTCTCGGGCGTGTAGTCGATGAGCGCGAGCGCCTCCACGCGCGCCGGGTTCTTCGCCGCGGCGCAAGTGGTGCTGCGCCCGCCCATCGAATGGCCGAAGAGGATCGCGTGCTTCCAGGCGACGTGGTCCAGCACGGCTACGATGTCCTGCGCCATCGCCGGCACCGAGTAGTCCTTCTGCGCGCTCCAGTCCGAGTCGCCGAAGCCGCGCATGTCCATGCACAGTACTTCGCGCTGGGCGCCGAGCGCGTGCGCCACTTCGAGCCAGTCCCACGAGAAGTACTGCAGCCCATGAACGATCAGGATCGGGGTCTGGCCCTTTTTTCCAAGCCGGCGGAAATGGATCGAGAGCTCGCCCGAGCGTGCGCGCCCGGTTTCGTGGGGGATCATGAGCGCCGGATGCGCGCGTAGATCGGCGTGAAGTCGGGCGCGGTCTCGCGCATCAGGTGCTCGAAGGAGTCGATCACGAAGTAAGTCTCCTGGTAGCGGTCGATGATGTACTCGGTGCGCATGATGCGCTCGAGGTCGAACGGCAGCCGCCGCGGCTTCGGATCGTCGACACAGTACGCGAGCTCCCCGCCCGAGGACAGCAGCCCCGCCCCGTACGCCCGCACGCCGGCAGGGGTTTTCATGAGGCCAAACTCTATCGTGTACCAGTAAAGCCGGGCGAGCATCTTCACCGCGTCGAGGCGCATCGCCTTCAGGCCGCCCTTGCCGTACTCGTGGAGGTGGTCGGCGTAGGTGCGATCGAACAGCAGCGGCACGTGACCGAAGAAATCGTGGAACACGTCGGGCTCGACGATGTAGTCGAACTCCTCGGGCCGGCGCAGCCACACCGTGACCGGAAAGCGTCGGTTGGCGAGGTGGGTGAAGAACGCTTCGTCGGGAATGAGGCCCGGGACGGCGACGATCTCCCAGCCGGTCCTGCTTCTCAGGTTTTTCGAGATCTCGTCAAACCGGGGGATCTCATGCGCGGCGTCGAGCCCGGCAATCGCCTCGATCCATTCCGGGCACGCGTAGCGCGGCACGAGCCTCGACTGACGCTCGAACAGGCGCCGGTAAAGCGCGTGCTCCTCGGGGGTGTACTTCGCCCACGCCTGCTCGACTGCGAAATCAGGGGCGGCGCTAGAGTAGTCGCCCCTTAGATCGGATTTCATGCCGCGGGATTGAGAACCCCGCGGCGCACCTGGTCGAGCTCCATCGATTCGAACAGCGCCTTGAAGTTGCCCTCGCCGAAGCCTTCGTCGCCCTTTCGCTGGATGATCTCGAAGAAGATCGGCCCCACCATCGTCTTGGTGAAGATCTGAAGGAGCAATCCGCCCCCGGGGGCGCCGTCGAGCAGGATCCGGCGCTTCTTCAGCTCGTCCACCGGCTCGCCGTGGCCGGGAACGCGCTTGTCGAGCAGCTCGTAGTACGTGTCCGGCGTATCGAGGAATTCGACTTTCAGGGAATCGACGGTCTTGTGGATGTCTGCGGTGTGCAGCGCGATGTGCTGGATGCCTTCGCCGTGGTACTGGTCGAGGTACTCCTGGATCTGCGAGCGCTCGTCGGCGGACTCGTTGATCGGGATGCGGATCTTTCCGCAGGGGCTGGTCATCGCCTTCGACTTGAGCCCGGTGAGCTTGCCCTCGATGTCGAAATAGCGGATCTCGCGGAAGTTGAACAGGCGCTCGTAGAATTCCGCCCATTCCTGCATGCGCCCACGGTGCACGTTGTGCGTCAGGTGATCGACATAGGCGAGCCCCGCGCCGCGCGGCGCCGGCGCTTCGCCGCGCCAGAAAGGCTCGAAGCCGGGCAGCGGCCTGAAGTCGACGTCGTAGATCGTGTTGCCGTAGTCGTTTTCGGGGTAGCGGTCGACGAGGTACACGAGCGAATCGCCGATGCCCTTGATCGCCGGGATGCTGAGCTCGCCCGGCCCGGGGCGGTTCTCCACGCCCCACGCGCCGCGCTCGATGAGCTTGTCGTAGGCGCTCGCCGCGTCGCGCACGCGAAACGCGATCGCGCACACGCTCGGGCCGTGGCGGCGCGCGAAGTTCTGCGCGAACGAGCGCGGCTCCGCGTTGACGATGAAGTTGACGTCGCCCTGCTTGTAGAGCAGCACGTTCTTGCGGCGGTGGCGC
This sequence comes from Burkholderiales bacterium, assembly GCA_036559525.1. Classification (GTDB taxonomy): domain Bacteria; phylum Pseudomonadota; class Gammaproteobacteria; order Burkholderiales; family SG8-39; genus SCGC-AG-212-J23. The sequence goes on from DATBSZ010000221.1 coordinate 8,626, forward strand.
GCGACCGCCTGGAAGCCCATGCGCTCGAAGAGCGCGCCGAGCGCCGCCGGGTCGGGGGCGGCGTACTCGACGAACTCGAAACCGTCGGTCTGAATCGGGTTGGAAGGGTTAGACGACATGGCCATGATCCATTTTAGACCCCGAGGCGGAGCGGGAGTTTGCGAAAGCCGCGGAAACGGATGCGCCGGTCGCGCTCGGGGACCCCGCACGGTTCCATCTTGGAGAATCTCCTCAACAGGCGGCTGAAGGCGATGCGCGCCTCCAGGCGCGCGACGTTCATGCCGGCGCAGGCATGGTCGCCGTGGCCGAAGGCGACGTGGCGGTTGGGCTTGCGCGCTACGTCGAAGCGCTCGGCGTCCGGAAACTGGCGCGCGTCGCGGTTCGCCGCGCCGATTCCCAGGGTGAGGAGCGAACCCTCGGGCAGAGTCGTGCCCGCCAGCGCGAGCGGGCCGGTGAGGCGGCGGTTGTTGAGCTGGATCGGGCCCTCGTAGCGCAGCATTTCCTCGATCGCGAGCGGCAGCAGCGCGGGATCGCTTCTCAGTTGCTGCAATTGCTCCGGGTGGGAGAGAAGCAGCCAGGCGCCGTTGCCGATCAGGTTGGTGGTGGTCTCGTGGCCGGCGTTCAGGAGAAAGATGCAGTTGTGGTAGAGCTCGAGCGCGCTCAGCCGCGCGCCGTCGCGCTCGCCTTGGATGAGCCGCGTCAGCACGTCGCTTTCGAAGTCGCCGGGGCTGTGGCGCCGCGCCTCCACCAGCCGGGCGAGATAGTCCTTGAACTCGAGCACCGCACGGTTGCCGCGCTCGAGCATCTCGGGGGTCAGGCGCGGCTCGAGCCCCGACAGGATGGCGATCGACCACGCGCGCAGCGGGCCGCGCTCGTCCCGCGGCACGTCGAGCAGGTTGCCGATCACCTCGACCGGGATGCGCGCGGCGAACTCGTCGATGAAGTCGCATTCCCCGGCCATGCGGTCGAGCAGCCGGTCCACGAGCTGCGTCACCGGGGCTTCCATGCGCGCGATGGCGCGCTGGTTGAGCGCGCCCATGATCAGGCCGCGGACGCGCGCATGCAGCGGCGGGTCGTTGAATACCAGGCTCGTAGTGTGATGCTCGTAAAGCGGCGAGTCGCCGAATTTCGGCTTGAACTCGACCTGCTTGTCCGAGCTCGCGTGCGCGTGGCGATAGACCGCGACCACATCGTCGTAGCGCGAGACGAAGTAGCTGCCGTGGTCCAGCTCGTGCAGCGGAGCGCGCTCGCGCAGGGCGGCATAGTACGGATACGGGTCGGCGAAGAAATCCTCCGGCACTTCGGTCAGCCGGAAGCCGCGGATGTCCACCAGGCTATTATGCGCGCCAAGAGAATTGGCCTCACAGCCGTTATCATTCGCGCATGCAGCGTGTGCCGCTTGCGGACTTCGAGCCGCAGCTCAAGAAAAGGCTCGAGGAGCTCTGGGGGACGCCGCCCAACCTCTACAAGGCGCTAGCCAACCATCCGCAGCTCGTCGCCGCATGGACCGAGTTCTCGAAGACGCTGCGCCACGACACGCGCACCCCGCGCGCGCTGCGCGAGCTCGTAATCCTGCGCGGCGCGCAGCTTCAGCGCTCGGAGTACGAGTGGGCGCAGCACCTGCCGATGGCGCGCAAGGCGGGCGTTTCCGAGGAGCAGATCGCAGGCCTCGCTTCCTGGAGGACTTCCCCGCGGTTCGATGCGCGCGAGAGGGCCGCGCTGGCGCTGAGTGAAGCCGTGACCCAGGGGCAGGTCAGCGACGCGGTGCACGCCGAAGCGAAGCGTCACTTCGACGACCACGACTACGTCGAGCTGGCGCTCGTCGCTGCGTTCTACGCCATGGTCGGGCGCATGCTCGACGCCATGGGCGTGCAGCTCGAGCCGGACGTCCGTGACCACTCTCCGAGGTTGCCTTGAGAACGTATCGCTACTACGACTTCGTGATGGCGGCTTTCGTCACAGTGCTGCTGTGCTCGAACTTCATCGGCGCGGCGAAGCAGGCGACGGTGAACCTTCCGTTGCTCGGCGCCGTGACCTTCAGCGCCGGGGTCCTGTTCTTCCCGATCTCCTACATCTTCGGCGACATCCTCACCGAGGTGTACGGCTACGGCCGCGACCGCCGCGTCGTGTGGGCCGGGTTCGGCGCGCTGGTGTTCGCGTCGGTCATGGCCTGGGTGGTCATCAGCCTGCCGCCGGCGCAGAGCGATTTCATGAAGACCTACCAGGCCAACCTCGAGGGGGTGTTCGGCAACAGCTGGCGCATCGCGGCGGGGTCGATGATCGCCTTCTGGTGCGGCAGCTTCTCGAATTCCTTCGTGCTGGCGAAGATGAAGCTGCGCACCCAAGGCCGGTGGCTCTGGACCCGCACCATCGGCTCGACGGTCGTCGGCGAGGCGGTCGACACCTCGCTTTTCTACGTGATCGCGTTCTACGGCATCTGGGCGACGAACGACCTCATCAAGATCGCGATCGCGCAGTACGTGCTGAAGACCTCGTGGGAGATCGTCATGACCCCGGTGACCTACCGCGTGGTCGGGTTCCTGAAGCGCGCCGAGCAGGAGGACTACTACGACCGCGGCACCAACTTCAGCCCGTTCACCCTGAAGACATAATTTCACCTTTTGCTGCGGCACAAGTTCCTCGACCCTCCCGGGCGGCGGGAACGATCATCGCCGCGCTTGGAAAACCGCACCCGATATCCGGCCGACTTCCGGCTCGGCGAGCTCCTCACTCGCGCCGGCCTCGTGCCGCGGGCGCGCCTCGACGCCGCCCTCGAGCGGCAAGCGAAGCACAACGGCAAGCTCGGCGCGCTGCTGGTCGAGCTCGCGCTGATCGAGGAGGCCGAGCTCTACGCGGTGCTCGCCCTGCAGTCGGGCCTGCACCGGATCGAAGCCGAAGACGTGATCCTCTTCCTGCGCGCCCGCCTCGGCGACATCCTCCTCGGCGCGGCGGCGATTACCGAGCATCAGCTCCTGCGCGCGCTCCTGCAGCAGGAGCGCACCGGCGAGCCCCTCGGCGAGATTCTCGTACGCCAGGGCGCGATCAGCGTGGCCGTGCGCGAAGGCGCGCTCGGCTTCCAGCGCACCCTGTCGAGCCCGTTCCGCGACCGCTTCCGCCTCGGCAGGATGCTGCTCGAAGCGGGCATCGTCGACTCGGTCACCCTTGAGGCCGCGATCGGGCGCCAGCGCGGCGCGCGCGTCAAGCTCGGCGACGCGCTGCTCGAGATGGGCGCCATCACGCAGGAAGTGCTCGAGACCTTTCTCAAGCGCCAGCGCCGGCTGCTCGCGGCGCTCGCTGCTGGCATGGCGCTCGCCGCCGACGCGCACGGCCTGCCCGCGCGCGCCTGCTAGCCTAGGCCGCGACCCGCTCCACCGAAGGGCCTGCTTCGTAGCGCGCGAGAAGCTCTTCGCGCTTCTTGCGCGCCGGGCCCACGGTGCGCGCCTTGATGTGGCCATAGCCGCGGATCTCGTCCGGGATGGCGGCGATCTGCACCGCAGCCGCATGGTTCTGCGGCGTCAGCCTGGCGAGCAGGCGCTCGACCGTGTCTTCGTACTCGCGGATCAGCGCGCGCTCGGTGCGCCGCTCCTCGGTGTAGCCGAAGGGATCCAGGGCCGTTCCCCGCAGAAATTTCATTCGGTGAAGAACTCCAAAGGCCCCCAGCATCCACGGCCCGAAACGCATCTTGCGCGGCTCGCCGCTCGTCGGGTCCTTGCGCGCGAAAAGCGGCGGCGCGAGGTGGTACACGACGCGATAGTCGCCCTCGAACATGCCCTCGATCTTCTTGCGGAAGTCCCCCGCGACGTGCAGCCGCGCGACCTCGTACTCGTCCTTGTAGGCGAGGAGCTTCGCGTAGTAGCGCGCCACCGCTTCGGTCAGCTTCGAGGAATTGACCTTTTCCTTTTCAACCGCGCGGGCGCGATCGACCAATGCTTGATAACGGCCCGCGTAGGCGGCGTTCTGGTAGTCGGTGAGGAACTTCACTCGCCGCTCGATCAGCTCGTCCAGGGTGCGCGAAAAGTGCTGGTCGATCGGAATCACATCGGCTGGCATGGCGATGCGCTTCACCTTCTCCAGGTCGAGCGCGGCGCGCCGTCCCCAGACGAAGCTCTTCTTGTTGAACTCCACCGCGACCCCGTTCAGCTCGATCGCGCGCTCGAGGGACGCGCCCGAGACCGGGATCCAGCCCTTCTGGTAGGCGTAGCCGAGCATGAACATGTTGGTGGCAATGGCGTCGCCCATCAGGCCGGCGCCGATCTCGGTCGCCGGGATGAAGGCCGCCTCGCTCACCGATTCGGTGATGTCGCGCTGCAGGTCGGTGCCCGGCAGCTGCCAGTTGGGGTTTTTCACGAACTCGGCGGTCGGCGTCACGGTGGCGTTGACCACGGCGCGCGTGCGCTGTTGGCCCATCCTGGCGAGCGCTTCGGCGCTCGCGGTGACCACCAGGTCGCAGCCGAGCACGAGGCTCGCGCCGCCGGTGTCGATGCGCGTCGCGTGCATCGCGTCGGGGTGCGCCGCGATCTGTACGTGCGACATCACCGCGCCGTACTTCTGCGCGAGGCCCGACATGTCGAGCACGCTGACGCCTTTGCCCTCGAGGTGCGCGGCGACGCCGATGATCTGGCCGATCGTGATGACCCCGGTTCCGCCGATCCCAGTGACGAGGATGCCGTAGGGGGTTTTCGAAGCGGGCAGCTCGGGGTCGGGAAGCGCAGCGAAGTCATCACTCACTTTCGCCACCGCCGATTTGCCCTTGCGCAGCCGGCCGCCCTCGACGGTAACGAAGCTCGGGCAGAAGCCCTTCAGGCACGAGTAGTCCTTGTTGCAGGAGGACTGGTTGATGGTGCGCTTTCGGCCGAACTCGGTCTCGAGCGGCTCGACAGAGAGGCAGTTGGATTTCACGCTGCAATCGCCGCAGCCTTCGCACACCATCTCGTTGATCACCGCGCGCACCGCGGGATCGGGGAACTCGTTCTTCTTGCGCCGGCGGCGCTTCTCGGAGGCGCAGGTCTGGTCGTAGATGAGCGCGGACACGCCTTGGATTTCACGTAGTTCTTTTTGAACTGCATCAAGCTCGTCGCGATGGCGCACGGTGACCCCCGGCGCCCAGTTGGTGCCGCGCGGGTATTTCTCCGGCTCGTCGGTGACCACCACGATCGGCTTGACGCCCTCGGCGGCGATCTGGCGCGAGATCATCGCCGGGTCCAGAGGGCCGTCGTGGTGCTGGCCGCCGGTCATCGCCACCGCGTCGTTGTAGAGGATCTTGTAGGTCATGCTGACCTTGGCCGCGACGGCGGCGCGGATCGCGAGCAGCCCCGAGTGGAAGTAAGTGCCGTCGCCGAGGTTCGCAAAGATATGCTTTTCCTTGGTGAACGGCGCCTGGCCGATCCATGGCGCGCCCTCGGCGCCCATGTGGGTGAAGGTCGAGGTCTTGCGGTCCATCCACACCGCCATGAAGTGGCAGCCGATGCCGGCGGTGGCGCGGCTGCCCTCGGGCACGCGGGTGGACGTGTTGTGCGGGCAGCCCGAGCAGAAATAGGGTTGCCTTATCGCCGTCACCCTCGGGCGCGACAGGACCTTTTCCTTGAAATCGAGGAAGGCGAGCCTTTCCCGGAATTGGCTTCCAAGGTGTGAAGTCAAACCCAACTTCTCCAGCCTCTGAGCAATCGCACGCGCGACCATCGCCGGCGAGTGCTCGTAGTGCGCGGGCAGCAGCCAGGTGCCGGCGGGCTGCCCGCCGCTGCGGCTCCACTCGCCGCTGTCGTCGAACTTGCCGACCACGCGCGGCGCGCGCACCCCTTCCTTCCAGTTGTAGAGCTCTTCCTTGATCTGGTATTCGATCAGCTGGCGCTTCTCCTCGACTACCAGGATCTCTTCCAGGCCCTCGGCGAAGCGCCGCGCGCCTTGCGGCTCGAGCGGCCAGGACATGGCGACCTTGTAGACGCGGATTCCGACGTCTTCACAAATTTCTCTTGTAAGACCCAAAGACGAAAGGGCCTCCATGACATCCCCGTACGACTTGCCGGTAGTGCAGATGCCAAAGCGCGCGCGCGGCGAGTCCCACACGATGCGGTCCAGGCCGTTGGCGCGGCAGTAGGCGAGCGCGGCGTAGACCTTGTAGTCGAGGATGCGCGCTTCCTGCTCGAGGATGCCGTCGGGCCAGCGGATGTTCAGCCCGCCTTGGGGAAGCGTGAAGTCCTGCGGGATCTTGGTCTGAACTCGATTCAAATTGACTTCGGCGGATGCGCCGGACTCCACGACATCGGTGACGCATTTGAAGGCGATCCAGCAGCCCGAGTAGCGGCTCATCGCAAAGCCGTGCAGCCCCAGATCGAGGTAGTCCTGCACGTTCGAGGGGTTGAGCACCGGGATGAGGCAGGCTTTGAAGATGTGCTCCGACTGGTGCGGCAGCGTCGAGGACTTCGCGGCGTGGTCGTCGCCGGCGAGCGCGAGCACGCCGCCGTGCTTCGAAGTGCCGGCGGCGTTGGCGTGCTTGAAGACGTCGCCGCAGCGGTCGACGCCGGGGCCCTTGCCGTACCACATCGAAAACACGCCGTCGTAGTTCGCGCCCGGGAACATGCCGACCTGCTGCGTGCCCCAGACCGCGGTCGCGGCGAGGTCCTCGTTCACGCCCGGCTGGAATTTGATGTGGTGGCTCTCGAGGTGCTTCTGCGCGCGCCAAAGCGCCTGATCGAGGCCACCGAGCGGCGAGCCGCGGTAGCCCGAGACGAAGCCGGCGGTGTTCAGCCCCGCGCTCAGGTCGCGGCTGCGCTGCAGCATCATCAGGCGGATCAGCGCCTGCGTCCCGGTCAGAAAGGCCCGGCCGCTCTCGATCGTGTACTTGTCTTCGAGACTGGCTTTAGCAAGTTCCATAGCAGTTAGACAGCGGCTCGGGCTTTGATTCTCGGCTTCGGCGCCCCACGCGGGCGGTCCCAGTATGGCTCAGGGCCGAACGACTCGGCCAGGAATTCAACGAACGCACGAGTCTTGGCCGGCAGGTGACGCCGGTGAGGATAGACCGCGTAAATGGCCACATCTGTCGCGAAGGTATAGCCCGGAAGAAGCGTGAGCAGCGAACCGTCCTCGAGGTGACGGCGCACGTCCCAGGTGGACTTGAGCGCGACGCCAAGCCCGGCAAGGGCCCACTCGCGCAGCACTTCCCAGTTGTCGCACGCGTAGCGGCCCGCAACCCTCACCGAGCCCGGCTTCCCGTCGGGCCCGCGATAGTCCCAATTCATCGCGAAGTCTGTGGCGAGGCAATTGTGCTTCGCCAGGTCCTCGGGCGTGCGCGGCGCGCCGTGGCGCGCCAGGTAGCCGGGGCTTGCGCACACCACGCGGCGGTTCGGCGCGAGTTTGCGGGCGGCGAGCGACGAGTCGGCCAGGTCGGCGATACGGATCGCGAGGTCGAAGCCCTCTTCGACCACGTTCACCGCCCGGTCGGACAGGCTAAGGGAGAGCTGAACGTCGGGATAGCGCTCGGCGAACTTCGGCACCAGCGGCGCGACGTGCTGGTTGCCGAACGAGGCGGGCAGAGCGACTCGCAGCACCCCGCGCGGCTCGGCGCGCCCCGCCGACACCGCCGCGTCGGCCTCCTGGATCTCTGCGAGGAGCCGGGTGCAGGTCTCGAAATACGCGGCACCTTCGTCGGTGAGGTGCAGGCTGCGGGTCGTTCGGTTGACCAGGCGCACCCCCAGCCGCGATTCGAGCGAGGCGAGGCGCCGGCTTACGAGGGCAGGCGACATGCCGAGGTCCCGGGCCGCGGCAGAGAGGCTGCCGGTGCCGACGATCTTGGCGAAAATCGTAAGCTCTTGAAGGGCGTCCGCCATCTTTGCAGATTCTGCAAAAGTGTTTTACAGCTGCAGCGTATTCTAAACCAACGAGCAAAGACCTAAGATTGTTGCGTTGCAGCAGCCCGGTTGGTTCCTCCTCCTCCTCCAATACCGTCGGGCTGACTCAGGGGGCAGGCCCAAAGCCTGCCCCCTTTATTTTTTCAGGTAGTAGCCGCGAGGGGCGAAGGTGCAGCCGAACTTGTCCTCCCGGGCGGGATCGGCCGTCAGCAGGCCCGGATTCAAGCCGGTAGCTGAGCCGCTTCCATACCGCGGTCTCGTAGTACCACCGTAGATAGGCTTCTCCCTCCGCGTTCATGCTTTGACCCCGACCAGCCGCATGTCGCGCGGTTCGCGCAGCTTGAACTGCGCCGGCTCCTGGCGGATGTCGACTAGGCCGGCCTGCGCCATCACCTTGGCGAGGCTGCGCGGGGTGTAGCCCCAACGGTGCACCATGAGCGGATCGCGCCAGCCCGGGTCGCCGTAGAACACCCACATCGTGCGCTGGCCCTCCTGGCCGGGCCCGGAGAACGCATCCGGGTCGCGGAGGAACTGCTCGCAGGCGCTCTGCAGGTTCGGGCACTCGAGAATCATCGCCGCGCGCGGCTTGAGTACGCGCGCCCACTCGCGCAGCACGTCGACCACCTCCCAGCGCCAGAAGTGCTCGACCACATGGACCGCGAGGACTTCGTCGGCGCTCTTGTCCTCGAACGGCTCGAGGCGGTGCAGGTCGCAGAGGACATCCGGCTTCTGGCCGGCGCGGGTCGGTGCCACGTCGACGTTGACGTAGCCGGGCAGGATCTTGTCGCCGCAGCCGAGGTTGAGCTTCAAGCGCTCCAAGACTAGTTCCTCGGGGCGAATTGCGCTGGTCGACGAATGTTGCTGCGGTCGACCTCCCGGCAGCCACGGCGTGCCGATGGAAAAGACGATTGACTACAATCTGTTATTGCTATAACTTCAAGTGATTGCTTGGTCGGCGGGGGTAGGCTTACGCGGGTAATGAGGAAAAGGCCACGTGCGCCAACTTGTTGCGTTCTCTCGGACCTCGGCGCTACCGGCGGCCGCAAGGAGAGGCTGAAGTAGTGAACTACCTGAAGCACTTTGGCCTGCGCGAGCAGCCTTTCGGCATTACGCCCGACACGAGCTACTTCTTCGCTTGCCGCAGCATCCAGGAAGCACTGAACACGCTCTGCATTGCTGTTTCGAACGGCGAGGGCTTCATCAAGATCACCGGCGAAGTCGGCACCGGCAAGACGCTTCTGTGCCGCAAGTTCCTGTCCACGCTAGGCCCCGGCTGGGTGAGCGCCTACATACCGAATCCGAATCTCGAGCCGCGCGTTGTCCTGCTCGCGCTCGCCGAGGAGCTCGGCCTGCCGGGTGAGTCGATTGGGGCGCACCGGCTGGACAAGCAGCTGACGCAGCGCCTGCTCGACATCGCCCGCCAGGGCAAGCGCGTCGTACTGTGCATGGACGAGACGCAGGCAATGCCGCTCGCTACGCTGGAATCGGTGCGGCTCCTAACCAACCTCGAGACCGAGAAGCGCAAGCTCATGCAGGTGGTGTTGTTCGGCCAGCCCGAGCTCGATCGCAAGCTCGCCTCGGCGTCGGTGCGGCAGCTGCGCCAGCGCATTACCTTCCAGTACACGCTCAAGGCGCTCACCCGGCACGAGGTGATGGACTATGTCGCGCACCGCCTCACGGTCGCCGGGTATTCCGGCGCCGCGCTGTTCAGCGACGCTGCGTTGAACGCGATCCATCGCGCCAGCCGCGGCGTGCCGCGCCTGGTGAACATCCTCGCCCACAAATCGCTGTTGCTGACCTACGGCGAAGGCGCTCGCCGCGCCGACCGCCGGCAAGTGCGCGCCGCGGTCGAGGACACCCCTTCGGCTCGCGTGCCGTGGTGGCGGTGGAAGGCCGCATGAGCGTCATCAACAAGATGCTGCAGGATCTCGACCGGCGGCAGGCGCTTGGGTCCGCCGCTGAAACGAACGTGGTGCGGGTGCCGACCACCAAGTCCGGCGGCCACGAATGGTTTTGGCGGATTCTGATCGTGCTGCTCACCGCAGCGCTCGCGTGGATGGGCTGGGTGGCGGTCCAGCTGATGCCGCGCACGCCGGTCGTCACCGAGCTCGCTTTCCAGGCCGCTGCCGAGGCGCGGAGCCGGGCCGCAGCGAAGCAGGCGCCGACACCGGCGCCCGCGACTCCTGCTGCGGCACAAACCGCACCGGTGGAACAGCCGAAGCCCGCCAGCGATTCGCTGCGGCTTGCGCAGCAGCTCGAAACGCCGGTGCAGGAAAGGGCGACGGAGCCGTCCAAGCCGACTGAGGTGCAACAACCCCGAGTCCCGGCACCCCAGGCGGCAACAGCGCCGGCAAAGGGGACCGTCGCCGACGCGCATTTCCGGAGTGCCGCCCTGCTCCTCAATCGCAAGCGGGTGAGCGAGGCTGAGGATGAGCTCGTCGCTGCATTGCGCGCCGACGCCGCGCACGTGGCGGCCCGGCAGGCGTATGTCGCGCTGCTGCTCGAGCAGCAGCGTGTCGGCGTCGCGCACCGGGTTCTGCATCAAGGGTTGGCGATCAATCCCGAGCAACCCGCGTTTGCCCTCGAGATGGCGCGCCTTTACGTGGGCCAGCGCGAGTACGACGCAGCTTTGGAGGTCCTGGATCGAGCGGGACCCGCCAACGCCACCGCCGATTTCCAGGCGATGCGCGCTACCGTGCTGCAGCGGCTCGGCCGCTATGCGGACGCCGTCGAGGCCTATCAGAACGCGTTGCGCGGCGGTACGCAGCCGGCGACGACCTGGGTCGGCCTTGGCATTTCCCTGGAAGCGTTGGGCCGCCGAAGAGAGGCGGCGCAGGCCTATCGGCGCGCGCTTACCGCAGGTCCGATCGCGGCGGAAACCCGGAACTACGCGGAAACTCGAGCGCGGGCGCTGGAGTAGGCGAAGCTAGGGGGCCGGGGAAAGCTTCTCGAGGCGGTAGCCGTAGTTGTAGATCGGCACCACCCGGTAGCCCGATTCCGGGCGCAGATCGAGCTTCTTGCGAACCTGGCTCACGTGGGTGTCGACCGTGCGCGTGGCCAAGTCGCCGGTGCGGCCCCACACGGTTTCCTGCAGGTGGCCGCGCGACATCAGCCGCCCGATATTGCGGAACAGCGTCACCGTGAGCTCGAATTCCTTCGGGGTGAGGTCGATGCGGCTGCCGTCCTTGCGCACCTCGCCGCGCTGGATGTCGATCTCGAAAGGCGGGAACGAGAGCTGCTTTTTCTCCTCGCTCGGATAGGCGCGGCGCAGCAGCGCGTGCACGCGGGCGAGCAGCTCCTGGCGGCGCACCGGCTTCACCATGTAGTCGTCGGCGCCGTGCTCCAGGGCGAACACGATGTCCTGCTCGGAATCGCGTACCGTGACGAACAGCACTGGCACGCTCTTCGAGACGTTGGCGCGCAGCCACATCAGGACCTCGGCACCGGACACGTCGGGTACCTGCCAGTCCAGCATGAAGAGATCGAAGCTCTCGCGCCCGGCCTGCTTCATCGCCTCGCGCCCGCTGAGGTACGCGTGCACGTCGTGGCCGTCGTCGGAGATCCAGCGCCGCAGCAGCGCCAGCTGGTCGGGATCGTCTTCTAGAATCGCGATACGCACGCAACCCCCTTGTTTGTGGCCAATGATACTGGAGAGAACCATGCGCGTCGCGTTGCTGGGTGGCGGCACCATCGCGCGGCTGGTCCTGGAGCACCGCCCGCCCGGAATCGAGATCGTCGCGCTGGCCGGGCGCACGGCGGCCTCGCGCGGCGAGCGTCTGGCGCGCGAGTTCGGCGTGCCCTACGTGATCGGGCGCGCGGCCCTGCTTGCCGAGCGGCCGGCGGCGGTGGTCGAGGCGGCATCCCACGATGCGGTGCGCGAGTATCTCGTGCCGCTGCTAGACGCGGGCGTGAGCGTGGTCGTCCTTTCGGCGGGCGCGCTCGCGAACGAGCGCCTGCGAACGCAGGCCGAGCGCGCCGCGGCCGCCAGTGGCGCCCTGTTCTACGTGCCCTCGGGCGGCATCGGAGGGCTCGACGCGCTGAAGACCGCCTGCCTGGCGGGCGTGGACGAGGTCTCCATCCAAGTGGCGAAGCCCCCGGCGGCCTGGAAGGGAATCGCCTATGTGGAGAGCCTCGGCGTCGACCTCGACCGGCTGCAAGGGGCGACAATCCTGTTCGAGGGACCGGCGCGCGAGGGCGTGCCGCACTTTCCGCAGAACGTCAACATCGCGGCCGTGCTGTCGCTCGCCGGGGTCGGCATGGACCGCACCCGCCTGAAGGTCGTCGCCGACCCGGGACTCAGCCTGAATACCCACACGATTCGTGTGTCGGGGGCCTCGGGGCGCATGACGGTGATCCTCGAGAACGTTCCGGCGCCGGAGAATCCCAAGACTTCCTGGCTCGCGTGCTACAGCGCGCTCGCCGCCTTGCGCGCTCTCGAATCCAAGGTCCGGTACGGAACTTGAAATCCTCTCCGCTTTTCTTGACCAAGCGTAGGAAAACTCACATAATTTCGGGTTCCGCCGGAGGGGTGCCCGAGCGGCTAAAGGGGGCAGACTGTAAATCTGTTGGCCTTGCGCCTACGTTGGTTCGAATCCAACCCCCTCCACCAGCTAGCTAGGGCACTCAACAGGCGACGGGATTTTCGGGTGAAGAACTTTTGTGTCGAGCAGTTGAGCAGTCAGGCTAAAAGGCAGGCGGGTGTAGCTCAATGGTAGAGCAGAAGCCTTCCAAGCTTATGACGAGGGTTCGATTCCCTTCACCCGCTCCAGACAACGCGCGCAGGTTCCGAACTTTCGCCCATGTAGCTCAGTGGTAGAGCACTCCCTTGGTAAGGGAGAGGTCACGCGTTCAATCCGCGTCATGGGCACCAGGTGATCAGGAAACCGTAGCACTAGGAAATCGAGATGGCCAAAGGCAAATTCGAGCGCACCAAGCCGCACGTTAACGTGGGGACGATCGGGCACGTGGATCACGGCAAGACGACGCTGACGGCGGCGATGACGCACATTCTGGCGAAGAAGTACGGGGGCGAGGCGAAGAACTAC
>DATBSZ010000222.1:0-8141 GCA_036559525.1 Burkholderiales bacterium
TGCCGCGCGCTCGGCATCGCACCGCTGGTGCGCGTGCCCACCACCGAGTACCACTTCGTCGCGCGCGCGCTCGACGCGGGAGCGCTCGGCGTCATGGTGCCGCTGGTGGACACGGCCGAGCAGGCCGAGCGCATCGTGTCGTTCACACGCTACCCGCCGAAGGGACGCCGCGGCGCCGCCTTCGGTTTCGCGCACGACGACTACCAAGGCGGAGACGTCATCGAGAAAATGCGCGCCATCCATGAGCGCACGCTGGTGATCTGCATGATCGAGACGCGCGCCGGCCTGGAGAACGTCGACGCGATCGCGGCGGTCGACGGCGTGGACGTGATCTGGCTCGGGCACTTCGACCTGACCAATTTCCTCGGCATCCCCGGGCAGTTCTCGCACCCGCAATACCGCGACGCGGTGAAGCGCATCGCCGCCGCCGCGAAGAAGCACGGCAAGGCGGCGGGCTATATGGCAGCAAGCCCGGACCTCGGACAGGAGTACCTCGGCCACGGCTTCCGCATGATCGCCACCGGCACCGACCAGGGCTTGCTGCAGAACGCAACCGCGCAATTGATCTCCACGTGGAAAGTGAATTGAGATGCCGGGCACCTTCCGCGTAGGAGTCACCAGCGACATCCTCGACTCGCGCGGCGAGCCCGCGTTCGGCCGCGAGCCGTTGCAGGCTCTCGACCAGCTCAAGTGGGAATGGCTGCCGCGCGGCCTGAAGGAAATCACCGCCGAGCACGCCGCCGCTTACGACGCGCTCTATGTGAACTCGCCGCGAGTCCCGGCATCCGCCGTCGCGGGGCCCGACCTTCGCCTGAAGCTGATCTCGCGCCACGGCGTCGGCTATGACAGCGTCGACGTGGCCGCGATGACGCAAGCAGGCGTGCTGGTCGCCAACACGCCGAACGCGGTGCCGCGGCCGGTGGCGACCATCGCGCTCACCTTCATCCTCGCCCTCGCGCACCGGCTGATGGCCAAAGACCGGATCACGCGCGAAGGCAACTGGCCGGCGCGCCTCGACCTGATGGGGACCGGCCTCACCGGGCGCACGCTGGGCGTGATCGGCGCGGGCCGGATCGGGAAAGAGCTGCTGCGCATGGCCAAGGTCTTCGACCTGAGGCTGCTGGCCGCCGACCCCTACGCCGAGCGCCTGGAGCTCGAGTACATCGGAGCGCGCCACGTGCCGCTCGACGAGCTCATGCGCGAGTCGGACTTTGTCGTCGTCGCCTGCCTGCTGAACGATGAGACGCGACGCCTGGTCGGCGCCCGGCAGCTCGCCCTGATGAAGCCCACCGCCTACTTCATCAATGTCGCGCGCGGCCCGATCGTGGACGAAAAGGCGCTCTACGAAACGCTGGCCGCCCGGCGCATCGCCGGCGCCGGGCTCGACGTGTTCGAGCAGGAGCCCACCCCCGCGGACAATCCCATCCTGAAGCTCGACAACGTGCTCGTCAGCCCGCACGCGCTGTGCTGGACCGACGAGCTGTTCGGCAACATTGCCCGCACTGCGATCGGCGCAATACTGGCGGTGCACGCGGGCCGGCGCCCCGAGTTCGCGGTCAACCCGGTGGCGCTTTCGCATCCGCGCGCCAAGGCATGGCTAAAGTAGTAGAGTTCTCCACACCACCTTAGAGGAGGGGGAAACATGGCTCGAATCACGCGACGCACGTTCCTGCAGTACTCCGGCGCCGGAATGGCGGGCATTCTCGCTTCGCACCGCGCGCCGGTCTTTGCACAAGCGAATACCGTGCACATCCTGCGCTGGAACGATTTCGTTCCCGCGGCGGACAAGGTGCTGCGCGAGGTGTTCGCGCCGGAAGTACAGAAGGCGCTCGGCCTCAAGTTGAATGTGGAAACCGTCAACGCCAACGACATCCCGGCGCGCGCGACCTCGTCGATCCAGTCGGGCAACGGTCCCGACATCATCATGATCCTGAACAACTACCCCCACCTCTACTCCAGCGCGGCGGTGGACGTGAGCGCGGTGGCCGAAGAGGTGGCCAAGGCGCAGGGCGGGATCTACGACGCCGCGACGCAGCTCAACCGCATCGGCGGCAAGTGGGTATCGATGCCCTGGTCGATGGTGCCGGCGCTCATCGCGTACCGGAAATCCTGGTTCGAGGAAGCCGGCGCCAAGAGCTTCCCGAAGACCTGGCAGGAGTATCACGCGGTCGGCAAGAAGCTGAAGGCGGCCAAGCGCCCGATCGGCCAGACGCTCGGCAACACCTTCGGCGACGCGCCCACGTTCACCTATCCGTTCCTGTGGTCCTTCGGCGGCCAGGAAGTGGACGCCAAGGGCAAGGTGGTGCTCGACTCGAAGGAGACCCTGGAGTCGGTGCGCTTCATGACCCAGTTCTGGAAGGACGCGCACGACGAGGGCGGCCTCGCCTGGGACGACTCGAACAACAACCGGGCGTTCCTGTCGGGCGACATCAGCGCCTCGCTCAACGGGGCGTCGATCTACGTCGCGGCGCTCAACGGCGCGGACAAGTTCAAGACCGACAAGGGCGCGCCGCTGCACACCGACATCCTGCACGCGGCGCTGCCCGCGGGCCCGAAGGGCGCGCACGCCTACCACACCGCGTTCAACCACATGGTGATGAAGTATTCGAAGAACGCCAAGGGCGCGATCGAGTTCCTGAAGTGGGCGCACAAGAAGGAGAACTACGAGAAGTGGTTCACCGTGCAGAAGGGCTTCGCCGTCGGCCCGACGAAAGAGTGGGAAAACCACGCCATGTGGAAGAACGACCCGGTGATGGCGCCGTTCCGCACCGCGCCGCAGGCGCAGAAGCGGCTGATGGGCTACCAGGGCCAGCCCGACAAGCGCGCCGCCGAGGCGTGGAACAAGTTCATCGTCATCGTGATGTACGCGCGGGCCTGCGGCGGCACCAAGCCCGAGGAAGCGGTGAAGTGGGCGGCGGGTGAGCTGGGCAAAATCTACACTGGAACCTGAGCGTCACCTGATCCGCGCTTGAACGAAACGCTCGTCGTCAACGGGAGGCGCCAGCGCGTCTCCCGTCTGACGCGCCTACTCGAAAGCGAAAAGGCGCTGGCAGGTGCCCTGCTGGCGCCCGGGGTGGCGATCCTCGCCATCTTCATCGCGTATCCGTTCGTGATGGCGCTGTGGTTCTCGCTCACCAGCATCCGGGTGGGCGAGGCCGGCGAGTTCGTCGGCCTGGCCAACTTCACGAAGGCGATCAACGACACCATCTTCCAGATGGCGTTCAAGAACACCGTGTTCTACACGTTCTGGGCGACGATCTTCAAGCTCGCGCTCGGCATGTGGCTCGCGCTGCTGCTCAACCGGCATTTCCGCTTCAAGCGCATCGTGCGCGCCTCGATGCTGCTGCCGTTCATCATCCCGACGGTGCTCTCGGCGTTCGCCTGGCGCTGGATGTTCGACCCGACCTTCAGCGTGATGAACTGGGGGCTGTATCACGCGGGCATGATCACCGACCGGCTGCCGTTCCTGTCGGACGGCGACTGGGCGATGTGGTGCGCGGTCGCGGTGAACACCTGGCGCGGCATGCCGTTCTTCGCCATCACCCTGCTCGCCGGGCTGCAGACCATCAGTCCGGACCTGCACGAGGCCGCGGCGCTCGACGGCGCCAACGCCTGGCACCGCTTCTGGCATGTCACCTGGCCGCTGCTGCTGCCGGTGACGCTGGTGGTGGTGGTGTTCTCCGTGATCCAGACCTTCTCGGACTTCCAGCTGATCTACGTGCTCACCGGGGGCGGGCCGGCGAACTCGACGCACCTCATCGCCACCTACGCCTACCAGATCGGCGTCGGCTCGGGCCTGCTCGGCGAAGGCGCGGCGCTGTCGCTCTTCATGTTCCCGGTGCTGTTCGCGGTCGTCTGGGTGCAGCTGCGCTCGCTCCGGCGCATGGAAAATAACTGAGATGCGCGCCTAATGCTCATCGAGCGCAAGTGGAAGAAGTGGGTGTACTTCTACCTGCCGATGGCGGTGTTCATCGTGTTCACGCTGTTCCCGTTCTACTGGATGGCGGTGACCGCGTTCCGGCCGGACCCCGAGCTCTATGCCACCTGGCGCCAGCCGAACGCCGCTCCGCTGTGGACGCTGCACCCGACGCTCGAGCATGTGAAGGGCCTGCTGCAGACCACGGCGTTTCCGACCTGGCTGTGGAACACCATGCTGATCGCCATCGTCTCGACGATCATCTCGCTGATCTGCGGCATGTTCGCGGGCTACGCGCTCGCGCGCCTGCGCTTCCGCGGCTCGGAGTTCCTCGGCACCGCGATCTTCATCACCTACCTGGTGCCGCAGACGCTGCTCTTCATCCCGCTCGCCGACATCATCCGCGACATGCAGCTCGGCAACACGCCGTGGGCGCTGATGCTCACCTACCCGACGATCCTGATCCCGTTCTGCACCTGGCTCTTGATGGGCTACTTCAAGACCATCCCGAAGGAGCTCGAGGAGTGCGCGCGCATCGACGGCGCGACGCGCTTCGGCGCGATGGTGCGCATCATCTTTCCGGTGGCGATCCCCGGCATCCTCTCGGCCGGGATCTTCGCGTTCACGTTGTCGTGGAACGAATTCATCTACGCGCTCGTCTTCATGGCCTCGGCCGACCAGAAGACCGTCCCGGTCGGCGTGGTGTCGGAGCTGATCCGGGGCGACATCTTCTTCTGGGGCCAGCTCATGGCGGGAGCGCTGCTCGGGTCCGTGCCGGTGGCGCTCGTGTATTCGTTCTTTGTCGAGTATTACGTCACCGGCCTCACGGGATCTGTGAAAGGCTGACCACTTGAAACCAGGGACAGACCACGTTTTTCCTTTATCAACCACGGCCGAAAAACGTGGTCTGTCCCTGATTTTCTGAGCCATGGCTGACGTTTCAATCCGCGCGCTGAACAAGAAGTACGACAACGGGTTTCACGCGGTGAAGGACGTGAACCTGGAGATCCGCGACAAGGAGTTCCTGGTGCTGGTTGGTCCGTCCGGCTGCGGCAAGACCACGACGCTGCGCATGGTGGCCGGCCTCGAGGAGATCACCTCGGGCGAGATCCGCATCGGCGAGGAGGTCGTCAACGACCTGCCGCCGATGGACCGCAACATCGCGATGGTGTTCCAGAACTACGCGCTCTATCCGCACAAGACCGTGTTCGACAACATGGCCTTCGGCCTGCAGATGCGCGGCTATGCGAAGGACGACATCCTCAAGCGCGTGCGCGAGGCCGCCGAAATCCTGGGGATCGAACCGCTGCTGGAACGCAAGCCGCGCCAGCTCTCCGGGGGCCAGCGCCAGCGCGTCGCGGTCGGGCGCGCGATCGTGCGCCATCCCGAGGTGTTCCTGTTTGACGAGCCGCTGTCGAACCTGGACGCGAAGCTGCGCGTGCAGATGCGCGTCGAGCTCAAGCGCCTGCACGAGCGCCTCGAGACCACGGCGATCTACGTCACCCACGACCAGGTCGAGGCAATGACCCTCGGCGACCGCGTGGTGGTGATGAAGGACGGCCGCGTGCAGCAGATCGGCGAGCCGCTCGAGCTCTACGGCCGGCCGGCCAACCGGTTCGTCGCCGGCTTCATCGGCTCGCCGGCGATGAACTTCGTCGAGGTCGCGATCAGCGGCGCCGGCGACGCGCTCTGGGCGGAAGCCGAGGGCTTGCGCCTCCGGGTTCCCCGGGATCTCTCTTCGAGAATACGAACAGGAACGCGCCTCACTCTCGGCGTGCGGCCGGAGGCGCTGCGCCTCGCCAATGGCACAGAGGCGGGCTCCGACGGGCACACGTTCGCCACGGCGGTCGACGTGATCGAGCCGCTCGGCAACGAGATCCTGCTCAACTTCCGCGCCGGCGGCGTGCCGATGGTGGCGCGCGTGGATCCCGGCGTGCGCGTGAAGGCGCACGAGAGCATCCAGCTCGCGCTCGACCCGCAGCGCCTGCACTTCTTCGACGCCAAGACTGAAGCCGCAATCTAGATTTCCGATCGCGGACGCGCACTTCCACGTCTGGGACCCGCGGGCGCATTACTACCCCTGGCTGTGCGATCCGCAACCGATCGCGTTCCGCTATGGCGACTACAGTGCCTTGAGACGGCCTTACCTCGTTGCCGACTACCGGGCCGACTCCCAGGGCTGGGACGTCCGGCGCGGCGTCTACGTGGAAGCCGAGTGGGATCCGCGCGCTCCTCTGGGCGAGATGGCGTTTATTTCGAGAATCAGAGAAGGAGCGAGCTTCCCGACGGTCGCCATCGCGCAAGCCTGGCTGCACCACGATGACTGCGCCCAGGTGCTCGAAGGGCACGCGCAGCACGATTTCGTGCGCGGCATCCGGCACAAGCCCAAGCCCGGCATGATGGACGACGCCAAATGGCGCGCGGGGTACCGGCACCTCGCGCCGCTCGGGCTGCATTTCGAGCTGCAGGCGCCGTGGAGCGAGCTCGAGGAGGCGGCGCGCCTCGCGGGAGACTTCCCGGAAACCACGATCGTGCTGAACCACACCGGCTTGCCCTACGTAGAGCAGCTTGGCGGCTGGCGCAGTGCCATGGCCGCCCTGGCCGTACGCCCGAACGTGGCCCTGAAAATCTCAGGCTTGGGCAATGTGGAGCACAAGCGCGAGGTGGTGCTCGCCGCAATCGAGCTGTTCGGCACCGGGCGCTGCATGTTCGCCAGCAACTTCCCGGTCGACAGCCTGCGCGAGAGCTTCGATTCGATCTTTTCGGGCTTCGACGAGTTCACGCGCGGCTTCTCCGATGCGGAGCGCCGCGCCCTGTTCCACGACAATGCCGTTCGCATCTATCGCATGGAGTGAGGATGAAGAAATTTTCTCTGGGCTACGTTGGCGTCGGGCTCATGGGCGGCCCGATGGTGAAGCGCCTGACCGCGCTCGGCTGGAGCGTGCGCGGCTACGACATCGTCCCCGAACGCTCGACGGTCGGCTCCGTCGCGGAAGCAGCGCAGGGCGCGGACGTGGTGCTGCTCAACCTGCCGACGAACGAGGCGGTCGAGGACGCGGTGTTCGGCGCCAAGGGGCTGATCCACGCCATGAAGAAACCGCAGCTGCTGGTCGACTTCTCGACGATTCCGGTCGATGCCTGCCGCAGCCACGCGGCGCGCCTGGCGAAGGCGACCGGCTGTCGCTGGGTCGATGCGCCGGTTTCCGGCGGCCCGCCGGCGGTGGAAGCCGGCACGCTTACGGTGATGGCCGGCGGAGAAGCGGACGACGTGGCGCGCCTCGCGCCGCTGATGAAGGACATCGCCGGGCGATGCACGCGCATGGGTCCGGTCGGCTCCGGCCTCGCCGCGAAGATGATCAACCAGCTCATCGTCGGCGTCGGTCACGCCATGCTCGGCGAAGCGGTCGGGCTCTGCGAGAAGGCGGGGATCGACGCCGCCCGCATCCCCGAGTGCCTCGCCGGCGGCTACGCCGACAGCAACGTGATGAAGGCCTACTGGCCGCGCATGGTCGAGCGCGACTTCGCGCCGCGCGGCTACGTACGACAGCTCCTGAAAGACCTCGAGATGGTCAGCGCCTGGGCCGAAGGTCTTCATTCGAAAACCCCGGTCCTGCAGAGCGCGCTTGCGGCCTATCGCGAGATGAAGAAGCGCGGGTTGACCGAGCTCGATACCTCGGCCGTGGTGAAGCTTTATCTTTGAGACATGCGGGCGGCGAGCAGCAGCGCTGCCCGCGCCGCGCCGACGTTGGCAACGCCTTTGCCGGCGATGTCATAGGCGGTGCCGTGCGCCGGGGTGCAGATGGGGAACGGGTAGCCGCCGAGCAGCGTGACGCCGCGGTCGAAGCCGAGCAGCTTCATCGCGATCTGTCCCTGGTCGTGGTACATGGTCAGCACCGCGTCGAACTGCCCGGCCTTGGCGCGCACGAACACCGTGTCGGCCGGATAAGGGCCGTCGGCGGGCAACCCCTGCGCCTTCGCCTTGCGCACCGCGGGCTCGATGATGTCGATCTCCTCGCGGCCGAAGTTGCCGCCGTCGCCGGCGTGCGGATTGAGCCCGGCCACGCCGATACGGGGTGGATTGAATCCGGCCGCGCGCAGCGCCGTGGCGGTAAGCCCGAGCGCGGCGACGATCTTCTCGATGGAGAGACTGGCTGAAACCTCGGCGAGCGGGATGTGCGAGGTGACGCGCGCGTTCCACAGCCCCTCGAGCACGTTGAACTCGGTG
>DATBSZ010000223.1:0-6046 GCA_036559525.1 Burkholderiales bacterium
GCCAAGCTCAACTTCCTCGGCATCGTGTTCTGCATGATGTTCGGCACCGCGGCGCTGCCGCACATCCTGATGCGCTACTACACCACGCCCAGCGTGAGGCAGGCGCGCACCTCGGTGTTCTGGTCGCTGTTCTTCATCTTCATGCTGTACTTCACCGCGCCGTGCCTCGCGGTGCTCGCCAAGTACGACGTGTACTCGCACCTGGTGGGCAGCCGATTTGCGGAGCTTCCGGCATGGGCGGCGGCCTGGCGACTGGTAGATCCGGCGCTATTGACGATCACCGACCTCAACTTCGACGGCATCGTGCAGCTCGCGGAGATCGCCATCGGCGGCGACATCATCGTGCTGGCGACGCCCGAGATCGCGGGCCTGCCGTACGTGGTGTCGGGCCTGGTCGCCGCAGGCGGCCTGGCGGCGGCGCTGTCGACCGCGGACGGCCTGCTGCTGACGATCGCCAACGCCCTGTCGCACGACCTGTACTACAAGATGCTCGATCCGAACGCGTCCACGGCGCGCCGCGTCACGACCTCGAAGATCCTGCTGCTGGTCGTCGCGATCATCGCCGCCTGGGTGACCTCCTACAAGCCGGGGAACATCCTGTTCCTGGTCGGCGCGGCGTTCTCGCTCGCGGCGTCCGCCTTCTTCCCGGCGCTGGTGCTGGGGATCTTCTGGAAGCGGGCCAACAAGTGGGGTGCGATCATCGGCATGGCGGCGGGGCTCGGCGTCTGCATGTACTACATGAGCGTCACCTATCCGTTCCTGCGCGACCTGCTCGGGGTGACGGCGCCCATCGCTTCCTACCAGTGGTTCGGCATGAACGCCATCTCGGCGGGCGTGTTCGGCGTGCCGGTGGGCCTGGCGACGATCATCATCGTGAGCCTGCTCACCCCCGCGCCGGACCGCAAGGTCCAGGAGCTGGTGGAGCACGTGCGCTACCCGAACCTGGCGGGCGACATCGACACCCGCGCCACCTGAGGCTGCTTCAGGCACGATAAAGCCCGCGCAAGCGGGCTTTATTTTTTATGCAGACTGAATTGCTGCTGGTAGTGATCGTCAAGGCGCTGGCGGAGCTCGCCGGCATGTTCCTGCTCGGGCGCGGGCTGCTCTGGGTGCTCGCCGGCGGTAAGCGGATGGACAACATCTTCTTCCAGGTGATCGCCGTCCTGACCAATCCCGTGATCCGCGCGGCGCGCTGGATCATGCCGCGCGTGGTCATGGACAGCTACATACCGGCGATCGCGTTCGGCATGGTGGCCTGGATCTGGCTGGCGATCGTGTTCTGGGTACTGCCCGAGATGTGCTCATCCGGCAGCTACGACTGCTCGACGCTGATGCAGCGCAAGCTCGCCGATTAGCCCACCTCGTCGCCGTCCTTCGGCACGCCGAAATCGGTGCGCACGTGCGCGGCGACGGTCGGGTCGAAGCTCTTCAGCTTGCGGTACTCCGCGCGCACTTTTTCCGGCTCGCCGAGCTTGAACCAGGCCGCCGCGAGCTGGTAGCGCGCGTAGGGGTTGAGCGGCTGCAGCCGCGCGGCCTCGGTCAGGCGCTCGATTGCCTCGCGGAAACGGCCGCAGTGGATGAGCGACAAACCGAGGCCGTACCAGGCGCGGTCGAGCAGCGGGCTGAGCTTGATCGCGCGTCCCATGCGGGCGATCGCGTCTTCGTGCCGGCCGGCCTTCTGCAGGACGAAGCCGAGGTTGAACAGCGTGGGCGCGTCGTCGGGCGCGAGGGCGAGGGCGCGCTCGAACGCGGCGATCGCGTCCACGTGGCGGCCCTTCTCGGCGTACAGGAAGCCGGCGATGCTCCAGGCGCGCGGATGATCGGGCTGCTCGCGCAGCAGCGTCTCGAGCGCCGCCAGCGCGCGCGCGTGCTGCTTGAAGAAGATGCAGGCCTGCGCGAACAGGAACAGCAGGCGCGGGCTCATTCGGGCACGATGACGCGCCATTCGTGGTTGCACTTGCGGCAGCGTCCATTTGATGCCGAGATCAGCTTGAAGCGGGCGTAGGCGCCGCAACCCTCGCAGGTGGCGTGCTCGCCGATGCGCTCGGCCTCGACCAGGATCTTGTGGTAGCGCATCATTCCGTAGATCCCGGTCGCCGCGGCGCCCAGGATGACGGCGACGTAGAACAGCAGTCGTGCCGCGGAACCGCGGAAGGAGAGCTCTTCCGCGCAGGCGGCGATGGCCACTACGCAGACGAATGCGCTGACAAACCAGGCGTGAGCCTCGATCAGCCGGCGCTCGTACCAGCGGGCGAAGCCGAGTCGGGCGATGCTGTCGGCCGGCTCCATGACTTTGCGATGGTACTCCGGCGGTACCGCGCTAGAATCCCCTGACGGAGAGATGGCCGAGCGGCTTAAGGCGCACGCTTGGAAAGCGTGTGTACGTTAATAGCGTACCGTGGGTTCGAATCCCACTCTCTCCGCCACAAACAGAACAGGCTCCCGGGGCAAAGGCCGTGCGCATCTACCGATTGACCGCCGCCGGGCGCGAAGCCTGGGAGAAGCAGGACGCAGCCGTGCCCGCCGACTACCGGCGCATCCTGTGGATGATGGACCTCCAGGGGCAGGGCGGCGTCACGGAAAATTTGTCGAAGCTCTATCCGCCGGAAATGCTCGACGAATGGCTTTCCGAGATGGAAGAGATCGGGCTCATCGAGGAGCTGCCGGAAGGGGCGACCCATCCGGGCTGGCTCACGCCCCGCGACAGGGACAAGACGCTCGCGCTCGACCAGGCGCAGCTGCGCGAGGCCGCGAAGATCGCGGCCGGTTCGCTGGCGCGCACCGGCGCCTATCTCGCGCTCGACCGGCTGAGGCGCCGCCCGCTGCCGATCAAGGCGCCGGCCGACATGGT
Organism: Burkholderiales bacterium; assembly: GCA_036559525.1. Lineage (GTDB taxonomy): Bacteria > Pseudomonadota > Gammaproteobacteria > Burkholderiales > SG8-39 > SCGC-AG-212-J23. The sequence goes on from DATBSZ010000223.1 coordinate 2,852, forward strand.
GGTCCTGATCGTCGAGGACGATCCCGACCAGCTCGCGCTCGCCGACCTGCGCGTCTCGATGGCCGGGTACAAAGTGCGCGTGGCGAGCTCGGTCAACGGCTTCCTGCAGGACCTGGTGGACCAGGGTGCGCCGGACCTGCTGCTCCTCGACGTCATGCTGCCCGACGGCGACGGCTTCGACGTCCTGGGCAAGATGCGCCGGCATGAGGCGCTCGGCTCGCTGCCGATCGTGCTGCTGACCGCGCGCAACGACCCCGCGGACATCGGGCGAGGTCTTGCCCTCGGCGCGGACGGCTACATCACCAAGCCCTATACCAAGAACATCCTGGCGGACGTCATCGGGCGCGTGCTGAAGCGCGAGCAGGACGGCATAGAAAAACGCCCGCCGGGCTAGTGCCCGCCGGGCGTTGGAACCATCGCGCTTACGAGGACGCGATGGAGGAGGATACGTCGCAAGAGTAGCGCCGCCGACCGACGACGGCCTGACTCCAAGCTGACGGCGGGCTTACTGCGCCGGTCGTTTCGAATACAATTGCAGACGGCGGGCCTCCCCGCATTGCAGTCTGGTGAACCTGGTCAGGTCCGGAAGGAAGCAGCCACAGCCGGTCGCTGCGAGTGCCGGGGGTCAGGCTCGCCACCGAATTCGACTCGAGCGATGAGCTATCAAGTCCTTGCCCGCAAATGGCGGCCGCGCGATTTCGCCAGCCTCGTGGGCCAGGAGCACGTGGTTCGCGCGCTGCGCCACGCGCTCGAGAACAAGCGCCTGCACCACGCGTACCTCTTTACCGGGACGCGCGGCGTCGGCAAGACCACCCTGGCGCGCATCCTCGCGAAGTGCCTGAACTGCGAAACCGGCATCACGCCGCAGCCGTGCAACACCTGCTCGGCGTGCGTCGAGATCGACGCGGGACGTTTCGTCGACCTGCTGGAAGTCGACGCCGCGACCAACACCAAGGTCGACGAGATGCGCCAGCTCCTCGAGACCGCGCAGTACGCGCCGACGCGCGGGCGGTTCAAGGTCTACGTGATCGACGAGGTGCACCAGCTCTCGGGCCACGCCTTCAACGCGATGCTGAAGACGCTGGAGGAGCCGCCCGAGCACATGAAGTTCATCCTGGCGACGACCGAGCCCGACAAGATCCCGGTCACGATTCTCAGTCGCTGCCTGCAGTTCAACCTGAAGCAGATGCCGCGCGAAGCCATCACGGAGCATCTGCAGGGGGTCCTCGGCAAGGAAGGCATTCAACACGAGCCCGAAGCGCTTTCCCTCCTCGCGCGCGCCGCGGCAGGCAGCATGCGCGACGCACTCTCGCTCCTCGACCAGGCGATCGCGCACGGCGGCGGCAGCGTCGGCGCGGCGAGCGTCGGCGACATGCTCGGCACGATCGACCAGGGCCACCTCGTGCGGCTGCTCGAGGCCGTCGCCGCGGGCGACGCGGCCGGCGCGGTGCAGATCGCCGACGAGATGCAGGCGCGGAGCCTTTCGTTCGACACTGCGCTCGCGGACCTGGCGAGCCTCCTGCTGCAGGTCGCGCTGGCCCAGTCGCTCGCCGACGCGGTGGACGACGCCCGCGCACGCGAGCTCGCGACGCGCATCGACGCGGAGTCGGTCCAGCTCTACTACCAGATCGCGCTGCAGGGCAGGGAAGACCTGCCGCTCGCTCCCGACGAGCACGCCGGTTTCGTCATGACCGTGCTGCGTCTGCTCGCGTTCCGGCCCGAGGGCGCGCCGAAAGGAGTGGCGTTACCCAAGGCGGCGAAGCCCGCACCTCAGAATTCAAAGCCAACCGGCTGGCCCGAGCTGGTGCAGCAGCTTGCCGTCACCGGCGCTGCGCGCGAGCTCGCCCGCAACGCCGAGCTCAAGCAGCGCCAGGCCTCGAGCTTCGAGCTGGTGGTGCCCAAGGCGAAGGCGTACCTCGCCGAGCGCAGCTACGTCGACAAGCTGAAGGCCGCCCTGGAGCAGCATCTCGGGGGCGCGGTAAGCCTGAAAGTCTCGGCCGGCGAGGTCGCGGGCGGCAGCGTCGCCTCGCTCGAAGCGGGCGAGCGCGAAGCGCGGCGCGCCGCCGCCGCGCAGGCGGTGAAAAGCGACGGCTTTGTGCAGGACCTCGTCAACATGTTCGACGGAAAGATCGTCGATTCGACTATCCGGCCGGAAGGGAAATAAGACGCTCATGAAAGGCAACATCGGGCAGCTGATGAAGCAGGCGCAGCAGATGCAGGAAAACATGCGCCGCATGCAGGAGAGCCTCGCCGTCACGGAGGTCGAGGGCCAGTCGGGCGCCGGCATGGTGAAGGTCCAGATGACCTGCAAGTACGAGGTGAAGCGCGTGACCATCGACCCTTCGCTCGTCGGCGACGACCGCGAGATGCTCGAGGACCTGGTGGTGGCCGCGTTCAACGACGCCGCGCGCAAGGCCGAGGCGACGATCGCCGAGAAGATGGGCGGCATGACCGCAGGGCTCGGCCTGCCGCCGGGATTCAAGCTGCCGTTTTGAGCAAGACCCCGGTCCCCACCGCCAAAGGGCTCGAGCGGCTGGTGCAGGCCTTGCGCGTGCTGCCGGGCGTCGGGCCGCGCTCGGCGCAGCGGATGGCGTTCCACCTTCTGCAGCACGAGCGCGGCGGCGCCGAGGAGCTCGCGCGCGCGCTTGCGGAGGCGCTCGCGAGCGTGCAGCGATGTGCGCAGTGCAACAACTTCAGCGAGGACGAGGTGTGCGCGCTGTGCCGCTCGCCGCGCCGCGACCGCTCGCTGCTGTGCGTGGTCGAGACGCCGGCCGACCTGGCGATGGTCGAGCAGACGCTCTCCTATTCGGGCATGTACTTCGTGCTGATGGGGCGCCTGTCGCCGCTCGACGGCGTCGGCCCGCGCGATATCGGCCTGGACCGGCTGCTCGCGCGCGCGGCCGAGGGCGAGGTGCAGGAGGTGATCCTCGCCACGAACTTCACCAACGAGGGCGAGGCGACCGCGCACTACATCGCCGAGATGCTGCGCGCGCGCAGCGTCAGGGCGACGCGCATCGCGCGCGGCGTGCCCCTCGGCGGCGAGCTCGAGTACGTCGACGCCGGCACGATCTCGCAGGCATTGCTCGACCGGCGCGGGATCTAGATGCGCCTTGCCGTTTTTGCAGCACTTAGCGTTCTGGCCGCTGCGGCATGGGGGCAGGCCTATCCGTCCAAACCGGTCCGGGTCGTCGTGCC
>DATBSZ010000224.1:0-10371 GCA_036559525.1 Burkholderiales bacterium
TGCGTCGCCTGCGGCGAGTGCGTGCAGGCCTGCCCGACCGGCGCGCTGATGCCGGCGCGCGAAGCCGGCCTCGAGACCATCGACAAGACGGTGGACTCGGTGTGCCCGTTCTGCGGCGTCGGGTGCCTGCTCACCTACCACGTCAACACGAAGCAGAACGTCATCAAGTTCGTCAACGGCAAGGACGGGCCGTCCAACCACAACCGCCTCTGCGTCAAGGGCCGCTACGGCTTCGACTACGCCGCGCACCCGCAGCGCCTCACCAAGCCCCTCATCCGCAAGCCGGGTTTCCCAAAGACGGCGCACTTCAAGGTCGATCCAGCCAACTTCGGGGAAGTGTTCCGCGAGGCGAGCTGGGAAGAGGCTCTCGATTTCGCGGCCAACGGTCTCCTGAAGCTGAAAAAAGCAGATCCCTATTCCCTGGCCGGCTTCGGTTCGGCCAAGGGTTCGAACGAGGAGGCGTACCTCTTCCAGAAGCTGGTGCGCACCGGCTTCGGCACCAACAACGTCGACCACTGCACGCGGCTGTGCCACGCCTCGTCGGTGGCGGCGCTGCTCGAGGGCATCGGCTCGGGCGCGGTGTCGAACCAGGTGAACGACGTCGAGAACGCCGAGGTGATCTTCCTGATCGGCGCCAACCCGACCTCGAACCACCCGGTGGCGGCGACCTGGCTGAAGAACGCCGCGAAGCGCGGCGCGAAGCTGATCTACGCCGACCCGCGGGCGAGCGACCTCTCGCGCCATGCGTGGCGCATGCTGCAGTTCAAGGCCGACACCGACGTCGCGCTGCTCAACGCAATGATCCACACGATCATCGACGAAAACCTTGTCAATGAGTCTTTTGTAAAAGACCGAACCAGCGGCTACGAGGCTCTGAAGGAAAACGCGAAGAACTTCTCGCCGGAGAAGATGGCGCCGATCTGCGGCATCCCGGCCGAGACCATCCGCGAATGCGCGCGCGCGTTCGCCACCTCCAAGGGCTCGATGATCCTGTGGGGAATGGGGATCTCGCAGCACATCCACGGCACCGACAACGCGCGCTGCCTGATCGCGCTGTGCCTGATGACCGGCCAGGTCGGCAAGCCCGGCTCCGGGCTGCATCCGCTGCGCGGCCAGAACAACGTGCAGGGCGCTTCCGATTCCGGCCTGATCCCGATGATGTACCCGGACTACCAGCGCGTGAACACCGACGAGGCGAACCAGCGTTTCGAGAAGTTCTGGGGCACGCAGCTCGACAAGAAGCCCGGGCTGACCGTGGTCGAGATCGTGAACGCGGCCTATGACGGAAGCATCCGCGGCATGTACATCATGGGCGAGAACCCCGCGATGTCGGACCCGGACGTCGAGCACGCGCGCGCCGGCATGGCGAAACTGGAGCACCTCGTCGTTCAAGATATTTTCTTGACGGAAACGGCGTATCTGGCTGACGTGGTGCTGCCCGCCACCGCGTGGCCGGAGAAGACCGGCACGGTCACCAACACCGACCGCATGGTGCAGCTCGGTCGCAAGGCGGTCGAGCCGCCGGGCGAGGCGCGCGAGGACTTCCGGATCCTGGTGCAATTGGGCCAGCGCCTGGGCCTGGATTGGAAATACGAACACCCCAAGCAGGTGTTCGACGAGATGCGCGGCTGCATGGACTCGATCAAGGGCATCACCTGGGAGCGCCTGGAGCGCGACTCGTCGGTGACCTATCCCTGCGAGAACGAGGGCGACCCGGGCCAGCCGGTGGTGTTCACCACGCACTTCCCGACGCCCACGGGGCGCGCGAAGTTCGTGCCCGCCGACCTGATCCCCGCCGCGGAGCGCCCGGATGGCGAGTATCCGATGGTGCTGATCACCGGCCGCCAGCTCGAGCACTGGCACACCGGCGCGATGACGCGCCGCGCCGGCGTGCTCGACGCGATCGAGCCCGAGCCGGTGGCATCGCTGCATCCGCTGGAAATCGAGAAACTCGGGATCAAGGCGGGAGACGTGGTCACGGTCGAATCGCGCCGCGGCAAGATTTCCCTCTATGCAAGGGCCGATGCGGGCACGCCGCGCGGGGCGGTGTTCATCCCCTTCGCGTTCTACGAGGCGGCGGCCAACATGCTCACCAACCCGGTGCTCGACCCGTTCGGCAAGATCCCGGAGTTCAAGTACTGCGCGGTGAAAGTGACCAAGGGCGGCGCAAGGCCGGGGGACCCGGGCTACGGCAAGGGGCGTACACTGGAAGAGATCTACGGCAAGTAGGAGCGAGGGGGAGCTATGCCGGTTATCGCGATCACGCGGGAAATGGGTTCGCTCGGCAAGGACGTGGCGCGCATCCTCGGCGCCGAGCTCAAGGTGCCGGTGGTGTACCACGAGGTCATCGACCATCTGGCGGACCGCATGCGCGTGCGCAAGAGCCACGTCATTCGCCTGCTCGACGGCCGCGCCAGCCTGCTCGAGCGCCTCACCGCCGACAAGACCAGCCTTTCGCTCTTTACCGCCGACGAGATCATCGGCGTGGCTGCGAGCGGCAACGGCGCCGTGATCCGCGGCTGGGGCGCGACCCACCTGCTGCGCGAGGTGGCGCACGCGGTGTGCGTGCGGGTGTGCGCGCCGTTCGAGACGCGCAAGCGCCGCATGATGGAGCGCCTGTCGAGCGACGACGAGGACCAGGTCGGCGAGGAGATCCGCACGAACGACGAGGCGCACGGCGCGATCATGCGGCGCCATTTCGGCGTGCAGTGGACCGACTCGGAGCACTACGATGTCGTCCTCAACACCAAGCGCGTGAGCGTCGAGGAGTGCGTGAACGAGGTGCTGGCGCTGGTGCGTTCGCCGCAGTTCGCCGAGACCGAGCGCTCGCGCTCGAAGCTCGGCGACCTGGCGCTGGCCGCCAGCGTGCGCGCGGCGCTGCGCCGCGCCGCCGAGACGCGCGACGCGCAGGTCGCGGTGAGCGCCGAGGACGGCCGCGTCACGCTCTCGGGCGCCGGCAGCACCGACGAGATGCTCGCTTTCGTCGAGGTCGCCTCCGCGGTGCCCGGCGTGCTCGACGTCGCGTACCGCACCCACCCGGGCGAGGACCTGCGGCCCCGCTTCCACTGAGGGATTCATGAAAATTCTGGTTGCCGTCGACGGCTCCAAGCCGTCGCTGAAGGTTGTGCAGCGGCTCGTCGAGCACTGCGACTGGTACCGCGAGCGTCCCGAGGTGGATCTCGTCACGGTGCACCTGCCGGTGCCCAAGGTGGGGCACATAGCCAAGGCGCAACTCGACAGGTATTACGCAGAGGAAGGCGAGGGGAACCTCGCGGCGGCGAAGAAGAAGCTCGATGCGGCCGGCGTTCCCTACCGGGCGCGCATCCTGGTCGGCCCGATCGCCGAGTCGCTGGTCAAGCATGCGAAGGACCAGCGCTGCGACCTCATCTACATCGGCACGCGCGGCCTGAGCGGGGTCGGCGCGGCGATCCTGGGTTCCACCGCCATCAAGGTCCTGCACATCTCCGAGACCCCGGTGCTACTGGTCAAGTAGCGGCGCCGGCAAAAAAAAGGGGGAAGCGGCCGGTAAATCCCCCCATCCCCGTTTGGCCGCTTCCCCGCAAAACTGTGCTTGTCCGATCCCTCAGCTAAGAAAAAGGGGGGAGCGGCCAGAAATCCCCTTCCCCATTGGCCGCTCCCCCGGAGGAACCGCTAGTAGTTGAACTTCAGCTGGCTGCCGATCACGGTCATCTCGACCTGATTGCTGCCGTTGTGGTTGGTGGGCGAGAAGTTCACGAAGTAGCCGCCCATGTCGACGTCCTTCATGTTGTCGAGCGCGTTCATGAAGCCCTCGCGCGTCGGGCGCGCTCCGGCGCGCTTCAGCGCCTCGACCGTGATCTTGGCCGAGATGAACGCCTCGAGCGACGTGAAGGAGAACTCCTTCTTGCCGAGCAGCTTGGTGATGGCTTCCTGGTATTCGCGCACCACCGGCCGCGAGCGCTGGGTCGGCGGCGGCACTACCTGGGCGACCGCGACCCCGGCGCCGTGCTCACCGAGCTCCTTGGCGAGCGGGCTCGCGCCCGGGAAGGAGTTGCTCACCATCTGGGCCTGCAGCCCGGACTTGCGCGATGCCTTGACGAAGTCGGAGCTCGCCTTGTACAGCGTGGTGAGGATCACGACGTCGGGCGTGCCCTGCGCGACGCTCTTCACGCCGGCGTCGATCTCCGGCTTGGCGCGGTCCTTGAAGGCCGCCACCGACACCGGCGCCATGTTGTGCTTCTTCAGCGCGCGCTCCACCGCGGTCAGGTTCTCTTTACCGACCACGTCGTCGTAATGCACGATCGAGAAGCGCTTGCTGCCGAGCAGGATGTAGTGCTCGACGATCTTTTCCAGCTCGTCGGCGTAGCTCGCGCGCATGTTGTACACGTTCTTGTTGAACACGCGCATCGGGTCGGCGCCGGTGAAGGGCGCGAGGAACGGCACGTTGTGCTTCGCCACGATCGGCAGCGCCGGCCGCGACAGGGTCGCGCTCGCGTAGCCGAACAGGGCGAACACGCGGTCTTCCTCGACCAGCTTCTTGGTGTTCGCTTCCGCGCGCGGCACCTGGTTCGCATCGTCGAGCGAGTTGAGCTCGATCTTGCGGCCGTGCACGCCGCCGGCGTCGTTCACCTTCTTGAAGTAGGCGAGCGCGCCGTTGCGGATGTCGTTACCGAGCTCGGCGTTGGCGCCCGACAGCGGCGTCGACTGGCCGAAAAGCACGGTGGTGGAGCTGACGCCCGGGGCGGTCTGCGCCTGGGCGCCGAGGGCTGCGGCTGCGAGCGCGAGGCCCGCCGCCGTGGCCTTGAGGGTGAAGTTCGGGGATTTCATGGGGGAATCTCCGTTGTTAGGCGCCGGCGTTCGGCTAGCGCTCTGCTGAAACGATCTTGGTCTTCGGCATGAACTCGGCCGCGGTGTAGTCCGAGGCCAGCTCGCCAAGGCCGCTGTCGAGGCTTTCGCCGCGCACCCAGCCGGCCGGCATGTACTCCGCCGCCGTATAAGTGGCCGGCAGCTCGCCAAGGCCGCTGTCGAGGCTTTCGCCGCGCACCCAGCCGGCCGGCATGTACTCGGCCGCCGTATAAGTGGCCGGCAGGTCGCCCAGGCCGCTGTCTAGGCTTTCGCCGTACACCATCGTGCCCAGGCCGCTGTCGAGCTTTTCGCCCAGGACCCGGTCATCCGCCGCAGCGGCCGGACCGAGCGCTACCGGCAGCATCACCGCTGCCACCACCATCGCCATCACGTTGAGCTTCTTCACAATTTCCTCCGTTAATTCAAGTTGGGGTCGGACTGCAGGCGCAAGATGCCCGAGCGGGCGGCGCGCTTCCGTGATCCAGTGCTCGACTTGACAGACCCTGATGGACGCGTGACAGACCCTGATAAGGGCATGACAGTCGCTGATGGGATCTGACAGTCCCTGATGGGGCATGACAGTCCCTGTAGATTGACCGCCATCAAGGCCGCGGCGCGGCCCCTCTTACAGAATCGCCGCTTCCACGAAAAGGAACGTCATGCCGTCCGATATCGAGATCGCCCAGGCAGCAAAGATGCAGCGCGTCGCCGCGATGGCGCGCGAGAAGCTCGGGATCGCCGAGGAGCACCTCGAGCCCTACGGCCACTACAAGGCCAAGGTCTCGCTCAAGTACCTCGACTCGCTCAAGGGCAGGAAGAACGGCAAGCTGATTCTCGTCACGGCGATGACGCCGACGCCGCCGGGCGAAGGCAAGACCACGACCACCGTGGGACTGGGCGACGCGCTCAACCACATCGGCAAGAAGGCGGTGATCTGCCTGCGCGAGCCCTCGCTCGGGCCGGTGTTCGGCGTAAAAGGCGGGGCCGCCGGCGGCGGCTACGCGCAGGTCGTGCCGATGGAGGACATCAACCTGCACTTCACCGGCGATTTCGGTGCGATCCAGCTCGCGAACAACCTGCTCGCGGCGATGCTCGACAACCACATCCACCACGGCAACGAGCTCGGCATCGACGTGCGCCGCATCCAGTGGAAGCGCGTGCTCGACATGAACGACCGCGCGCTGCGCGAGACCGTGGTGTCGCTCGGCGGGCCGGGCAACGGCTATCCGCGCCAGGAGGGCTTCGACATCGTCGTCGCCTCCGAGGTGATGGCGATCTTCTGCCTCGCAACGTCGCTCGAGGATCTCAAGAAGCGTTTGGGAAGCATCGTGGTCGGTTACACGCGCGATCAACGGCCGGTCACTGCCAAAGATCTAAATGCCCACGGCGCGATGACCGTTCTGCTCAAGGACGCGCTCGCGCCGAACCTGGTGCAGACGCTCGAGAACAACCCCGCGTTCATCCACGGCGGCCCGTTCGCCAACATCGCGCACGGCTGCAACTCGGTCATCGCGACGCAGAGCGCGCTCAAGCTCGCCGACTACGTGGTCACCGAGGCGGGCTTCGGCGCCGACCTCGGCGCCGAGAAGTTCCTCGACATCAAGTGCCGCAAGTCCGGGCTGCGGCCGAACGCCGCGGTCATCGTGGCGACGATCCGCGCGCTCAAGTACCACGGTGGCGTCGACGCGAAGGAAGTGAACAAGGAGAACCTCGCCGCGCTGGACAAGGGATTGGTGAACCTGGAGCGCCATGTCGAGAACGTGTCGAAGGTGTACGGGATTCCCTGCGTGGTGTCGATCAACCGCTTCACCGCGGATACCAAAGCTGAACTGGAATTACTGGATTCCAGAATGAAGAAACTCGGCGTCCCGGTGGTCCTGGCGACGCACTGGGGCGACGGCGGCAAGGGGGCGGCCGAGCTGGCCCGGATTGCGGTCGGGTTGTGCGAGCAGCCCTCGAAGCCGACCTTCGTCTACGAGGACACCGACCCGCTGTGGGAGAAGATCCGCAAGATCGCGCAGAAGGTGTACCGCGCCGGCGACGTTTCCGCCGACGCCAAGGTGCGCAACCAGATCAAGAAGCTGCAGGACGACGGCTACGGTCACTACCCGGTGTGCGTGGCGAAGACGCAGTACTCGTTCTCCGCCGACGCAAGCCTGCGTGCCGCGCCGAGCGGCCACGTGGTGAACGTGCGCGAGGTGCGGCTCGCCGCCGGCGCGGAGTTCGTGGTGATGATCTGCGGCGACATCATGACCATGCCGGGCCTGCCGAAGGTTCCGTCGGCCAACAAGATCGATCTGGTGGACGGCAAAGTCGTGGGGCTGTTCTAGAATAAGACGATGCTGGAGGAGCTCGCGTCGCAGGCCTTCTGGGTCGGCCTGCTGAAGATCATCGGCGTCAACCTCATCCTGTCGGGCGACAACGCGGTGGTGATCGCGCTCGCCGCGCGCTCGCTGCCGGCCAGGCAGCAGAAGGCCGCCGTGCTGTGGGGCTCGGGCGCGGCGGTGGTGATGCGGATCATCCTCACGATCTTCGCCGTCGCCCTGCTCACGCTGCCCTGGCTGAAGCTGATCGGCAGCCTGTTGCTGTTCTGGATCGGCGTCAAGCTCCTGCTCCCCGAGGAGGGGGGCGCAGACGTCGACGCAAGCGACAACCTGATCGCGGCGATCAAGACCATCCTCATTGCCGATCTGGTGATGAGCATCGACAACGTCATCGCGGTGGCCGCGGCGGCGCAGGGCAGCCTGACCCTGCTGATCCTGGGCCTCGCGATCTCGATCCCGCTGGTGATCTTCGGCTCGACCATGCTCCTCCATTTGATGGAGCGCTGGCCGGTCATCATCACCATCGGCGGCGGCCTGCTCGGCTTCGTCGCCGGGGAAATGCTGGTCACCGACCCGGCGCTGAAGGGCTGGCTGGCGGGCCTGGGCGTCGAATTCGACGGCGAGAAGCCCAAAGTGGGCGGCATCAGCCTGGAAATCCTCTGCGGGGCGATCGGCGCGGTCATCGTGATCGCCGCTGGAACGTTTCTCGGCAAGCGCAGGGCCATGAAGGCGGCCGTTCACGAAGCAGCAGTGGAGAGCGAACGGCCGAAGTCTTGATCGTGGTCAAGGCTGCGCGGCAACGGGGAGCATGAGAATTCTGCGATACCAAGCACCACGAGCGAATGGTGCGTCGCAGCGAAGGGTGAACCTATCGGAGGAGTCATGAGACAAGCGTTCCGCAGCACCGTGGTACTTGCCGCAGCACTCGCCACGCCGTTCGCGGCGCAGGCCCAGTCCTGGGAGCCGACCAAAAACGTCGAGTTCATCATCCCGGCGGGCACCGGGGGCGGCGCCGACCAGATGGCGCGCGCAGTCCAGGGCATCGTCGCCAAGCACAACCTGATGAAGCAGTCGATCCTGCCGATCAACAAGGCGGGCGGCGCCGGCGCCGAGGGCTTCCTCGACGTGAAGAACGCTGCCGGCGATCCGCACAAGATCATCATCACGCTGTCGAACCTGTTCACCACGCCGCTCGCCACGGGCGTGCCGTTCAACTGGCGCGACCTCACGCCGGTGCAGATGCTGGCGCTCGACAACTTCGTGCTCTGGGTGAACGCCAAGACGCCCTACAAGAGCGCCAAGGAGTTCATCGAGGCGGTGAAAAAGGCCGGCCCGGGCAAGATGAAGATGGGCGGCACCGGCGCCAAGCAGGAAGACCAGATCATCACCGTGGCGGTCGAGCAGAAGACCGGGGCGAAGTTCACCTACATCCCGTTCAAGGGCGGCGGCGCGGTGGCGACGCAGCTGGTCGGCGGCCACGTCGACGCGACGGTGAACAACCCGATCGAGGCGGTGGCGCAATGGCGCGGCGGCAACCTGCGGCCGCTGTGCGTGTTCGAGCTCAAGCGCCTGCCGTACAAGGACAAGGTCACCGACAAGATGGCGTGGAGCGACATCCCGACCTGCAAGGAGGCCGGGCTCGACGTCGACTACCTGATGCTGCGCGGCATCTTCATGCCGCCGGGCGTGAAGCCCGAGCACGTGCGCTACTACACGGAGCTCTTCAAGAAGGTGATGGCGACGCCCGAGTGGAAGAAGCTGATGGAGGAGGGGGCGTTCAACACCACCGCGCTCGCCGGCGCGCAGTACGCTGACTGGGTCGCTCGCGAGGAAGCGCGCCATGTCCAGCTCATGAAAGCTGCCGGCTTTATCGCGGGGCAATAGCATAAGCGCAGACAAACCTGCGTTTCGGCGGAAGAGCGCGGAGCTTGCGGTAGCCGCGCTCTTCTTCATTTTCGGCGCCATCGTCATCACCGACAGCGTGCGCCTGGGCTTCGGCTGGCAGGAGGTGCACGGGCCGCGGCCGGGCTACTTCCCGTTCTACATCGGCCTGATCATCTGCATCGCGTCGCTCGTCAACATCGTGCACGCGGTGCGCGTCCCGGCCGCGCAGAACAAGACGTTCGTCGAGGTCGGGCAGCTCAAGCTGGTGCTCACGGTGCTCGTCCCGACGGCGATCTACGCGGCGCTGGTGACCTGGATCGGGATCTACGCCGCTTCGGTCCTGTTCATCGGCTTCTTCATGCGCTGGCTCGGGAAGTATTCCTGGTGGAAGGTGGTCGCCACGAGCGTCACCACCGTGGTCGTGTTCTACGTGATCTTCGAGAAGTGGTTCAAGGTGCCGCTGCCCAAGGGGCCGCTGGAATCGATCCTGGGATTGAACTAGTTGAAAGAAGAATGAAGTGGAAGAGCTGACGGCCCTCGCTCACGGCTTCGGCGTGGCGCTCACGCCGACCAACATCGCGCTGATGTTCACCGGCGTGATCCTGGGCGTGATCATCGGCGTGCTGCCGGGGTTGGGCGGCGCGAACGGCGTCGCGATCCTGCTGCCGCTCACCTTCGGCATGGCGCAGACTCCCGGCGGCGCCACCTCGGCGATCATCCTGCTGTCGTGCATCTACTGGGGCGCCCTCTTCGGCGGCGCGATCACCTCGATCCTGTTCAACATCCCGGGCGAGCCGTGGTCGGTGGCCACGACCTTCGACGGCTATCCGCTGGCGCAGCAGGGCCGCGCCGGCACGGCGCTGACTGCCGCCTTCACCTCCTCGTTCGTCGGCGCGTTCGTCGCCGTGGTGGTGATCACCTTCCTCTCGCCGGTGGTCGCCGGCTTCGCGCTCGAGTTCGGCCCGCCCGAATTCTTCGCGGTGTACCTGCTCACCTTCTGCGCCTTCGTCGGCACCAGCAAGGAGCCGGCGTTCAAGACCATCGCTGCGATGATGCTCGGCTTCGCCCTCGCCGCGGTCGGCCTCGACACGGTCACCGGCACGCTGCGCCTGACCTTCGGCTCGACGCACCTGCTCACCGGCTTCGATTTCCTCGTGGCGGTGATCGGCCTCTTCGGCATCGGCGAGATCCTGCTCACGCTCGAGGAGGGGCTCGCGTTCCGCGGGGCCAACGCCAGGATCAACGTGCGCGTAGTGCTGGACACCTGGAAGGAGCTGCCGCGCTACTGGCTCACATCGCTGCGCTCCTCGGCGGTGGGCTGCTTCATGGGCATCGTGCC
>DATBSZ010000225.1:0-3833 GCA_036559525.1 Burkholderiales bacterium
TCGGCGAACAGCTCGCGGCTGGGATACGAGTCGGCGTCGACGAATACCAGCCACTCGCCGCTCGCCCGTGCTGCGCCGGCATTGCGCGCGCGCGCGATCTGGTTCACCGGCTCGAACACTACGCGCGCGCCCGCCTCGCGCGCGATCTCGGCGGTGCGGTCGGTCGAGTTGTTGTCGCACACGATGAGCTCGCAGGCCCAGCCGGCATCGTCGAACGCTCGCGCCGCGGCGCGGATCGCGGTGAGCGATCCGGCGAGCAGGCGTTCCTCGTTGAATGCGGGGACGACGACGGAGACCTTCACGCCAGCGGCTTCTCGTAGTGATAGCGCGTGAGCCCGGCGCCCACCGATTTATGCGATGCGGGCGCAGCCGCCTCCTCGCGAACGCGGCGATAGCCGCTCGACTCGTAGAGCCGCATCGCCGCGACCTGGAGCTCGGAAGTGCTGAGCACCACCCGGCGGTACCCGCAATCCCGGCAGAACGCCTCGGCGGTGGCGAGCAGCTCGCGCCCGATTCCCTTGCGGCGGTGCGCTTTTTCGACCGCCATGCGCCGGAGCTCGCCCGCGTCATCGGCGTGTCGCTCGAGCCCCACCATGCCCAAGACGCGATCGGGCCTTTCTCCTTCCTGGGTAACCCAGAAGCCCTGTCCCTCGCGGCCGAAGTAGTACTCCTCGACCTTGCCGAGCTCTTCCTGGATGGCGCGCTCGATGTAGGACTGAAAGTCCGCGGCCAGGGTCGGCGGGGCGAGGTCCCACATGGACTCGCGGAACAGCCCGATCACGGCGCCTCGGTCCGAAGGCCGGTAGCGCCGTACCTTCACATCGATTGTTTTGGATGCTGCTGGACTTCGGCGAGCTCCATGACCCACGGCAACGCCGAGCGGCACCAGACCTGGCTCTTCGGCGGGAGCGCGGCGCGCTGGCGCACGGTGCCGATGCGCAGGTTGAACACCTGGGGGTCTTTCTCCGCCGACGCATACAGGCGTGTGCCGCAGTCCGGGCAGAAGGCCTGCGCGCGCCGGCTGCCGCTCTCCGCGGTCTTTACGTAGATCTTCGGCTGGCCGCGTAGCCGGAACGCTTCCTTCGGCACGGGCACGAAGGCGACAAACGCCGACCCCGACAGGGTCTGGCAGTCAGTGCAGTGGCAGAGGCCGGCCTTTTCAGGGTCGACTTCCGCCTCGTAGGTGATGCGGCCGCAGTGGCACGCGCCGTCGATTCGCATGCCCTGCAATGTACCTCAGCGATCGAGGCGGGCGAAGGCGACCGGCGCGATGATCAGCAAGGCAGTCAGGAGAATGCCGAGCCAGGGGATGACAATGATCAGCATCCCTAGCGGAAGAAACAGGACCAGCGCCGCCAACGCCCACGGGACCGGCGGCAGGGCTCCCACTTTGATCCCGGCCTTGCGCAGCCGGGCCGCGACCGTCCCCGCCGCCGCCGGCTTGTGGTGCAGAGCCTGCGCCAGCGCGCGGTTCTCGAGCCAGAAGGCAAAAACGTAAGCCTGGACGAAGAAGCTGCCGAGCAGCACGAAGGGAACGAGCAGGATCGAAAGCAGGACGAGCGTCGGGCGCGTTCCTCCAAGATACAGCACCGTCGCCGCGGCGCAGCCGATGCTCGTGACTCCCATGAGCAAGCCGACCGGGACAATGAGCCTCATGCGCTCGAGCACGTAGTTCTTGAACCCCCCTCCCTGCTGGTACCTTTGCACGAGATTCAGTGCGTCCTCCAGCACCCCGAGGAGCAGGTATTGCGCCACCTTCTGCTGGGTGGATTGTTGCGGGTTGAGCGTTGCCATGACGGCCTCCCTTGATACACGGTGGGCCCCAGCATACAAAGCCGCCGCCGGACGTACAGAGGCATAGTTCCGCTTATGCGTCATTCCGCAGCCGGGAGGCGATCCGGCTTCCCTCGAGGACCTCGATGCCGCACAGGCGGCCGTCGCTGTCGCTGTCCAGGTTGACGCCGAGCTCGTCGTACAGCGAAAGGCGCTCGACGTTCATCATGGCGACCGGTGTCGCGCTCAGCTGCAGATAGGTGGTGTCCGAGAAATCGTCGTACGTCCAGCGCGCGATGGTCGCGTCTTTCAGCTGCTGCACGAGGTCGCCGCGTCCGAGGTGGGCGAGCCCGGTCTCCAGGTCGGAGACGAGCTCGGGCAGGACTTCCGCCAGCCTCAAAGATAGGGTCCGATCGCGGCGCGGGCGCGCTCGACGTATTGCGGCTTTTCGCCCACCGGCGCCACGTAGTGCAGCACGCTGTCCGCAGCCTTCCTGCCCGCGAGCCGGGCGATGACCCAGGCTGCAAGATAGTGCGAGGCCAGGCATCCGCCCGCCGTGGCCACGTTGCGGTGCGCGACGAACGGCTGGTCGAGAACTTTTACGCCCGCTTCCTCCACCCAAGGCTTGGTCTTCGAGTCGGTGCAGGCAGGCACATCGTCAAGCATGCCGAGCTTCGCCAGGACGAGTGCGCCGGAGCATTGCGCCGCGATGACCTGCCGCGCCGGGTCGAGCCGCAGCTCGCCCATGATCTGCGGGTTGCGCACCAGCTCCCGCGTGCCGGCGCCGCTGCCGACGATCACCGCGTCGGCCTCGCGCGCGAAGCTCAGCGGCGCCTGCGTGTGGACCACGACGCCATTCATCGACGCGACCCGCTCGGCGGGGCACACGATCAGCGCGCGAAGCTCGGGCTGCTTGACCCGGTTCACCATCGCCGCCGCGATGAACGAGTCGAGCTCGTTGAATCCTTCGAACGTCAGGACCGCTATTCGCACGTCACCTCAGCTGGTGTCCAAGAAATTCGATCACGTCTTTTTCCCAAAGGCCCGCGCCCTGCACGGAGAACAGGGCGTGTCCGGGCGCGCCCTTGGTCGGATGAGGAGGGCTGAAGGGCTCGTAGATCACCAGGGCATGGGGCGTATTGCGCTTCTTGAATATGCCCGCCAGCGTGGTCACGGACGAAGTAGTGCGGTCGTTCCTGGCGACCATGAACAAGGTCGGGGTCGTGGATTTCTCGGCAGCCTCGGTGAGAGCGCTCCGCATGTGCGGGTTCCCGTCCCAGGTCAGGGCGCCGCCAGCCTGATTCACGGCTGCGAGAAATGCAGAGCTGCGGGCAGTGGCCAGCATCGTGACCACGCCGCCGAACGACCAACCCATCAGCGCAAGACGCTTCGGGTCGACATGCGGCAGGCTGCGCAGATAGTCCGCGCCTGCCAGCACGTCATCCGTTTCGGCCTGCAGCCGGTTGATCACCCTCGCCTGGTCGTTGCTCACCTCGCGCCACCAGATTTCGCCGTCGGATTTGCCGTAGCCGCGACGCTCGGGGACCATGACGGCGTAGCCGGCTCGAGTCAACATCCTTCCAATGTGCTCGAACGGAACTGACGCGCGCTCGCGACCGTCTCGCGTGCCGTGGTTGTAGATCACCGCGGGAAATGGACCTTCGCCGTTTGGCCTGTACAAATAGGCCTGGATCCGAAGCGCTCCGCTGGAATAGAAGACGTCCTGGTACTCCGACTGGCTTCGGGCGGTCGATGCCACGAGGCACATCAGGCACGCCACCGCAAGCTTTTCAAGGCTAGCTTCGCGTCCTGATCTCATAGGTGACTGCAAATTCCGGCTCGTACGAAGATCGGCGATATCGAACGCAGAAGTCATAGCCGCTTCTCTCGGTGCAGACGTAGTTGTCCGTCAGAATACTGCCGGTTATCTTAGCGCGGCGGTGTCTAGGCGGCGCGGCGCGAGCGCAGGAAGGGCTCGACTTCTTCGGCGGCGCGCGCGGGGGCGAACAGCTCGCCCTGGCAGATGCGGCAGCCGGCCTCGATGAGGAAGTCGCGCTGCG
>DATBSZ010000226.1:0-7649 GCA_036559525.1 Burkholderiales bacterium
GCCGTGAGCACCTCGCAGCCGCCATCGCTCACCAGCACGTCGTCCTCGATCCGGATGCCGATGTTGCGCAGCCGCTCCGGGATGTCGTCTTCGGCGCGGATGTAGAGGCCGGGCTCCACGGTGAGCGTCATCCCGGGCGCCAGCGCGCGCCAGCTCCCCTGGCGCTTGTAGTCGCCGGCGTCGTGCACGTCGAGCCCAAGCCAGTGGCCGGTGCGGTGCATGTAGAAGCGCTTGTAGGTTTCTTTTTCGAGGACCTCGTCGAGGCTTCCGGGCACGAGCTTGAGGTCGATGAGGCCCTGCGCCAGCACCTTGACCGCGGCGTCGTGTGGCTCGTTCCAGGCGCTTCCGGGGCGCACCGAATCGAGGGCGGCAAGTTGCGCCGCCAAAACCACCTCGTAGACCTCGCGCTGCGCCGCGCTGAAGCAGCCGTTTACGGGATAGGTGCGCGTGAGGTCGGAGGCATAGCCGTCGAGCTCGCAGCCGGCATCGATCAGCAGCAGATCGCCGTCGCGGAGCGGGGCGTCGTTGAACACGTAGTGCAGCACGCAGGCGTTGGCGCCGCCCGCCACGATCGGTGTGTAAGCAGGAGTTTGCGCTCCACTTCGCCGGAACTCGTAAAGGAGCTCGGCCTCGATCTCGTATTCGGTACGGCCCGGGCGGGTGCGCTGCATGGCGCGGCGGTGGGCCTGTGCGGCGATGCGCGCCGCGCGCCGCATGACGCCGAGCTCGTGCGCGTCCTTGACGAGGCGCATGTCGTCGACGATGGCGCGCACGTCCTGCACGCGCTCGGGCGCCGCGATCCCGGCGCGCACCTTTGCGCGCACTGCGTTCAGCCAGCGGATGGCGCGCGCGTCCCATTCCGGGTCGGCGCCCATCGGGTAGCAGAGCGCCGGCTGGTTCTCGAGCAGGCGCGCCATCTCCTGGTCGAGGTTGGCGATCGGGTGGGCTTCGTCGAAGCCGAAGCGCTCGCGCGCCGCTTCCGGGCCGTAGCGGAAACCGTCCCAGATCTCGCGCTCCGGGTTGCGCTCCCGGCAAAACAGAATGGATTTGTTCGAAGCCAGGACCAGCACCGCTTCCGGCTCGGTGAATCCGGTCAGGTAGTAGAAGTGGCTGTCGAAGCGGTAGGGATAATGGCTGTCGCGGTTGCGCACGCGCTCGGGCGCGGTCGGCACCACCGCGACGCCGGCGCCGATCGCCTCGGCGAGGCGCCGCCGGCGGCTGGCGTAGACGGGACTTGACTCAGCGATTTTCACGTAGCGATTTCTCCAGCTCGGCGAGCCGCTCGATCGTGCCGACATCCTGCCACAGGCCTTCGTACAGCTCGCCGCCGAGCAGGCCGCGCGCCGCCGCGTCGTACAGCAGCGGCGCGAGCGGCGCTTTCTCGCCCGGCGTCACCGGCCGCACCAGCGCGGGCGACATGACCGCGACGCCGGCATAAGTGTAGCGCGGCGCGGCCTCGTCGCCGACGCGGCCGTCGCGCAGCGAGAAGTCTCCCTTGGGCCGGTGGGGCGGATTGGGCACGAGTACGAGGTGAGCCAGGCGTCCGTCAAGCTTCACCTTCATCAGCTTGGAGAAATCGCATTCGCAGTAGACGTCGGCATTCACCAGCAGGAAGGGCTCGCGCCCGAGCAGCCCGAGCGCGTTGGCGATGCCGCCGGCCGTCTCGAGCCGCTCGCGCTCCCGGGAGTAGGAGATGCGCAGACCGAATCGCGCGCCGTCGCCGATCCGCTCGACGATCCGCTCGCCCAGGTGCGACACGTTGATCACGGCTTCCGCAAGACCGGCGCGCGCGAGGCGCTCCAGGTGCCACGCGATGAGCGGCTTGCCGCCCGCTTCGACCAGCGCCTTCGGAATCGCGTCGGTCAGCGGCCGCAGGCGCTCGCCGCGCCCGGCGGCGAGGAGCATGACCTTCATGCAAGCTCTTCCAGCAATCGCGCGAGAGGGGCGAGCGCGGCATAGCGCCGGGATACTTCTCTCGCATAACCCAAGAAGCGCGGCGTGTCCTCGAGGTACTTCGGCTTGCCGTCGCGGTAGTTGATGCGCGCGAAGATGCCGAGCACCTTGAGGTGGCGCTGCAGGCCCATCCACTCGAACGCGCGCCAGAACTCGGCGAAATCCGCGGCCACCGGCAGGCCGGCGCGCTTCGCCTTCTCCCAGTAGCGCGCGCTCCAGTCGAGCACGCGCTCCTCTTCCCAGCTCAGGAAGGCGTCGCGCGTGAGCGAAACCATGTCATAGGTGATCGGGCCGAGCACCGCATCCTGGAAGTCGAGCACCCCGGGATTCGGTTCGCACACCATCAGGTTGCGCGGCATGTAGTCGCGGTGCACGTAGACTACGGGCTGCGCGAGTGCGCTTTGCACCAACAGCGCGAAGATTTTCTCCAGGGTCCGCTGCTGCTCGGCGGAAAGCGATTTCTTCAGGTGCTTTCCGACATACCAGTCGGGGAACAGGCCCATCTCGCGGCGCAGCAGCGCCTCGTCGTACGGCGGCAGCGCGCCGGGGCGCGTCGCAAGCTGCCAGCGCAGCAGGGCGTCGGTCGCATCGGCGAAAAGCCGTGGTGCCTCATTTCTGCCGCTATCGATGTTCAGCTCTGCCAGATAAGTGCGCGTGCCAAGGTCCGACAGCAGGAGAAATCCCCGCTCGAGGTCCTGCGCGAGGACTTGCGGCGCGTGCACACCGGCCTCGGCGAGCATGCGGGCGACGCGCACGAACGGCCGGCAGTCCTCCTTGTCGGGCGGCGCGTCCATCGCGACGTAGCTCGCGCCGTCCTCGAGCGTCGCGCGCCAGTAGCGCCGGAAGCTCGCGTCCTCGGAAGCCGCACTCAGCGTGAAGGAAACGCCGTGGAGGTGCGGTGCGAGCCAGCGCTCCAGGGCATCGCGCCGCACATCGGCGTGTATCATTCAAAAAATTCTAACACCAGGGAAAAAGCTTTCCGGCTCCATGGCGCTCCGCTTCGCGACGCTCGCGCTCGCGCTGGCCGCTGCGGCGCCGGCCGGCGCGCAGACCGCAAAACCGCAAGCCAAGGCTCCCGACCCGGACGCGGACCGCACCGTCATCGAAGCCGACGCGATCGAGGGCGTGAGCGACCTCGAGGTCAGCGCGCGCGGCAACGCGGAAATCCGCCGCGACGACATGACGATCTTCGGCGAGACGCTGCGCTACAACCGCGAGACCGGGCGCGCCGAGGGCGACGGCGGCGTGCGCCTGCAGCGCGGCGCCGACCGTTTCTTCGGCCCGCACCTGCAGTACAACATCCTCGACGACACCGGCGCGTTCGAAAGCCCGAGCTATCTCCTCGAGCGCGAGCGCACCGCGCGCGGCACCGCCGAGCGCATCGAGTTCCTCGGGCGCGACCGCTATCGCCTGACCAACGCCAACTACACCACCTGCCGGCCGGGGCAGGAGGACTGGCGGGTCGAGGCGAGCGAGATCGAGCTCGACTTCGAGGAGGAGGAAGGCACGGCGAGCGGGCCGCGGTTGCGCTTTTTCGACACCACGATCCTTGCCTCGCCGTGGGCGGTGTTCCCGCTCGGCGACCGGCGCCGCAGCGGCCTGCTCACGCCGTACTACGCGCAGACCAGCTCGCGCGGCTTCGAGTTCGGCATTCCGTACTACTGGAACATTGCCCCGGAATACGACGCGACGTTCACGCCGGTGTACATGGCGAAGCGCGGCGCGCAGCTCAAGAGCCAAGGCCGCTACCTGCAGCGGTCCTTCGCGGGCGAGCTCAAGTTCGAGTACCTGCCCGACGACAGCCAGTTCGGCGACTCGCGCGAGGGTGTCTCGTGGCAGCACACGCACCGTCTTCCGTACAACACCACAGGGCAGATCGACTACAACCGGGTGTCCGACGACCGGTATTTCACCGACCTCGCGACTTCGGTGAAGCAGCTTACGGTCGGCAACCTGCCGCAGGACGCGTACGTTACGCACAGCGGCTCGCTCGGGCGCGCGCCTTACTCGGCGCAGGTGCGATTGCAGCAGTTCCAGACCCTGCAGGACCCGCTGGCGCCGATCGTGCCGCCGTACCATCGCCTGCCGCAGATCAACTTCAACACCTATTACAACGATCTCGCCGGGGCGTTCGACACCGCGCTGCCGATGGAATACGTGAACTTCACGCATCCGACGCTGGTCGAGGGCGCGCGCTCCTCGATGACCCCGACGCTGGCGGCGCCGTTGCTCGCCCCGGGCTGGTTCGTCACCCCGAAGGCGGGGCTGCGCTACGTCTCCTACGGCCTCACGCGCGCCGATCCCGGCTCGCCGCAGGCGCCGCAGATGTCGGTGGGGTGGGGGAGCCTGGACAGCGGGCTGGTCTACGAGCGAGATACCAGCAGCTTCGGCGCAGGCTCCACGCAGACCCTCGAGCCGCGCCTGTTCTACGTCTACATTCCCTACCGCAACCAGGATTCGTTCCCGATCTTCGACACCGCGCTCGCCGACTTCAACTACGCGCAGCTCTTCACCGAGAACCGCTTCGTGGGCGGCGACCGCTTCGGCGACGCCAACCAGGCGACCGTGGCGCTGACCTCGCGCATCCTGCGCGCCGATGGCCAGGAGATGCTGCGGGCGACCGTGGGCCAGCGCTACTACTTCGAAGCGGAGCGCGTCGGGCTCACGCCGACCTCCCCGCTGCGCACGTTGAAAGACTCCGACATCCTCGCCTCGCTCGGCGGGCGCGTCGGCAAGAGCTGGACCTACGATGTCACGACGCAATACAACCGCTACGAGCAGCGCCAGGAGCGCTTCAGCACCGCCGCGAGCTATCGCCCCGAGCCGACCAAGGTGTTGAATGCGAGCTATCGCTTCCAGCGCGACGTGCTGAAGCAGGTGGACTTCTCCGCTCAATGGCCGCTGTACCCGGGGTGGTACGGCGTGGGGCGCTACAATTACTCCATCCAGGACAAGAAGCTCCTGGAGGGCCTGGCCGGCTTCGAGTACAACGCCGGCTGCTGGGTGTTCCGGGCAGTCGCGCTGCGCGTCCAGGCCGCGTCACAGGTGGACACTACGGCATTCGTGTTCCAGATCGAATTCAACGGCATCGGGAGCATCGGCACCGACGAGGCGGTCGCGATCCTGAAGCGCGCGGTGCCCGGGTACTCGGTGAGCAACCCGGCGGACGCCACGCTCGCGCCGCCTAGCGCGCGCCCGCGGCTGCCGTTCGAGCAGGTGTTTTGAGCGCATGAAGAAAATCTTCTTCGCACTGCTTCTTCCCGTCGGCGTTGCGGCGCAAGGCGTGATGCCGGTCGACCGCATCGTGGCCGTGGTCAACAAGGAAGTCATCACCGCCACCGAGCTCCACGAGGCGGTGACCGCGGCGCAGCGCCAGCTGCGGCGGCAGGGAACGCCGCTGCCCGAGCGCGGCCTGCTCGAGCGTCAGATGCTCGAGCGGCTGATCCTCGACAAGGCGCAGGCGCAGCTCGCGCGCGACAAGGGCATCCGCGTGGACGAGCTGCAGCTCGATCGCGCGGTGCAGCGCGTAGCGCAGAGCAACAACATGAGCCTCGCCGATTTCCGCGCCGCCCTCGAGCGCGACCGGGTGCCCTTCCAGGAGTGGCGCGAGGAGCTGCGCGAGCAGATCGTGCTGTCGCGCCTGCGCGAGCGCGAGGTCGACGACCGCATCCAGGTGAGCGACAGCGAGATCGACGTGTTTCTCGCCCAGACGCAGGCCAAGCCCGACAGCCGCGTCGAGTACCAGATCTCCCACATCCTGGTGCGGGTGCCGGAGCAGACCACCCCGGACCGCGTCGAGGTGGCGCGCGCGCGCGCGCAGAAGGCGCTCACCGAGGCGCGCGCCGGCGCGGATTTCGCGAGCCTCGCCGCGAGCTATTCGGATGCGCCCGACGCCTTGCAGGGCGGGGCGCTCGGCTGGCGCAGCCACGACCGGCTGCCGGAGCTCTTTTCCACCGCCCTCGCCGCCATGAAGCCCGGCGACACCAGCGAGATCCTGCGCAGCCCAGCAGGCTTCCATGTGCTCAGGCTGTCGGAGCGGCGCGGCACCGCGCTCGACGGCGCGCCGGTCGCGCAGACCCGGCTGCGGCATATCCTGATCCGGGCGAGCGAATCAATGTCCGAAGGCGAGGCGCTGCGCCGCCTGACCGACCTGCGCAACCGTATCGTCAGCGGGGCCGCCGATTTCGCGGAGATGGCGCGCGTGCATTCGGGCGACGCCACCGCGGCGCGCGGCGGCGAGCTCGACTGGGTGTACGCGGGCGACACCGTGCCCGATTTCGAGCGCGCCTACCAGGAGCTGAAGGTGGGCGAGATCAGTCCGCCGGTGCGCACCCCCTTCGGCTACCACCTGATCCAGGTGCTGGAGCGGCGCTCGGCCGACATGAGCCCGGAGCGGCGCCGGTTGCAGGCACGTCAGGTGCTGCGCGAGCGCAAGGCGGACGAGGCCTACCAGGAATGGCTGCGCCTGCTGCGCGACCAGGTCTACGTCGAGCTGCGACTGGAGGAGCGATAAGACGCCCGGTCGTCGCGCTGACCTCCGGCGAGCCCGCCGGCATCGGGCCGGAGCTGTGCGTGATGCTGGCGCGCGAGCGATTCGACGCCCGGGTGGTCGTGATTGGCGATCGCAGCCTCCTGAAAGGCTATTCCGACGTGGAGCATGTCCCGCTGCGGCGGCCGCCGACCCCGGGTCGGCTCGACCCGGCCAACAGCCGCTACGTGCTCGAGGTCCTCGACCGCGCCATTCGCGGCTGCCTGGGAGGCGAATTCGACGCGGTGGTGACCGCGCCGGTGCAGAAAAGCATCATCAACGACGCCGGCATCGCGTTCACCGGGCACACGGAATATCTCGCCGAGCGCGCGCAGGCGCCGCACGTGGTGATGATGCTGGTCGGCGGCGGCCTGCGCGTGGCGCTCGCCACCACGCACCTTCCTTTGGCTGAAGTTCCCAAGAAAATAAACACCCGGGACTTGATCGAAACGCTGCGTGTCCTGCACGCCGATCTGCAGAAGCGCTTCCACATCGCGCGGCCGCGCATCCTGGTCGCCGGCCTCAATCCGCACAGCGGCGAGTCGGGGCACTTCGGCACCGAGGACCTGGCCGTCATCGCCCCCGCCGTGAGCGAGGCGCGAGCCGCCGGCATAGAGGCGACCGGGCCGCTGCCGGCCGACACGCTTTTCGTGCCGGAGCGGCTGAAAGGCGCCGACTGCGTGCTCGCGATGTACCACGACCAGGGCCTGCCGGTGCTCAAGTACGCCTCGTTCGGCCGGGGCGTGAACGTGACGCTCGGGCTCCCCTTCGTGCGCACCTCGGTCGATCACGGCACCGCGCTCGACATCGCGGGCAGCGGCCGCGCCGACCCGGGGAGCCTGATCGAGGCGGTGAAACTTGCCATCGAGCTCGCATCGCCCACGTAAACGGTTTGGTCAGCACTTCCTGCACGAGCGGGGAGTTCTGGCAAAGATCGTCGATGCGCTCGCGCCGGCGACGGATGACTTCTTCGTTGAAATCGGCCCGGGCGAAGGCGCGCTGACCGCGCCGCTGCTCGAAAAGGTAGCCAAGCTCGAGGCGATCGAGCTCGATCGCGACCTCGCCTCTGGCCTGGCGGCGAAGTTCCCGCCCTTCAGGCTCACGGTGCACTGCGCCGACGCGCTCGAGTTCGACTTCGCGCGCTTCCCGTCCGGGATGCGGCTCGTCG
>DATBSZ010000227.1:0-7232 GCA_036559525.1 Burkholderiales bacterium
CGCAGCCTTCCCCTGCTCGCGGCTGCGGTGGTCGCGGCGCTTGCGCTCGAGCTCGCGGTCCTGCAGTGGATGAAGCCGCTCGAGAACCGGCTGCTCGACAGCTTCGTCAAGCGCCACGCCGCCGCGCTTGCGCCCGACCCGGACGTGGTGCTCGTCAGCATCGACGAGAAGAGCCTGGCGCAGATGGAGGAGATCGCCGGCCGCTTTCCCTGGCCGCGCGCGGTATACGGCACGCTGATCGACGGGCTCGCGCCGCAGCGGCCGCGCGCCATCGTGTTCGACATCCTGTTCTCCGAGGCGGACAAGGTGCGCCCGGAGAGCGACCAGGCCTTCGTCGAGGCGGCGCTGCGCAACAGCAGCGTCAACATCTATTACCCGATGGTCCGGCTCGATACGCCGCACGGCGCGCGCGCCGGCCAGCTCGCGCCGCTGCTCGGCCTGGTGCGCGGCGCCGGCGCCGACCCGGATGCCCGCATCGCGGTCGTTCCGCCGCTCGTGCTGCCGCAGAAGCTGTGGCGCACGGGCACGATCAACTTCCTCCCCGACGACGACGGGGTCGGCCGGCGCTACGAGCTGCGCAGGCGCATCGGGGGCTGGGACCTGCCCTCCCTGCCGGCCCGGGTGGCCATGGACCTCGGTTTTCCCGTGCCCGATGCGAACGATCTGCTGCTCGCCTGGCGCAGCGGCGCGGAGCAGCTGCCCCGCGTCTCCTTCAGCGACCTGTTCGAGGATTTCGAGCGCGCGAAGCGCCGGCGGCCGGCCGATGAGTTCACCGGCAAGATCGTGGTGGTCGGCGCGAGCGCCGCCGGCCTGGGCGACGCGCGCGTGACGCCGCTTTCGCACACGCAGCCGGGCTCGGAGATCCTCGCGACCGCGATCGAGAACCTCAAGAACGCTCGCGCGATGCGCAACGCGCCGCCGTGGTGGCCGGCCGCGATCGGCGTCGCGCTCGTGCTGCTCCTCTATCTCGCCTTCCACAAGGGAATCGACATGCGGGCGAGCGGCGCCGCGCTCGCCGTCGTCACGGCGCTGCTCGTCGCCGGCCAATGGCTGCTGGTCGGCTGGCTGACGCTGCTGCCCCTGCTGACCCCGCTTGCCGCGGCGTGGACGTTCTACGCCGCGGCCGCTCTCGCCGAATACCTGCGCGAGCGCCACGCGCGCCGCGCCGCGGTGGCGCAGTTCTCCCGCTTCGTGAATCCGCACGTCGTGAAGGAGCTGGTCGAGGGCAGCGGGATCCAGACCGGCCGGCGCGAAGTGACGCTGCTCTTCTCCGACATCCGCGGCTTTACCACGCTCTCGGAGACGCGCAAGCCCGAAGAGGTGATCGCGCTCCTCAACCGCTACTTTTCCCTGCAGGTCGACGTGGTCGTCCGCCACGGCGGCTCGCTCGACAAGTACATCGGCGACTGCATCATGGCGATCTGGGGCGCGCCGCTCGACGACCCCGAGCACGCCCGCAACGCCGTCGCGTGCGCGCTCGACATGGCCGACGTGCTGAAAGCGTTCAAGCGCGAGCTCGGCGCCGAGGATCTCGACTTCGACGTCGGTATCGGCTTGCATTCCGGGCCGGCGGTGGTCGGGCTGATGGGGTCGCCAAAGCGCCTCGAGTACACCGCCATCGGCGACACCGTGAACCTCGCGAGCCGCATCGAGGGCCTCACCAAGGACGCAAAGCGCAGGATCCTTGTGTCGCGCGACACAGCCGACCGCTGCGGCGGCGCGTACGATTTCGTATCATGCGGAACGTTTCCCGTGAAAGGCCGCGCCCAGCCCGTAGAGTTACTCGAGCCAAGAAGAAAGTGATGAGACTCCTCGCTCTGCTGCTCCTTGTCCCGATGGCCGTCCTGGCGGAACCGGCGACCGTGATCCGCGCGACCGAGCTCAAGCAGGAACCGGCCAGCGATTCCGCGACCCTCGCCGCGCTCGCCGAGAACGCCGCCGTGGAAGTGCTGGAGCGCAAGAGCGGCTGGACCCGCGTCAAGGCGCAGCCCGGCGAGGGCTGGGTGCGCATGCTGGCGCTGCGCTTCGGAGGCACCGCCTCC
Source organism: Burkholderiales bacterium (assembly GCA_036559525.1). Taxonomy (GTDB): domain Bacteria; phylum Pseudomonadota; class Gammaproteobacteria; order Burkholderiales; family SG8-39; genus SCGC-AG-212-J23. The sequence goes on from DATBSZ010000227.1 coordinate 2,043, forward strand.
GCCAAGCCGGGCGCGACGGGCGTGACCCAGCTCTTCAACGTCGCGCGCACCGGTTCGAGCGGCACGCAGGTGACGACCGGCGTGCGCGGCCTGGATGCCGAGCAGATCGCCAACGCGCAGCCCAATCCCGCCGAGCTTGCCAAGCTGGAGAAGTTCGCCGCCGACCGGGATGCGGCTGCAGGCTTCGCCGCGCAAGGCAAGCTGTCCGCGACGGCGGTGGCCTATCCCAAATGAGAGTCTTCCTTCTTCTCGCCGGGCTCGCCTTCGCCGCCGCGGCGCACGCGCAATTCCGCCTGCCGAGCCTCGACATCAACAAGATGGTCGACACGGTCAAGAATGTCGGCAAGGCGGTCAAGGACATCGACGAGCCCGAGGAGATCGCGATCGGCAAGGACGTCGCTTCGCGGCTTCTCGGCGCTGCGCCCCTCGTCGCCGATGCCCGGATGCAGCGCTACGTCAATCACGTCGGCCGCTGGGTCGCGGCGCAGACCGAGCGGGCGGACCTGCCCTGGCACTTCGGCGTTCTCGACTCGCCCAACGTGAACGCGTTCGCGGTTCCCGGCGGCACGATCTTCATCACCCGAGGCCTGCTCGACAGGATGAGAAACGAGGCCGAGCTCGCCGGCGTGCTGGGGCACGAGGTCGCGCACGTCCTGCGCAAGCACCATCTCAAGGCAATCCAGAAAGGCGCGCAGAGCGCGCTCGCCGGCGACGCGATGTCGGCGGCGCTCAGGGACCGCGCCGGGCCGGCGCGCGACAAGCTGATCGCCTTCGGCACCGAGATGTACAGCCGGGGCCTCGACAAGTCCGACGAGCTCGAGGCCGACCGCCTGGGCGTGGTGATCGCAGCGCGCGCCGGCTATGACGCCTACGGCCTGCCCTCGGTGCTGCAGACGCTGCAGGCGATGAACGCCCAGGACTCCGCGCTCGCGCTGATGTTCAAAACCCATCCGGCGCCAGGCGAGCGCCTCGATGCGCTCGGCGAGAAGATGCAGCCGGTGCTCGACGCCTACTCGCGGCAGCCGCAGCTCGGCGAGCGCTTCGTCCAGCAGATCAAGACTCAGGCTACGAGATAGCGAGGCGCCAGGGGGCGCCCGGGCGGCTGCGGCACACGCGGTAGCGGAACGGCATCGTTTCGCGCCCCGGCGTGAGAAACCTCAGGTCGGTGAACCAGACGCACGTCGAGCCGTCGCTCTGGCCGTCGAACGCCGGCAGGGCGGCAAACCAGCGGAAGAAGGCGAGCCCCTCCGAGTTCCAGGCGTCCCGGATCATCGCGCTATCCGTCTCGCCATAGCGCGAGCGCTTGACCCAGATCGCCTGCTCCACCGGCAGGTAGGGAGAATCGATCCTGGCGATGAAGCCGTCGCCGGGCCGGTAGCGCCGCGGCTCCCTGCGCACGAGATTCACGTGCGCGAAGCGATGCGCTTCTTCGTCGCTCACGAACACCGTCCAGTTGAAGGGTGAGACCGGCCGCGGATGCACCGTGATCCTGGCATCCCGAATTGCCATGGAACCTGCGTACTCCGCCCCAAAATCCAGGGCGCGCTGCTTTTGCAGGTATTGAAAGCCGACGTATCCCGCCAGCGCGACGGCTGCGGCCACCGCCGGAATCCTGCTTCTGGAAAACAATGCGGAAAAGATCAGGCCGGCGAGGATGATGCCGCTGAACCAGAGGTCGATGATGAAGGTCGTGCCGAGCGCCGCGCGCCAGTCGGAAAAGGGCGCGAGGATCATGGTGCCGAAGCTGGTGATGAGATCGCCCACGATGTGCACGAGCAGCGCGAGCGCGGTGACGCCGTAGAGCGCGCGCCAGCCGCCGGGCTCGCGCAGGATCTTGGCCAGGATCCAGGAATACAGGAGCGCCCACGCCGGCAGCAGGATGAGCGAGTGCGTGACGCCGCGGTGCGTGAGCAGGTATTCGACCGGTCCGACGAAGCCGATGACGAAATCGAGGTCCGGGGCAGCGCAGGCGAAGAACCCGGCGGCTATGCGCCGCGGAAGCGAGCGCGGCGACGCGTCCTTCGGCGCAGTTGCGCGCGCGAGGAGCGCGCCGGACAGAGCGTGCGTTAAGGTGTCCAAACGAAATCAGGGACAGACCACGTTTTCCCCATTGTGCGAGAAAAACGTGGTCCGTCCCTGATTCAGGTTCTTAAGCCGCCCGCTTCTTGCGTTGTGCGTCTTTCACGTGCATCTGGGCATAGGCCCCGTGCGCGGCCGCCTCGGCATCGCCGACGTGCACCGGCACGCCCATGTCGGAAAGCACCGAGCCGAGCGCCGACAGGCAAAGCATGACGTTGTCCGGGCGGCAGCTGTAGCCCATCAGGCCGAAGCGCCAGATCTTGCCCTTGAGCGGCCCCAGGCCGGCGCCGATCTCGAGGCCGAACTCGGCGAGGAGCGTGCGGCGCACTTCTTCCTCGTTCACCCCTTCGGGGCAGACCACGGCGTTCATCTGCGGCAGCTGGTGCTTTTCCGCCACCAGGAACCGCAGCCCCATCGCCTCCAGCCCGGCCTTGAGCGCCAGATGGTGGCGCGTGTGGCGCGCCCACGAGTTTTCCAGCCCTTCCTCGCGGATGAGGAGCAGCGCCTCGTGCAGCGCGAACAGCGAGTTGGTCGGCGCCGTGTGGTGGTAGGTGCGCGTGCCGGCGGTCCAGTAGTTGAACAGGAGGTTCATGTCCATGAACCAGCTGTGGATCTTGTCCTTCCTCTTTTTCACGTGCTCGACCACGCGCTCGGAGAACGACACCGGCGACAGCCCGGGCGTGCAGGAGAGGCACTTCTGGCTCGCCGAGTAGATGGCATCGAGCTCCCACTCGTCGACCTTCACCGGCGTCCCGGCGAGCGAGGTCACCGCGTCCACGATCACCATCGCGCCGTGCTTGTGCGCGATCTGCGCGAGGAGCTTCGCGTCCGACTGGCAGCCGGTGGAAGTCTCCGCGTGCACGAACCCCACCACCTTGGCGTCCTTGTTCTTCTTCAGGGCGTCCTCGAGCTTCTGCGGGTCGACCGGCTCGCCCCACTTGTCCTCGACCACCACCGGGTTGCCGCCCGCCCGCGCCGCGTTTTCCAGCATCCTGCCGCCGAACACGCCGTTCTGGCAGACCACGACCTTGTCGCCCGGGGCGACCATGTTGACGAAGCAGTACTCCATGCCGACCGAGCCCGGCCCCGACAGCGGGAAGGTGAGCGCGTTCTTGGTCTGGTACACGTAGCGCAGCAGCGCCTTCAGCTCCTCCATCATCTCGACGAAGACCGGGTCGAGGTAGCCGATGGCGGGCTGGCTCATCGTCGTGAGCACGCGCGGATGGATCTCGGTCGGCCCCGGGCCCATCAGCGTGCGCTGCGGCGGGTGGAAGGACTGGATGCGCTTCGTGGGAGCAAACTGGCTCATGTTTTCCTCGGAGAAAACGCCAAATGGTGCGTTCTCGGGGCGGGATTTCACCCGCACCGGATTTTTTGCGCTGGCTTCGTTGACGACTTCCGTCGCGCTGATGCGGCCCTGGGTGACGCGCTCGACCTCGCCGGCCCAGCGCGCCGGCACGTAGCCGGTCTTGACCCAGTTGTGGACCACGGCGCGGTCGAGCTGGAACGCCCGGGCGACCTCGGCCTGGCTGCCGAAAAGCTCCACTAGGCGTTCTGCGCAGCTCATGCGCAAAGCCTACCCTGTCAAAGTAGGTTTGACAATCCGCCATCCGGTCTGTACCAATTAGTACTGATAACGTACTATCTCGTACATGAAGGAACCCGCGCCGAAGGTCGATCTGCGAAGCCGGGCGAGCCGGGAGCGGCTCGCGAAGATGGTGGTTTCTCTCCTCGAGCACTGGAAATTGCCGCTCAACGACCAGGCGTCGCTGCTCGGCCTGTCGGCGCAGTCGCGCTCCACGATCGCGCGCTACCGCCGCGGCGAGCCCTTCGCCGACAGCGCCGACCTGCTGGCGCGCGCCGGCCACGTGCTCGGCATCCACAAGGCGCTGCGCATCCTGTTCCCGCAGGACCGCGATCTCGCCTACCGCTGGGTAAGCGCGCCGAACCGGCGCTTCGGCGAGCGCGCTCCGCTTGAAATCATGAAGCAGGGCTTCGAGGGCCTGATCGCCGTGCGGCGCTACCTGGATTTCGAGCGCGGCCGGTAGGTGTACGAAAACCTGCTGCGCGAGGTTGCCGACTACCACGGCGACCTGGTGCGCAATATCCAGACGATCCGGGTTTCGCAGGACCTGTTCGACGACCTCTCGCCCGACCACGGCGACCAGGCCGTAGCCATCGCCGCCGAAGCGGCAGGGCGAATTCCGAGCGACTCGCCCCTCATCACCCGCCCGTTCGACTACGGCACGGTGATCACGTTTCCGTTCGCCAATTTCAACGGGCAAGGCACCCGGTTCTCGGACGGCCTGCGCTACGGCGTCTGGTACGGGTCGCTCCAGCTCGAGACCACGGTGTACGAAACGGCGTACCACCGGCACCGCTTTCTCATGGACAGCTTCCCATCGTTGAATAGAGACATTCGGCTGGAGCGACGCGTGTTCCAGGTGCGCTGCGAAGCGATCCTCATCGACCTGCAGGGCAAGGAGGCGGCCGAGCCGCGGCTCGTGGACCGCGCGAGCTACGCGTATACGCAACCGCTGGGGGCCTACCTGCAGGCGCAGGGCACCAACGGCCTGCTCGTGAAGTCCGCGCGCTGCGAAGGCACGAACGCGGCAATATTCCGGCCTGCGGTGCTGTCGCACGTGCGCGACCTTTGCCATCTGACGTACACGATGAACCCCGCGCACGATACGGCCACCATCGAGCGTACGCCCGGCGAAACCTGGCTAAGGATTAAGATTCCCGTATGAAGCCCGACCATCCCGTGACCTTCAAACCCGAAACGGCAGCCGACGCCTGGCTCGGACTGCTCGCCGCGCGCGGCATCGAGTATCTCTTCGCCAACGGCGGCACCGACTTCGCCCCCGTGGTCGAAGCCTACGCCAAGGGGCAGAAGCTCGGCTGGCGCCTGCCCGAGATCGTGATCGTGCCGCACGAGAACATGGGTGTCGCCATGGCGCACGGCTACGCCATGGTGACCGGGCGGCCGCAGGCGATGATGGTGCACGTCGGCGTCGGCACCGCGAACTCGCTCAACGGCCTGATCAACGCCTCGCGGCAGAACGTGCCGATCCTGTTCACCGCCGGGCGCACGCCGATCACCGAGTCCGG
>DATBSZ010000228.1:0-24940 GCA_036559525.1 Burkholderiales bacterium
CCAATCCGACGGTGGCGGTGCTCGAGGAGCGCGTCGCGGCGATCGAGAACGGGCGCGCGGCGCTCGCCTGCGCCACCGGCCAGGCCGCCGAGGCGACCGCGATCCTCACGCTGTGCAGCGCCGGCGATCACATCGTCTCCGCCTCCACGCTCTACGGCGGCACGCACACGCTGCTGCACGTGAATTTGAAGAAGCTGGGCATCGAGACGACGTTCGTCAACCCGGACGAGCCGGAGAACTTCAGGAAAGCGATCCAGAAAAACACCAAGCTGCTATACGCCGAAACCCTGGGCAATCCGCTCATCAACATCGTCGACATCGAGGCGCTGGCGAAGATCGCGCACGAAGCGGAGATCCCGCTAGTGCTCGACAACACCGTGCCCTCGCCGTACCTGTGCCGGCCGCTCGAGTGGGGCGCGGACATCGTGGTGCACTCGGCGACCAAGTACATCGGCGGCCACGGCACCACGATGGGCGGCGTGATCGTCGAGTCGGGCAAGTTCAACTGGGGCAACGGCAAGTTCCCCGAGTTCACCAGCCCCTCGCCCGGCTACCACGGGGTGATCTTCCACGAGACCTTCGGCGACTTCGGCTACACCATGAAGGCGCGCATGGAGATCATGCGCACCTTCGGCCCGGCGCTCGCGCCGCTCAACGCCTGGCTGCTGCTGCAGGGCCTGGAGACGCTGCACGTGCGCATGGAGCGCCATTGCGCGAACGCCCTCGCCGTGGCCCGGTTTCTCCAGGGCCATCCGCGCGTCGCCTGGGTCAACTACCCCGGGCTTCCTGACAACAAATATCACGCCCTAGCCAAGAAATACCTGCCCAAGGGGGCTTCGGGCCTGCTCAACTTCGGTGTGAGAGGAGGGGCCAAGGCGGGGGAGCGGTTCATCGAGGCGGCGCAGTTCATGAGCCACCTCGCGAACATCGGAGATGCGAAGACGCTGGTGATCCATCCCGCTTCGACCACGCACCGTCAGATGGAGGAAGCCGATCAGCTGAAAGCGGGCGTCACGCCGGACATGATCCGCATCTCGGTCGGCATCGAGACGCTCGACGACCTCCTTTGGGACCTGGATCAGGCACTGACTGAAGCGGGGAAAGCGTGATCAGCTACCAGATCATCGAGCACGGCAAGCCGCTGCAGCGGGTTGCTCTTGAGACTCCGAAACCCCAGGGGACGGAAGTGCTGGTGCGGATCACGCGCGCCGGCGTGTGCCACTCCGACGTGCACATCTGGGACGGCTACTTCGACCTCGGCGGCGGCAAGCGCTTCTACGTGAAGGAGCGCGGCTGCATCCCGCCTTTCACGCTGGGACATGAGCCCTTTGGGGTGATCGAAGCACTAGGCCCCCGGGCTCGCGGTGTGCGGGTAGGGCAAAAGAAAATCGTGTACCCGTGGATCGGGTGCGGCAAGTGCGCGGTCTGCAAGGCGGGGCAGGACAACTATTGCGTCTCCGGCATCCGCTTCCTCGGCGTCAGCCGGCCCGGCGCGTATTCCACCCACGTGCTGGTTCCGGATCCCAAGTACCTGGTGGATGCCGCCGGCATCGAAGAGGGCTTCGCCGCGACGCTCGCCTGCTCCGGCCTCACCGCCTACAGCGCCGCGGCAAAGCTGCCGCCGATCGGCGCGCAGGATCGCGTCGCGGTGCTCGGCTGCGGCGGGCTCGGCTTGATCGGCATCTCGGTGCTGCGCGCGAAAGGCGTGAAGCACATCGTCGCCTGCGACATCGATGACGCGAAGCTTGCCGCCGCAAGCAAGCAAGGCGCAAAGACGACTCTGAACACGAAAGCGCAAGATGCGATGCAACAGCTGCAAGGCATCGCCGCGGCGATCGATTTCGTCGGCAGCCCGGCGACCGCGGCGCTCGGCATCGGCGCCTTGCGGAAAGGCGGCCGCTACGTGATCTGCGGGCTGTACGGCGGCGAGCTCGTCCATCCGCTGCCGCCGATCGCGCAGCGCGCCATCGGCATCGTCGGCTCGTACGTCGGCAACCTGCAGGAGCTCAAGGAGGTCGTGGCGCTCGCGAAGAAGCGCAAGATCAAGGCCGCGCCGGTCGAGACGCGAGCGGCCGAAGCCGCGAGCGCGGCGCTCGAGGATCTCAAGGCAGGCCGCGTTCTCGGACGCGTGGTGCTCGACTTCGAGAGCGTGACGGCATGAGCTTCAGGTCCAAGGGCTCGCCGGACATCACGTCGCAGATGGCGCGCGACCAGCTCGCGGCGAAGGCGAAAGCCGTCTCCGCGCAGCGCTTTGTCTGGCCGGCTCCGCCGTACTACGAATTCTCCGATCCTTCCCGGCACAGCGACGAGTGCATGCTGGTGTTCCGGGACGGCGCCAAGACCTCGGGCACGATGCTCGACTTCAGGCCCGACGAGGCGCAGCTCAAGTTCCGCAGCCATGATTCGGGCGACGACCTCAACGTCGCGTTCTCCTCGCTGCTTCGGGTGCAGCTGCTGCAGCCGGTGACGCTGCGGCGCCAGCCGATGCCGATCGACGACAGCGACGCGCTGTTCGCCGCGTCCGAGCGCCAGCCGTTCGCGATCGGCCTGGCGAACGGCAAGACCTTCCTGGGGGAAACGGTCGGCGCGGTCCACGCGCTGTGCGGCCTGTTCCTGTTTCCGCCGGAGCAGGAGGGGTATGTCACGCGCTGGTTCGTGCCGGTGGGCGCGACGCGCTCGGCGAGCATCGGCAAGCCGCTGGGCGAAATGCTGGTCGACGAGAACCTCGCCTCCGCCGAGGCGGTCGACGCGGCGCTCTCCAAGCAGCAGGCGATGCGCGCGCGGCGCTTCGGCGACTACCTCACCGAGCACCAGATCGTCTCGCCGGAGCAGCTGAGCACGGCGCTCAAGCAGCAGCGCGCCCAGCCGATGCAGAAGATCGGCGAGACCCTGGTGGATCTCGGCTACCTCACCGAAGACGAGCTCCAGGAAGCGCTCGCCATCGAGGCGCGCGACCGCAGCGTGCCGCTCGGCCAGATCCTCGCCGACATGGGCGTGGTCGACGCCGAGGTCGTGAACGCGCTGATGGCGAGGAAGCTCGGGGTCCCCTTCGTCAACCTGAAGAACTTCCACATCGCGCCCGAAGTGCTGAAGCGCGTGCCGGCCGCGGTCGCGCACCGTTTCCAGACCCTGCCGGTCGCCGAAGCCGAAACCTCGCTGGTGGTCGCGGTCGAAAACCCGACCGACATGGCGAAGCTCGAGGGATTGCGCTTCGTCGCCGGCATGAAGCTCCTGCCGGTCATGGCGTCGGGCGACGACATCCGCGCGGCGCTCGAACGCTGCTACGGCCCGACACAAGCGCCGCTTTCCTCCGTGCGCAAGACCCCCGATCTCGCCATCGGCGAGCTCACCCACCGCCTCTCGGTCGAGACCGCCGACGCCGACCTGGACGAGACCCAATCCGCCGCCCAGGACAGCGCGCTGGTCCAGCTGGTCAACAAGATGATCGTCGACGCGATCGAGCAGCAGGCTTCCGACATCCACGTCGAGACCAACGCGGCGGGCCGCAACCTGCGCGTGCGCTTCCGCAAGGACGGCGTGCTCGTGCCCTATCTCGACCTGCCGTCGAAGTTCCGCAAGGCGCTCGTGTCGCGCATCAAGATCATGTGCCATCTCGACATCACCGAGCGGCGCAAGCCCCAGGACGGCAAGATCGAGTTCCGGCGCTTCGGGCCGCTCGACGTCGACCTGCGCGTGGCCACCATTCCCACCGCCGGCGGCCTGGAAGACGTGGTGATGCGCGTCCTCGCCGCGGCGACGCCGGTGCCGCTCGCCGAGCTCGGCTTCGACCCGCAGACGCTCGAGCGCATCAGGCACCTCATCACCCGGCCGCACGGCCTGTTCCTCGCGTGCGGCCCGACCGGCTCCGGCAAGACGACGACCTTGCATTCCCTGCTCGGCTCGATCAACACCGCGGAAACGAAAATCTGGACCGCCGAGGATCCGATCGAGATCGCGCAGCCGGGCCTGCGCCAGGTGCAGGTGAATCCCAAGATCGGCTGGACCTTCGCCGCGGCGATGCGCAGCTTCATGCGCGCCGATCCCGACATCATCATGGTGGGCGAGATGCGCGACGCCGAGACCGCCAAGATGGGGATCGAGGCCTCGCTGACCGGCCACCTCGTGCTCTCCACCCTGCACACCAACAGCGCGCCGGAAAGCGTGATCCGGCTGCTCGACCTCGGCATGGATCCGTTCAATTTCGCAGACGCCCTGCTCGGCGTGCTGGCGCAGCGCCTGGTGCGCAGGCTGTGCCCGGATTGCAAGACCGGATATGCGGCGAGCACCCCGGAACTCGAGGAGCTCGCCACCGAGTACTGTGGCGATCACGGCGACCCGGGCAAGGTCCTGCAGGGCTGGCGCAGCCAGCCCCGGGGAATCGTGCTTTATCGCGCCAAGGGCTGCGCGAAGTGCGACCGCACCGGCTACAAAGGCCGCATGGGGATCTACGAGCTGCTGGTCGCGAACGCGGCGATCAAGCGCCAGGTGCAGACCCGCGCCCCGGTGCAGGAGATCGCCGCCGCCGCCACGGCGAACGGCATGCGGACCCTGAAGCAGGACGGCATCGACAAGGTCATCCGGGGGCTCACCGACCTGCAGCAGGTCCGTACCGTCTGATCTCTTAGAATAGGCCTGGTCCGCATGAACCAGGCGCCCACCGCATGAAGATGGAACACCCGCCCACGTTTTCGTGGGCCAACCCCTATGCCTGGCCGCGCAAGCCGCTGCTCGCAGCGAACGTGGTTTCGACCTCGCAGCCGCTCGCCGCGCAGGCCGGCCTGCAGATGCTCGCTGCCGGCGGCAGCGCCGTCGATGCGATCCTCGCCACCGCGATCACCCTGACCCTGGTCGAGCCGGTGTCGAACGGCATCGGCTCGGATGCCTATGCGATCGTCTGGGACGGCAGCCGGCTCCACGGACTCAACGCCTCCGGCCGCTCGCCCGCGGCGTGGAGCCCCGAATATTTTGCCGGCCAGAAGGCGATGCCGGTGCGAGGCTGGAACTCGGTGAGCGTGCCCGGCTGCGTCTCGGCCTGGATGGAGATGCACAAGCGCTGGGGCAAGCTGCCGTTCGGGAAGCTGTTCGAGCGAGCGATTCAATACGGCCGCGAGGGTTTCCTCGTCTCACCGACGATCGCCGGCCAATGGGAAAAGCAAGTTCCCGAACTCAAGAATCAACCCGGCTTTGCCGAGGCTTTCCTTCCGGACGGTCGCCCTCCCAGACCCGGCCAACGCTTCAGGTTTCCGGCGCACGCCAACGTCCTGGAAAAAATCGCATCCACTCGTGGTGAGGCCTTCTATCGCGGGGAATTCGCGGAAAGGCTCGAAGCGCACGCGAAGAAACACGGGAGCGCGATGCGCGCCGCCGACATGGCCGCGCACAAGTCCGACTGGGTCGACACCCTGACGATGGACTACCGCGGCTATACGCTGCACGAGATCCCGCCCAACGGCCAGGGTATCGTCGCTTTGATGGCGCTCGGCATGCTCGAGCACTTCGACCTGCGCTCGCACCCGGTCGACGGGCCCGACAGCGTGCACCTGCAGATCGAGGCGCAGAAGCTCGCCTTCGCCGACGCCTGGCGCTATGTCGCCGACGTCGACCACATGAAGGACGTTCGCCCCTCGTCGCTCCTGGACAAGAGCTATCTGAAGGAAAGAGCCAGGCTGATCGATCCGAAGCGCGCGCAGGATTTCGGCCCGGGCAAGCCGCCCAGGGGCGGCACGGTGTACCTCGCCGCCGCCGACGCCTCGGGCATGATGGTGTCCTTCATCCAGTCGAACTACATGGGCTTCGGCTCGGGCGTGGTGGTCGACGGCATCTCGCTGCAGAACCGCGCCGCGACCTTCACGCTGCAGGCCGGCCACCCGAACTGCGTGGGCCCGGGCAAGCGTCCCTACCAGACCATCATCCCCGGCTTCGTCACGCGCGAAGGCGCGCCCGTGATGAGCTTCGGCGTGATGGGCGGCACCATGCAGCCGCAGGGCCACGCCCAGGTGATGGTGCGCATCGCCGACTACGGCCAGAGTCCGCAGGCGGCGTGCGACGGCGCGCGCTTCCGCTTCGTGCAGAACATGGACGTGAGCGTCGAGGACGGGCGCTTCCCGCCGGCAACGCTGGAAGGGCTGCAGCGCCGGGGCCACCGCATCGTCACGATCGACGACTACAACCAGTTCGGCAGCGCGCAGCTCATCTGGAAGCTCGATGGCGGCTATTTCGTTGCGAGTGATCCCCGGCGGGACGGTCAGGCAGTCGGCTTCTAAAACGTGGTCTGTCCCTGATTTTCGCTTCTTGAGGTGTCTATGTTGAAGATCTGGGGCCGGGTGAACTCGGTCAACGTCAAGAAGGCCCTGTGGGTGATGGAGGAGCTCGGGCTCAAGTACGAGCGCATCGACGCCGGCATGGAGCACGGCGTGGTCAAGACCCCGCAGTACATGAAGATGAACCCGAACTCGCTCGTGCCGACGATCGACGACGACGGCTTCGTGCTGTGGGAATCGCATGCGATCGTTCGCTACCTCGCAGCCAAGCACGGCGCCGGCACGCTCTGGCCGGCGGACCTCAGGCAGCGCGCCGACTCCGACCGCTGGATGGACTGGGCCTACACCTTCCAGGCGCAGTTCCGCACGGTGTTCTGGGGGCTGGTGCGCACGCCGCCCGAGAAGCGCGACCTTAAAGCGATTGAGGAAGCGCGCAAGAAATGCGGCGAGCTGCTCGCGATCCCCGACCAGGCGCTTTCGCACAAGCCCTATTTCGCCGGCAACAGCCTCACCATCGGCGACATCCCGCTCGGCTGCCACGTGCACCTGTGGATGCGGCTGCCGATCGAGCGCCCCGCGCACCCGAACCTGCAGCGCTGGTTCGACCGGCTATGCGCGCGGGCCGCGTTCAAGAAGGTCGTGGATATCCCTCTTTCCTGAAGTAGGCGTCGCGCTCGGGCTGCTTGGCCGCCGCCAGCTTCTTCACCCGGCGGTAGAAGTCCTCGAGGTCTCCGCTCTCGGCGAGCAGGCGCTCGAATGCCGGCACGAGCTCGGTGTACACCGCGATCGAAAGGAGAAACGCGTTGTTCGGTTCGGCGGGGAGCGCCGGATAGGAAGCGCGCAGCCGGTCCCATTCGCCGCGCTTGTGCTCGAGCATCGCCTCGCGCGCCAGGTCCATGCGGTACACCCCCGCGAGGCGCTCGCGCGCCTGGCTGACGCGCTCGGCGAGCTCGCGCTGGCGCGCTTGGGCAGCATGGAACCCCGCGAGCTCGCCCGCGCGTTTCTCGGATTCCAGCCAGCGCTTGACGCCCTCCTGTTCCACCGTCACGGCGAACGACTCGTTGAAGGTCGTATCGTCGCGCGCGTACACCAGCTGGTGCGCGAGCTCGTGGAACACGAGGCGAGCGAGCTGCGCATCGGAGTAGCGGATGAAGGTGGAGAGCAGGGGGTCGTCGAACCAGCCCAGGGTCGAATAGGCCGGCACGCCGCCCACGTACACGTCGTAGCCCTGTTCGCGCAGCCGGACGGCATGCCGGCGCGCGTCGTCTTCCGAATAGAAGCCGCGATAGCTCACGCAACCGGTGAAGGGGAAGCACTCCTTCTTCGGCTCGACCGAGAACTCCGGCGCGGCGAACACGTTCCACACCACGTAGGAGCGGTCGAGATCGGCATACGTGAGGTAGCTGTTGTTGTCGGGCAGCTTGAGACTCTTCGAGGCGAACTCGCGGATGCGGCGCGCGGTTTCGAGGCGCTGTTTCAGCTCGGGCGGCGTCGCCGGGTCGGCGATCCAGTCCGACACCGGCCGCGCCCTCGCCATCATCTTGAGGTGGCCGCCGATGGCTTGCGTGTAATAGTCAAAGGACTGGCATCCGGCGATCAGCACGAAAAGCAAAATTCCAACAAACCACCTCATGCGAATCGCCCTGAAGCGAGGAAGCGCTCGACCAGGCCGCCGACCTCTCCGGAGACGATGAGCATGCTGTGGCCCTGGCGCACCAGCGCGCGGCCGGTCATGCCGTCGACGCTGGTTTCCTCCACGCAGACCACGCCGTCGTTCGGGCCCGGCAGCGCGCCGCCGAGAGCGCGCCCGAGTCCGAGCGGCAGCGTGCCGGCGACGACGCCGAGCGGCGCTGCGCGCGTCCAACGCGCCGCACGCTCCTCCCAGAGCGCACGGCACGCGCCCATCATCCAGCGGCCGAGCCCCGCGCGCCCGAGACGACGCCCGGCGAGACAACCGCGCACCGGCGCGCCGAGTAGCACCGCGGCATCGGCCGGGATCTCCGGGTGGCGCATCAGCATGTCGAGGATCAGCACGCCGCCCAGGCTGTGGCCGACGAAGAGCGTCTTGCCGGGAGCGAAATCCGCCAGCGCTTCGACGTTGGCGTCATGGGGACTGCGGCCGCGGTAGTCAAAGACATGCACCTCGTAGCCGCGGCGCTTCAGCCGCGAGGAGAGCAGTGCCATCGCGACCGCGGGCATCCACAGCCCCGCCGCGAGGACCACGCGGGCCTTCATTCACCCTTGCCATCACGCGCGAAAATCGCGCTCGCCCGCACGATGGGCTTTTCGTTGCTGATCAGGTAGCAATTGGCGAACGCCAGCCGCGACCCCACGCGCTGGATTTCGACCTTCGATTCGATCCAGTCGCCGGGCCTGGCGGCGCCGGCGTAGTCGACCGCGAGGTGCGCCGTAACGAAGCTGCCGTGCCTTTGTCCCCCTATTTCGCCCGACTTGGCGAGCATGGCGTAGCCGAGCGCGAGGTCGGCGAGCGTCGCGAGCACGCCGCCGTGGCAGATGCCGCGCGAGTTGGCGTGCTTATCCTCGATGGCGAGGCCGATCGACACCGTCTCGCCGTCGCGCCGCTCGTAGAGCGGGCCAACGAGCGCGTTGAACGGGCTCAGGCGCTCGATTTTCCGGAAGCCTTCAGGAATGGGTGGCATCGCGCGCGATTTTAGCGGTCAGGAGCAGGCGCAGACCGGCGGCGAGCGCCGGCACGCCGAAAATCGCGTAAGTGGCGCCGTACGACCCCGTCAGAACCAAAACAAGATGGAAAAGAGGCGGTGTAACAACCACGCCGAGGAATGTAAAAAATGCAGAGCCGCCGGTGGCGTCGCTGATGCGATCGCGCGGCGCGCGGCGCGCGATCTCGGCAAGGAACACGCCGTTCCAGCCCACGGCGGTGGCGCCGTAGGCCATGGCGAAAGCGAACAGCGCCCACAACGGCCAGGCGGGCGACGCCGCCAGCGCGGTGATCGCGGTGAGGCCCATGCCAATGCCGAGGAGGCCGAGCGTTGCGCGCCGGGTCGCGATGCGGTCGGCGAATAGGCCCCAACCGATGCGCGCCGCGACGCTGGTGAGCTGCGACGCCGCCATTACCATTCCCGCCAGGACAAGAGAGAGGGAGAAACTTTCGACTAAGAACGTGACCAGGTAGGCGAGCAGTGTTATTTGCATGCCGCCGTAGATGAACGACACCAGCGACAGCTCGAGGAGCGTTCGGTCGCGCACGATGAGGGCGACCGGCGCGAATGCCGAGCGGATCGACGCCGGCGCCGCCGGATTGCGGCCGGCGTCATAGCGGCCGCGGATCGGCGCCAGCGCGGCGGCGCAGAGTGCGCAGGCGATGCCGATGGCGAGCGCGGCGGCCTGCCAGCCGAGAGCGAGCACCATCAGGGGAACCGCGGCGCCGGCGATCGCCGTGCCGAGCGGCACGCCGGTCTGCTTGATCGAGAACATCAGGGCGAGCAGGTGCGGCGGAGCGGTGCGCGCCAGGATCACCGAGCTCGCCGGGGTCGCCGGCCCGTAGCCCAGGCCGAGGAGGAGCGCCCCTACGAGGACCGCGGGCAGCGATCCGCTCGCGGCGACAGCAAGCCCCGCGAGGCAAAGCAGCAGGCCGGCCTGCGAGACCAGGATCGGCCCGAAGCGCCCGACCCAGCCGCCGGCCGTCACCGTGCCGATCATCGAGCCGAGATACACCACCGTGACGAAATAGCCGACCGCCGCAGGCGTCACCCCGAGCGCCGGCGCCGCGGCCGGCGCCATCACCGGGGCGCAATAAACGGCGGTCGACACCAGCGTCTGGATCGCCAGCGTCGCGGCGACGGGAAGAAAGACTTTCAGTTCTTGCGAACCCTGTCCAGCAGCGCCTGAGCGCGGTATGCGACGGGGTAGTCCACCATCTCGCCATCGATCTGGACGGCGGCCTCTCCCTTCGCCTCGGCCTGCTTGAACGCGGCGACGATGCGCTCGGCGCGCGCGAGCTCCTCGCCGCTCGGCAGGTAGGCCGCGTTCACCGGCGCGATCTGGTCGGGGTGCACGCACAGCCGGCCCTGGAAGCCGCCGCGGCGGCTGCGATCGAGCGAGCGCGCGAACCCGCCGGCTTCCTTGAAATGGAACCACGGGCTGTCGATCGGCCCCTCGAGCCCCGCGGCGCGCGAGGCAAGCACGACGCGGGCGCGCACCTCGGCCAGCTCGGTTTCTTCCAGACCGACCGTCAGGCCAAGCTCATGGGCGTAGTCGGCGGCGCCGAAGGCGACCCGCTTCACGCGCCAAGGCCCCCTGTATGGGCGAAGGCTGCGCGCCTGCAGGACGCGATCGATTCGCTGCACGCCCGCCGCGGTCTCGATCTGCGGCACCAGGTCGATCGAGCCCTCGGCAATGCCGCGGCTGCGCTCGAGGTTCCAGATCACCCAGTCGATCGCGTGCAGGTCGGCCGCGCTTTCGACCTTGGGAAGGACCACGCCCTCGACCCCGCGGTGCAGGACCTCAGTCAGATCGTCAAAGCAGAAAACGCTCGAGGGCGCGTTCACGCGCACGTAGCCTCGCGGGCGCCGCGGGCGCTCGAGCGCGGCGGCGACGGCCTTCCGCGTCGCCGCCTTTTCGGCGAGCGCGACCGAGTCCTCGAGATCGACGATCACGGCGTCCGCGTCCAGGGTGAGCGCCTTCTCGACGCGGCGCGCCACGTTGCCGGGCGCGAAAAGAAACGAACGGTTCATTTGATCAACGCCCTCTCGCTCCATTGCGGGTACGGCAGAAGCGGCGTGCCGGTCTCCGGGCGCCCTCTGCGGATCTGCACCAGCGCGGGCCTGAAGCCGATCTGCGCGCCGTTTTCCGGCGCGACGCGGTACTTGCCGAGCGCTGTCGGCAGCTCGAGCTCGGCGAGTGCCGCGCGCAGCCTTTCCTGGTCGAGATTGCCGGCGCTGCGCACTGCCGCGGCGAGCACCGTGCCCGCCGTGTAACCCTCGGCCGCGGCGAGCTGCGGCGGCACGGTCCACCGGACGGTGAACGCCTTCGTGAACGCGCGCGCTTCCGCGTCGCCGACGCGCGGATCGAAATCGACCACCCCGAGGCTGAACTCCGCGTCCTGGCCGAGCAGCGCGATGAAGCGCGGGTGCGAGGCGGCGCCGGCGAAAAACAGCTGCGGCGCGTAGTCCAGGCGCTTGAAGGTCTTGACCATCTCGGCGGCGTCGCGCACGTCGCCGAAGGCGATCCACGCCTCGGCTTTCGCGGCGCGCGCCTTCGCCACCTGCGCGGCGAAGTCGACGGTGCCGGGGCGATAGAGCTCGACTTCGCCGGGCACGAAGCCGTTCAGAGCCGTGTTGCGCGTTGCCTCGGCCATTTCGCGGGATGCGGCATCGTCGCGCGCCAGGATAAAGAGCCTGCGCAGCTCGGCCGTCTCGGCCACAGGCAGCACGCCAAGGCCGTACACGGAGTAAGGCACCGCGGTCTGGAAGACGAACCGCCCCGGCCGGCTGTGCACCACGGCTGCCGGCCCGGCGCCATTCACCATCACGCGGCGAGCACGCTCGGCTTCGGCGGCAGCCAGCAGCGTGGCGGCCGAGCCGTAGGGGCCGATCAGCAGATCGACCTTGGGGTCGCGCAGCAGCTCCGCATAGAGCTCGCGCGCGCGCACCGCTTGTGAGTTGTCGTCGACCACGCGCAGCTCGACACGGCGCCCGAGCAGGCCGCCGGATTCGTTCATCTGCTCGCGCCACAGCTGCAGGCCCTTGAGGTAATCGGCGGCGAGCTCGGCGTGCGCGCCGGTCTGCGAGATCGCCGCGCCGACGGTAATCGTCAGATGCGCCGGCGCAGGCCGCTCCTGCGCGAGGGCAACGCAGAGCCCGGCTAGCCAAACGAAGAGAAGCCGAATAGTGTTCAAGGATGACCTTGCAACGGCGCCTGGGCGACATTGTAGGCGCGGCCCACGTGCTCACGGCGCCCGCGGACACGAAACCGTACTTCACCGACTGGCGCAAGCAGTACTCGGCGCCGGCGGAGTGCGTCGTCCGGCCGGCGAGCACCGAGGAAGTCGCGCGGGTGGTCGCGCTGTGCGCGCGCGAGAGCGTCGCAGTCGTGCCCCAGGGCGGGAATACCGGCCTCGTCGGCGGCTCGGTGCCGACCGGCGCGCGGCGCGAGATCGTGCTCGCCCTCGGCCGCATGAACCGCATCCGGGCGCTCGATGCGCTGAACGACACGATCACGGTGGAAGCGGGATGCGTGCTGGCCGCGGTGCAGCGCGCGGCCGACGAGGCGGGGCGCCTCTTCCCGCTCTCCCTCGCGGCCGAAGGGAGCTGCCAGATCGGCGGCAATCTCTCGACCAACGCCGGGGGCGTCAACGTCCTGCGCTACGGCAACGCGCGCGAGCAGGTGCTCGGCCTCGAGGTGGTGCTGCCCGACGGGCAGGTGTGGGACGGGCTGCGCGGTCTCCGCAAGGACAACACCGGGTACGACCTGAAGCAGCTCTTCCTCGGCGCCGAAGGCACGCTCGGCGTGATCACGGCGGCGGTGCTGCGGCTCTATCCGAAGCCGGCCGCCGGCGCGACCGCCTGGATTGCGCTCGACAGCGCCCACGAAGCGGTCGAGCTGCTCGCCGCGCTGCGCGAGCGCCTGGGCGAGCGCATTTCCGCCTTCGAGCTCGTCTCGCGTACTTGCCTCGAGGCAGTGCTTTCCCACGTCGCCGGCACGCGCGATCCGCTGGGTGCGCCGCATCCCTGGTATGTCCTTGCGCAATTCGCCGACACTGAGGACCTGCAGACGCGTGTCGAGCAGGCGCTTGCGGACCGCGAAGCCGTGATCGCCCAAAGCGTCGAGCAGGCGCGCAGCCTCTGGCGCATCCGCGAAAGCATCCCCGAAGCGCAGTTCGCGAACGTCAAGCACGACATCTCGATGCCGATCTCGAAAATTCCCGAGTTCATCGGGAGCGCCGGAGGCGCGCTGGCCGCGACTTTCCCCGGGGTGCGGATCTTCTGCTTCGGTCATGTCGGCGACGGCAACCTTCACTACAACGTCGGGTCGCAGGCGCTGCTCGAGAAGCGCGACGCGGTGAACCGGATCGTCTACGACACCGTCGAGCGGCTTGGCGGCTCGATCTCCGCCGAGCACGGCCTGGGCCAGGCCAAGCGCGAGGCGATCCGCAGACACAAGCAGCCGCTCGAGCTGGAGCTCATGCGGCGGCTCAAGGAAGCGCTCGATCCGAAGGGCCTGATGAATCCGGGCAAAGTCCTCTAGACCCGAAAAATCGGGGACAGACCACGTTTTTCGCAGCTCCGCGCAGGGAAAACGGGGTCTGTCCCTGATTTTCAGCGGCGTAGTTCGATCGGCCGGCCGCCAAGCTCGCCGACAATGCGATTGCCCTCGACACGGCCTTTGAAACTGTCCCAACTGATATCGCGTCCCGAGAGCGTCGCCGCGCGAGCGCCCTCCACCTCGATCCTCTGGTAGCTCTGCTCGATGCGCAGCCGCATATCCGGGCCGCGCCACACGCCGCGCACGTCGGCGGGAACGACCCACAGGTGAAGCCGGCTCTGGTTCCCCTGGCCGCGGTGCGGCGCCGTAAGTTTCACGGTCTCGGTCCGGTCGGGCAGCCACCCCGCCATGGTGAACTCGTGCGACACGATGCGTGTGCCCGGCGCGAGCTCGTTGATGAAGCGCGACTGGAGCTTCCCCATGAGCCCCGGAAGCAGGTACACGGTGACCACGGTCGCCCGCGAGATGTCGGCGACCAGCACGTCGCCCTGCACGAAGCTCGCTCTTTCCGCCACGTTGGCCGCGCGGGCGTGCTCGCGCGATTTCTGCACCAGCGCGGCGTCGAGCTCGATGCCCAGGCCGCGCGCGCCGAACTTCTGCGCCGCCGCGATCACGATGCGCCCGTCGCCCGAGCCGAGGTCGATCACCAGATCCTCCGGCCGCGTCGCGGCCATCTCGAGCATGCGCTCGACCACCTCGGGCGGCGTGGTGATGAACGGCGGCCGCGATTCGACCTCGTTTGCCTGCACCACGGCAGCGGCGAGAGTCGCCGCCAGCGCCACGCCGAACCTCACTTGAGCAGGCCCAGAATGGCCTTGCGCGCCTCCGGCCCCGACCAGTCGAGCTCGCCGACGTAGCGGTAGCGGACCGCGCCGTCCGGGCCGACGATGTAGGTCACCGGGAGAAGCCTCGCCTGCCAGGCCTTCGACGCCTGCGTATCGCGGTCGAGCAGCACCGGGAAGCGCACCGGCACCGCCTCGAGGAACTTGCGGATGCGAGATTCGGGCTCGGCGAGATTGACCGCCAGCACGACGAAGGGCTTGCCTTCGAGCGAAGCGCGCAAGCGCTCGATGCTCGGCATCTCGTCGCGGCACGGCACGCACCAAGTGGCCCAGAAATTCACCAGCACCACTTTGCCGCGGTAGTCCGCCAGCCTGTGCTTTGTCCCCTCGAGGTCGGAAAGCGCGAGCGGCGGCGTCGCGCCGCCACTCCAGGGCTTGAGGACTTGCGCAAGCGCCGGCGTGGCCAGCAGCGCAAACACGAGAAAACCCGCGATGGATCTCATGGGAACGCCGAAGCGTATCCCAAAAAAAAGCCCGGCCGGAGCCGGGCTCGCATTCCGATGCGGGTGTTACTTGCCGCTGCCGCCGTTCGACTTCTCTTTCTTGGCGTCCTTCTTCGCGTTCTTGCTGGCGTCCTTCTTGGCCGCCTTCTTCGGCGCCTCGCCGCTCTTCGCCTTGGCTTTCGACTTGTCGGACTTCGTGGTTTCGCTCTTCATCGTGCCTTTGGTTTCGCCCTTGGGCGCGGGAGCCTGTGCGTAGGCGCCCAGAGCGAAGGCAGACGCGACCAGTGCAACTAGCAGCTTCTTCAAGATGGAATCTCCTCTGATTGACGAGTTGATCCGGTACGGATCTGCGCAGAGCAACGCGCGAGTGCACCCGGCCGTTGACGCGAACGTTAAGGCCTGACTGTGACGTGGATTCGCTGCACGCCGTTGTTGCCGAAGCCGGAGAGGTCCCAGGGCGGCTCGAGGGGCTGCGTGTTGCCGGCGGCGTCGGTGGCGCGGCAGGCGAGCTCGTGCTCTCCGGGGGCCGCCTGCCAGGCGAATCTCCAGCGCGTCCAGCCATGCGCGTGTCGTTCCGCCGCGACAACGGCGGGGCTCCAGCGGCCGTCGAGCCCGAACTCGACGCGCTCGACCGCCGCCGCGCCCGACCACGCGCGGCCGATGATCTCGACCGGCCCGGCATCGACGGTGCGCCGGCGCGTATAGAAGTCGGGGATTCCCGGTGGCGCCATCAGCGAGTTCACGCGCATCAGGGTGCACGGCTCCCCCTTCTCGCCGGGTGCGCGGCGGAAGTGATAGCCGCGCGCCTGCTGCACACCGTCGAAGGGCTGCTCGCGCGCCTCGATGGAGCGCAGCCACTTTACGCTCGCCATGCCGTACCAGCGCGGCACGATGAGCCGCAGCGGCGCCCCGTGCTGCGGCGGCAGCGGCGCGCCATTCATCGCGTAGGCCACCAGCACGTCGCTGTCCAAAGCCTGCGTTCGGGCAAGGCTTCTCGCGAAGTGGTGCTCGACGCCGACATCGATGCCGCGATCGGCGCCGTGAAACACGACTTCCCGTGCCCCGGCTCGCAGCTCCAGCAGCTCGCGCAGCGGGACGCCGGTCCAGTCCGCGGTGGAGACGCCTTCCTCGAGCCAAGGCACCGACGGGTAGCGCGGCGAGAGCTGGCCGCGGCCGTTGCCTGCGCATTCCATCGTCACGCGGAGCGTTTTCGCGGGCAGCGCCCTTATCTCGGCAAGAGAGAACGAGCGAGGCCTGTCGACCAAGCCTCCGACCTCGAGCTGCCAGCGGCTTTCGTCCGCATCAGGGATGTCGAAGTGAATGAGCAGGTAGTGCAGGCCGGGCGGCGTAACGTCGTGGCGCAGCGCCTCGAGCGGCATGCCGCGGTTGCGCGCCGCGAGCGCGACTTCCTCGGCGGTAAAGCGGCCCGCGATCGGCGGCCGGCGTGAAGACATGCGCCGATTCTATAATCCCCGATCGATGAACCTCGGTCAGTTCACGGCGCGCTTGCCTCCGGGCGATCTTTGGGTGTTCGGCTATGGCTCGCTCATGTGGTCGCCGTGCTTCGACTACAAGAGCAAGACGCTCGGACGCGCGCACGGCTATCACCGCGCGCTGTGCATCCTCTCGACGCGCTACCGCGGCACGCAGCGCAAGCCCGGCCTGGTGATGGGGCTTTGCCGCGGCGGCTCGTGCTGGGGCGTGGCCTACCGCATCGACGCGCCGCGGCTGCGGCGGGCGCTCGCCCGGCTCTGGTATCGGGAGATGCCCCGGCGCGTCTATGAGCCCCGCCTCATCCCGGTCAGGATCAAGACCAAGACCGTGCGCGCGCTCGCGTTCGTAGCCGATCCCCGGCATCCGTCCTTCGTGCGCGAGCTCGACCTGCACGGGCGCGCGCGCCTGGTGGCGCAGGGAATCGGCATCCGTGGCCCATGCGTCGACTACATCCGCAATACGCTCGACCACATGCACGACGTGGGCGTGCGCGATCCGCACCTCGAGCGCATCCTTCATGCGGCGCTCGCTTTGCGTCAGAATGGCGCAAATGATTCCCGATCTGTGGCCGGCGCGCCTCCACCACCTGCGGCGCGACAGCCCGAAGCCCGAGCCGCTGGCGCGGTTCTACGGCGAGCTGCTCGGCGACCGCGTCGAGCGGCTGCCCGACGGTAGCTGGCTGGTCGCCGGCCGCGGGCGGCGCCTCGTCGTCGGCAACGGCGCGGCGGCGTCAGTCCCCTACTTCGCGCTGCAGCTCCAGGATGCCGCGCACCTTGCCGCGTTTCGCCGCGCGGTGAAAAAAGCCGAGGATTTCTCCTCGCCGCTTCTCGCGCAGGGCGCCTTCGCGCTGACCGACCCGGATGGCCGGCGGATCGTTTTCGGGCTACCTCGCAACGAAAACGCGGAGAACGGTCCCGTTGCCCGCCTGCAGCACTTCGTCTGCGCGACGCAGCGGCTGCCCGAGATGCTCGAGTTCTACCGGAACCTCGGGATGGTCGAATCGGACCGCGTCCTGGAGGGCGAAGCGCTGAGCGCAGTATTCCTGCGCTCCGATCCCGAGCACCACAGCTTCGCGGCGTTCCGCGCGCCCGAATCGCGGCCGGATCACCATTGCTACGAGACCACCGGCTGGCTCGACATCCGCGACTGGGCCGACCGCATGGGGCGCCTGCGCATCCCGCTATGGTGGGGGCCGGGGCGCCACGGCCCGGGCAACAACCTGTTCTTCATGGTCGAGGACCCCGACGGCCACAAGGTCGAGTTCTCCGCCGAGCTCGAGCTGATGCCGAGGGACATGGCGCACCGCACCTGGCCCCACGAGCAGCGCACGCTCAACCTCTGGGGCTCGGCGTGGATGCGCTCTTGATTCGTTCCAGAGCTTCTTTCAATCGAGAACGCTGAGTCCCGAAGTTCAGCCGGATGAAGCCCGGCTCGCCGAATTGCGTGCCGGGATAGACGGCAACACCGTTCTTCAGGAAGAGCTCGGTCGCATCGCCCAGGCTCGAGCAGTCGACCCAGGCAAGGTACGTCGCCTCGACATGCGCCATGGGAAAGCCGATCGTCTTTTCCACCAGGTCGCGGTTGCCGCGCAGGTAGTCGAGCTGCGCTGAAAGCCAGTCTTCGCACTGCGTGAGCGCGGCCAGTGTCGCCGCGAGGCCGAACACCGAGGGCGAGCCGACCACGTGCGCCGCGAGGTCGCCGGAAAACGCGGCACGCAGGCCGGGATCCTCGATGATCGCCCAGGCGCAGCCCGCGGCGGGGATGTTGAAAGTCTTGTTGGCCGACATGAGCGTCACCGTGCGCCGCGAGATCTCGGGCGCCAAGCTGGCGATCGGTACATGTTGGAGTGCTTTTTCCAAAATCAAATCACAGTGAATCTCGTCGGAGACGATGACCTGGTCGCGCGTGACGTCGGCGATGCGCTCGAGCTCGGCGCGGCGCAATACGGTACCGCCGGGATTCTGCGGGTTGCACAGGAAGAACGTGGTCGCCTTCGATTGCTTCAACGCATCCAGGTCGAAAACCCATCGCCCACGCTCAAGAACCAGCGGGGTCTCGCTGAACGCGCGCGGCGCGAGCTCCATGGCGCGCTTGAAGTGGTGGTACACCGGGCGCGGGATCATCGCGTGGCCGCCGGGCGGGACCAGCTTGCGCGCCGCGAGGTGCAGTCCCGGTACGACGCCGGTCAGGAACACGATCCACGACGGATCGATGCGCCAGCGGTAGAGGCGCTGCATGCGTTCGACAATTGCGGCGCGCAGCTCGGGCGGCGGCGTGCTGTAGCCGAATACGCCGTGCTCGATCCGCCGCAAGAGCGCTTCCAGGATCGCCGGCGCGGCGCGGAAATCAGTGTCGGCGACCCACAGCGGGATGATGTCGCGCCCGGCATGGCGCTCCCAGCGCGTGCTCCAGGTCCCACTGCGGTCGACCGGCGTGTCGAAATCGAACTTCACAGGCCTTGGAAAAGAAAAAGGGGCGGAGCGATTATCTCCGACCCCCTTCAAAGGTGCTCGACCCTACTTCTTCTTGGTCGACAGTTCGTCTTTTTCTAGGCTCTCCTCCTCCTGCTGTCCGGCTTCCTCCTCCGCTCGCTTGAGCGGGTCCTCTTCCAGGCGGTTGGCGCTGTCGTCGACCTCCTCGGTCTTGATCAACGCGCCCTCCGCACGAAGCTGTTCCGGGAAGGTGGTCACGATCTTCGGGAATGCGACGATCAGCACGACGCAAATGCACTGCAGCAGCATGAACTCGAACATGCCCTTGTAGATGGTACCGAGCGACCATTCCTTCACCACCTGCTTGAGGTAATACGCGCTCATCGCGACCGGCGGCGACAGGTACGCGGTCTGGAGCACCACCGCCACCGTGGCGCCGAACCAGACCATCAGCATGTCCGGCGCGATGCCGAGCGCCGGCGCGAGCGTCACCTTCAGTCCGTCCATCACCGGATAGAAGATCGGCAGGAACACGAGAATGACCGCGGGCCATTCGAACGGCCAGCCCAGCAGGAAGATCAGGACGAGCACCACGATCAGCATCATCACCGGCGGAATCGGCAGCCCGAGCAGGGATTCGGTGATCCAGTTCGCGGTGCCCAGGCGCGCGAATACCGCGCCGAACACGTTCGAGGTGGCGGCGAGCAGCAGCACCATGCTCGAAGTGGCGGTGGTGCTGAGCACCGCGCGTTTCAGCCCCGCCCAGGTGAATTTGCCGTAGGCAAGCGTGAGAAGCGAGGCGCCGGCGGCGCCGACCGCGCTCGCCTCGGTCGGCGTCGCGAGCCCCGCCAGCATCGAGCCGAGCACCGCGCCGATCAGCACCAGCAGCGGCACCACGCCGACCATCACCTCGGTCACGAGCTGCACGGGCGAGCTGACCCGGTCCTCCTTCGGCACCGGCGGGCCCAGCTTAGGGTTGAGGTTCGACCGGATCACGAGGTACGCGAGGTAGATGCCGGCAAGCAGGAAGCCGGGGCCGAACGCCGCCGAGTAGAGCTCGGCCACCGAGACGCCGATCACTGGTCCCATCACGATCAGCATCACCGAGGGCGGAATCAGGATGCCGAGCGTGCCGCCGGCAGTGATGCAGCCCGCCGCGAGCTTGGCGTCGTAGCCGGTCTTGATCATGATCGGGCTCGCCATGATGCCGAGCACCGTCACCGCGGCGCCGACGATGCCGGTCGCCATCGCGAATACTGTGGCGGTCAGGATCACCACCGCGAACAGGGCCCCGCGGATCGGCGCGAGCAGCATGCGGAACGCGTGGAACAGCCGTTCCATCAGCCCGGCCTGCTCGGTGAGGAAGCCCATGAAGATGAAGAGGGGCACCGCCGCGAGCAGCTCCTCCTTCATCATGCCGATGGTCTGGAAGTAGGCGAGGTCGAACACCACGTGCCCCAGGCCGAAGTAGCCGAAGGTGAGCGCGAGGAACAGCAGCGTGAACGAGATCGGGAAGCCGATGAAGATCGCGCCCAGCATCACCAGCAGCATCACCATGCCGAGGGCGGCGAGCCCGCTCATAGGATGCCCCTTTTCATACCTCGACCTTTTCCTTGTGGTCGAGCTCGATGCCGGTGCGCACCGCCCACACGCTCTTGATGGTCTCGGAGACGCCCTGGATCAGCAGCAGCAGGCAGGCGAGCGGCACCACCATCTTGAACGGCCACAGGATCGGGCGCCACGGCGTCTGCTCGGAGGTCTCGCCGATCTGGAACGCGTACCAGCCTTCGTTCCAGCTCACGACCAGGAAAGTGACGATGGCGGGAAAGAAGAACACCAGGTAGGCGATCGAGTCGATGATTCCTTTAGTGCGGATCGACCAGCGCTCGAAGAAGAAGTCGGTGCGGATGTGCGCGCCCTTGAGCAGGGCGTAGGCGGCGCCGAGCATGAAGATCGTGCCGTAGAGCATGTAGGTGACGTCGAACGACCAGATGGTCGGCGCGTTGAACGCGTAGCGCGCAAAGACTTCGTACGCGACCGCGAGCACCAGCGGCACGTTGAGCCACGCCACCCAGGTGCCGGACACGTCGGTGAACTTGTCGATGACGCGGACCGTCTTGATCAGGCCCGGCGCGGGTTGGGCCATGCTTGCCAACGCTCCCCTTGGATAACCAAAAAAAAGGGCGATTTTCATCGCCCTTTCTCGGACTGCTTAGCTACTTCTTCTTGGCGTCGGTCTTCGCCGCCGCGGACTTTGCGGCGCTTTCCGGGAAGTAGTAGTTCGCCGCGAACGAGTACGGCGGGAACATGAAGCGCTTCGCCGGCACCACCAGCGACGCGTACTGGCGCTGCGACTCGTGCACCTTCTTGAAGAACGGGTTCTTGGCGCTCTCCTCGGCGGCGACCTTGTCCCAGGTCTTCAGGAACTCGACCAGGATGTCCCCGGGGGTGCGCAGGATGCGCACGCCGTGCTTCTCCTGCAGCTCCTTCAGCGCGTCGGCGTTCTGGCGCTGCCACTTCGCCCACCAGATGACGAAGGTCTCGCTCGCTATCGACTTGATCATCTCCTGGTGCTCGGGCTTGAGGGCCTTCCAGACGTCGCCGTTGATCACCACCTCGCCGATCGTGACGTTCTCGTGCATGCCCGGCGTGTAGTGGTACTTCCAGACGTTGTGGAAACCGAGGCGCAGGTCCTCGACGCCGCCGACCCACTCGGCGCAGTCGATCACGCCGCGCTGCGCCGACGGGATGATCTCGCCGCCGGGCATGTTAACCGTGGTCATGCCCATCCGCTGCCAGATCTCTGCGGCCATGCCGGTCTGGCGGCACTTCATGCCTTTGAAGTCGGCGAGGTTCTTGATCGGGCGCTTGAACCAGCCGAAAGCCTGCGGGCCCGACGGCAGGATCGGGATCCACTGCACGTTGAGCTTGAGCTCCTTCTGGAACAGCTCGTTGCACAGCTCGTTGCCGCCGCCGTGGTGCATCCAGCCCAGCGCGTCGATCATGTCCATGCCGAAGGTGCCGCCGGGGCCGCCGGTGCACAGGATCGCGGTCTTGTTCTTGCCGACCCAGTAGCCCGACCAGGCGTGCGCGCCGTCGAGCACTTTCTTGTGGGTGGCGTCGAGCACTTCGAACGCCGGGACGACCTGCCCCGCGGGCATGGTCTCGATCTTGAGCTGGCCGCCGGAAACTTTGCTGATGCGGTCGGCGAAGTAGGTGAAGTTCTCGTACAGCGTCAGGCTGGCGGGCCAGGTGGCCTGCATCTTGAGGGTCGTCTGAGCCTGCGCGCCGGCCGAAAATGCCGCGACGGCTGCAAGCGCCACCGCAGAACGGACGAAATGCCTCATAAGCTTCCTCCTCCTCGTATAGGGGTTCCCTAGGCGAAGGCAGGGTACACGCTTGTTTTTGCTCGGTCAACGAATGAACAGGGGACGCCGAAGCGTCCCCTTGCCGTGCGCTTCCAGGGGTTACTTACCCTTCGCCTTCGCCTTGGCTTCCGGCGCCGGCTTCTTCTCCGGGAAGTAGTAGTTCGCCGCAAACGAGTACGGCGGGAACATGAAGCGCTTCGCCGGCACCACCTTGGACGCGTACTCGCGCTGCGAGTCGAGCACCTTCTTGAAGAACGGGCTCTTCTCCGACTCCTCGGCGGCGATCTTGTCCCAGGTCTTCAGGAAGTCGATCAGGATCGCGGGCGGCGTGCGCAGCATCTGCGTGCCGTGCTTAGTGCGCATCTCCTCGATCGCGTCGGCGTTCTGCTTCTGCCAGCGCACGCCCCAGCGCACGAAGGTTTCCATCTGCGCCGAGCGCCACGCCTCCTGCTGCTGCGGCGTGAAGCCCTTCCACACGTCGGTGTTGACGATCACCTCGAGCATCGAGTTCGACTCGTGCATCCCCGGCGTGTAGTGGTACTTCCAGACTTGGGGCAAACCGAGGCGCAGGTCTTCGACGCCGCCGACCCACTCGGCGCAGTCGATCACGCCGCGCTGCGCCGAGGGCACGATCTCGCCGCCGGGCATGTTCACCGTCTGCATGCCCATGCGCTGGTAGATCTCGGCGACGATGCCCGTCTGCCGGCACTTCATGCCCTTGAAGTCGGCGAGGTCCTTGATCGGGCGCTTGAACCAGCCCATCGCCTGCGGGCTCGAGCCGCCGATCGGCATGCCGACCACGTTGAGCTTGAGGACGTCGCGGTAGAACTCGTCGTAGAGCGCCTGGCCGCCGCCCTCCTGCAGCCAGCCGAGGAAGTCGAAGTGGTCCATGCCGAACGGGCCGGCCGGCGTGGCGGAGAACAGCGTCGCCGCCTTGTTCTTGCCCACCCAGTAGTACGCGACGCCGTGGCCGCCGTCGATCACCCTCTTGTGCGTGGCGTCGAGGATCTCGAACGCCGGCACGATCTGGCCCGCCGCCATCGCTTCGATCTTCACGCCGCCGCTGGTGAGCTTGTCCATGCGCTCGGCGAAGTAGCGGAAGTTGTCCTGCAGCGTGAGGCTCGCCGGCCAGGTCGACTGCATCTTAAGCTGCTTCGCCGCCGGCGCCTGCGCCTGTGCATTGAGAGCGAGCGCGGCCGCAGCGAGCGCGGTAAGCGACAATGCTTTTTTCATGGGACCCTCCTCCTGAGAGAGAGCGGGAATGTTATATGAAGATCAATCGACTGGAAACGCTGCGGCTCGGGGAATTCCCCAATCTCGTCTGGCTGCGCGTGCACACCGACCAGGGGCTCGCGGGCCTAGGCGAGACCAGCTACGCGGCGCAGAGTGTCGAGGCGTACCTGCACGAATATGTGGCGCCGCGCGTCCTCGGCCGCGATCCCCTCGAGATCGAGGCGCTCGGCCGCGGCCTCACCGGCTACCTCGGCTTCCGTGGCGCGGGCGTCGAGACGCGCGCGGCGTCGGCGTTCGACCTGGCGCTCTGGGACCTGTACGGCAAGGTGTGCAACCAGCCGCTCTACCAGGTGCTCGGCGGCGCGAGCCGGCAGCGCGTGCGCACCTACAACACGTGCGCCGGCTACCGCTATATCCGCGCCGCCGGCGGGCAGAGCACGAAGAACTGGGGCCTCGACGGGAAACCGCAGGGGCCCTATGAGGACCTGGACGCCTTCCTGCATCGCGCCGACGAGCTCGCGCACTCGCTCCTCGAGCAGGGGATCACCGGCATGAAGATCTGGCCCTTCGATCCGCACGCCGAGACCAGCGACGGGCAGTACATCTCGGGCCCGGATCTGCAAAAAGCGCTCGAGCCCTTCCGAAAAATCCGCGCTGCCGTGGGCAACCGCATGGACATCATGGTCGAGTTCCACTCGCTGTGGCGCCTGCCCGCGGCGCAGAAGATCGCGCAGGCGCTCGCCGAGTTCGACACCTTCTGGCACGAAGACCCGATCCGGATGGACAGCCTCGCCCTCCTCAAGCAATACGCGCCCTACTCGAAAGCGCCGATCTGCGCCTCCGAGATCCTCGCCGGGCGCTGGAGCTTCAAGGACCTGCTCGAGACCGGCGTCGCGGGGATCGTGATGTTCGATCTCGCCTGGTGCGGCGGGATCACCGAAGCGCGCCGCATCGCCGCGCTCGCCGACGCGTGGCAACTACCGGTCGCGCCGCACGACTGCACCGGGCCGCTGGTGTACGCAGCTTCGGTACATTTCTCGATCTGGGCGCCGAACGCGCTCATCCAGGAATCGGTACGCGCCTTCTACACCGGCTGGTACAACGAGCTGGTGACGCACGTGCCGCAGCCCGTGCAGGGCTACTTCGGCAAACCGCCGGGTCCCGGCATCGGCGTCGAGCTGCTTCCTGAACTTTGGAAACGAAAAGACGCGTCGGTGCGAGTCAGTCCAGCCTGACCGCGATTCCCTTCAGCTCCTTCGTCGGCGAGGGGTAGCGCTCGAGCACCAGCGGGTCGTGGCCCGGAATGAGGTGCGCCGGCGAGTCGGCGAGCCCGAGCAGCTTGCGGTAGCCCTCGACCATGTCCGCCACCGAGTAGACGATCGGAAACGGACGAACGTCTTCCATGTTGGCGTAGAAATGGCTCGCGTCGGAGGCGAGCACCACCCAGCCGCGCCGCGTCTTCACCCGCACCACCTGCAGGCCCATGGTGTGCCCGCCGATCAGGTGCACGGTGACGCCCGGCGCGACCTCGCCGTCGCCATTATGGAAGCGCACCCGCCCGGCATACGCGCGCCGCACCATGCCGACCACCTCCTCGACCTCGTACGCGTAGCGGTGGCGCTC
>DATBSZ010000229.1:0-24774 GCA_036559525.1 Burkholderiales bacterium
GCACCAGGAGGGCGGCCACGTTTTCGGCCAAAAACTCTCCCAGGTGCGGCGCATCTGCCAATAGAACTTTGGAAATTCCGGAAATGGCCGAGGCTGCCTTCGCGGCTTCCCCCGCCTGATGCCCGGCAATCAGGACGTGGATGTCCGAGCCGAGCTTCTGCGCCGCAGCCACGGTGTTGAGCGTGGCCTTCTTGACCGTCTTGTTGTCGTGCTCGGCGACGACGAGGACCGCCATCAGATGACCTTGGCTTCGTTGCGCAGCTTGTCGACCAGCGCCTTGACGTCGGCCACTTTCGTGCCGGCCTTGCGTTTGCCGGGCTCCACGACCTTCACTGTCGCCAACCGGGGGGCAACGTCGACCCCAAGCGCCTCGGGCTTGAGCACTTCGAGCGTCTTCTTCTTCGCCTTCATGATGTTCGGCAGGGTCACGTAGCGCGGCTCGTTCAACCTCAAGTCCGTAGTGACCACTGCCGGAATCTTGATTGAAACCGTCTCCAGGCCGCCATCGACTTCGCGGGTGACCTGCGCTTTCTCGCCTTCGATCTTCAGCTTGGAGGCGAAGGTCGCCTGCGGCCATCCCAGCAGCGCGGCCAGCATCTGACCGGTCTGGTTGGAGTCGTCGTCGATCGCCTGCTTGCCCAGGATCACGAGCTTCGGGCTCTCCTTCTGGCAGACGGCTTTGAGAAGCTTGGCGACGGCAAGCGGCTGCAGCTCGGCCGCGGTCTCGACGAGGATGGCGCGGTCGGCGCCGATGGCGAGCGCGGTCCTCAGGGTCTCCTGGCAGGACTGCGCGCCGCAGGAAACGACCACGAGCTCGGTCGCCACCCCGGCTTCCTTAAGCCGTACCGCCTCCTCCACCGCGATCTCGTCGAAAGGGTTCATCGACATCTTGACGTTCGCGGTCTCGACACCCGTGCCGTCGGCCTTGACGCGCACCTTGACGTTGAAATCGATAACGCGCTTGACGGCGACGAGGACTTTCATGGGAGCCGGAAATTATAATACCCGGGCCATGAGCGACCTTTCCCAACTGAACATCAAGTCCATGCGCGAGCGCGTTTCAAACGAGGAATGGCAGGCTCGAGTCGACCTCGCCGCGTGCTACCGCCTGGTCCACCACTACGGCATGGACGACCTCGTCTACAACCATATCTCGGCGCGCGTGCCCGGCGAGGAAGGCCATTTCCTCATCAACGCCTACGGCATGATGTACGACGAGATCACGGCTTCGAGCCTGGTGAAGATCGACTTCGACGGCAACGTGGTGCAGGACTCGGGCACCGGCTACGGCATCAACCAGGCCGGCTTCGTGATCCACAGCGCCGTGCACAAGGGGCGGCCGGACGTCGGCTGCGTGATCCACACGCACTCGATCGCGGGCATGGCGGTGTCGGCGCTCGATTGCGGCCTGCTGCCGATCACGCAGACCGCGATGTACTTCGACGGCGTCGGCATGCACGAGTACGAGAGCGTGGCGATCGACCTCGACGAGCAGCAGCGCCTGGTGCGCGATCTGGGCCGCTTCAAGGCGATGATCCTGAGAAACCACGGGCTGCTTGCCGTGGGTCCGACGGTTTCGGAAGCCTTCACCAATCTCTTCTGGCTGGAGCGCGCGTGCAAGGCGCAGGTCGCGGCGATGGCGTGCAACGCCAAGCTCCACCTGCCGGCGCAGGACGTGATCGAGAAAACCAACCACCTCTACCGGCCCGAGACACGCCGGCGCTGGGGCCCGCTCGAGTGGCCGGCGCTGCTGCGCCTGGCCGATCGCAAGTACCCCGGCTTCCGCGATTGAAGCCCCTCCAGGGTAGAAGCGTCATCGTCACCGGCGCAGGCGGCGGCATCGGCCGCGACTTCGCGCTCGCCATGGCCGCCGCCGGCGCCAAGGTGCTCGTCAACGACCTCGGCACGTCGGTGAGGGGCGAAGGACGCGATGCAGGCCCCGCTCAGCAAGTGGTCAACCAAATAAAGGAAAAAGGCGGAATCGCGGTCGCCAACACCGACAGCGTCGCGGAGTGGGAATCCGCGAACAGGATTGTTTCATCCGCCGTCGAGGCGTTTGGGCGCCTCGACGTAGTGGTGAACAATGCGGGGATTCTGCGCGACCGCTTCTTCTTCAACATGTCGGTCGAGGAATGGCGCGCGGTGATCGACGTGCATCTCAACGGCTCGTTCTACGTGTCGCGCGCCGCGGCGCCGCACTTCAAGTCGCAGAATTCCGGCTGCTACGTGCACATGACGTCGACCTCGGGCCTGGTCGGCAACCTCGGCCAGGCGAACTACTCGGCGGCCAAGCTCGGCATCGCCGGCCTGTCGAAGTCGATCGCGCTCGACATGGCCAAATACAACGTGCGCTCGAATTGCATCTCGCCCTTCGCCTGGAGCCGCATGATCGGCTCGATCCCGGCCGAGACCGACGACCAAAAGGCGCGGGTGGAAAAGCTGAAGTCGATGGAGACTGCGAAGATTGCGCCGTTGGCGGTCTTCCTGGCCTCGGAAGAGGCGCAGGACGTCACCGGCCAGATCTTCGCCGTGCGCGCCAACGAGATCTTCCTCATGTCGCAGAGCCGGCCGCTGCGCTCGGTGCACCGCGCCCAGGGCTGGACGCCGGAGACGATCGCTTCTCATGCGATCCCTTCCCTGAGAGCGCACTTCTATCCGCTGGACCGTTCGCAGGACGTATTTTCCTGGGATCCGTCGTGAAGCCTCGCGTCCTGCTTACGGACGCGATCGCGCCCGCGGGCGAGGCGCTGCTCGCCCGCACGGTCGAGGTGGTGCGCGCCCCGGATAGCGAGCCCTCGACGATGCGGCGCTGCGCGCGCGACGCCGACGGGGTGATCATCCGCAGCAAGCTGCCGGACGACATCTTCGAGGCCGCGCCGCGGCTGCGCGGCGTGGTGGTGCATGGCACCGGAACCGACCTGGTTCCGGTTGCCGCCGCCACCGAGCACGGCATCATGGTGGCGAACCTACCCGGCATCAACGCGCAATCGGTGGCCGAGTACTGCGCCCTGGCAATGCTGATGCTCGCGCGGAACATTCTTTCGATCGTGAGCTCGCTGAAAAGCGAGGCCTGGGACGCCGCCCGCGTGCGCGGCGCGGGCGCGCACGAGATCGCCGGCATGACGCTCGGCATCGTCGGCGTCGGCGAGATCGGCGGGCGCCTGGCGAAGATCGCGCGGCACGGTTTCGGCATGAACGTGCTCGGCCACCAGCGCCGACTGGATCGTGTGCCTGCCGAGGCCTCCCCAGTTTCTCTCGAAGAGCTGCTCGCAAAGAGCGATTTCGTGGTGCTCGCCTGCCCGCTGACGCCGCAGACGAGGTACTTGATGAATGCAAGAACCATCGGCTTGATGAAACCGGCGGCCTGGCTGATCAACGTCGGCCGCGGTCCGGTGGTGCAGGAAGAGGCGCTGATCGAGGCGCTGCGCGGGAAGCGCATCGCCGGCGCGATGCTCGACGTGTACGAGCACTATCGCCTGGAGCCGGGGCATCTCCTGTTCACGCTCGACAACGTGATCCTCACGCCGCACCTGGCCGCGGTCACCCAAGAGTCGCGCGCCCGGGCGGGCGTCGCCGCGGCGGACGAGATGCTGCGCATCCTGCGGGGCGAGCGGCCGCGCAATCTCGTGAATCCCGAAGTCCTGAAGAAAGAGCAGCTGAAGACATGAATCTCGGGCGCGAAAGCCATCCCGAGCTGCGCGACGCGGTTCGCCAGCTCTGCAGCCAGTTCGACTCGGCGTATTGGCAGAAGATCGACGAGAAACGCGCCTACCCCGAGGCCTTCGTGGACGCGCTGACCAAGGCGGGCTGGATGTCCGCGCTCATTCCGGAGGAATACGGCGGCTCCGGGCTCTCGCTCACCGAGGCCACGGTCATCATGGAGGAAGTGACGCGCTCGGGCGGCAACGCGGGCTGCTGCCACGGCCAGATGTACAACATGAACACGCTGCTGCGGCACGGCTCGGCGCAGCAGAAGAAAAAATACCTGCCCAAGATCGCCTCGGGCGAGCTGCGCCTGCAGTCGATGGGCGTCACCGAGCCCGGCGCGGGCACCGACACGACGAAGATCAAGACGGT
The DNA here is from genome assembly GCA_036559525.1 of Burkholderiales bacterium. Lineage (GTDB taxonomy): Bacteria > Pseudomonadota > Gammaproteobacteria > Burkholderiales > SG8-39 > SCGC-AG-212-J23. The sequence goes on from DATBSZ010000229.1 coordinate 4,078, forward strand.
GGCGAAGAAGAAAGGCGACCGCTACCTCGTGAACGGGCAGAAAGTGTGGACCTCGCGGCTGCAGCATTCGGAGCTCATGATCCTGCTCGCGCGCACGACGCCGCTCACGGAGGTGAAGCGCAAGAGCGAAGGCATGTCGATCTTCCTGGTCGAGACGAAGAGCAAGGGCCTCGAGGTGAAGCCGATCCGCAACATGGTGAACCACGAGACCAACTCGGTGTTCATCGACAACCTCGAGATCCCCGCTGACAACCTGATCGGCGAGGAGGGGAAGGGCTTCCGCTATATTCTCGACGGGCTGAACGCGGAGCGCATCCTCATTGCCGCCGAATGCATCGGGGACGGATATTGGTTCGTTGAAAAATCCTGCTCCTACTCGAAAGACCGCGTGGTGTTCGACCGCCCCATCGGCCAAAACCAGGGGATCCAGTTTCCGATCGCCGAGGCGTACATGGAGATCGAGGCGGCGAACCTGATGCGCTACAAGGCCGCCATGCTGTTTGATTCCCACAAACCCTGTGGGGCAGAAGCAAATATGGCCAAGCACCTGGCGGCGAAGGCGTCCTGGGAAGCGGCCAATGTGTGCATGCAGACCTACGGCGGCTTCGGCTTCGCCGCGGAATACGATGTGGAGCGGAAATTCCGAGAGAACCGGCTATACCTCGTGGCGCCGATCTCCACCAACCTGATCCTGTCCTACCTCGCCGAGCACGTGCTCGGCCTGCCGCGCTCCTTCTAGAACCGCCTCATTGCAGGATGTGGCCGGTCTTGCTGAGGATGGCGAACTCGACGAACTGCGATCCGGTCTGCTTGGGCTGGGTGAAATCGACGAAGTAGCCGCCGAGGTCGACGCTCTTCATCCCGCGCACCGCCTTCGCCAGCGCCGCCGGGCTGGAACGCGCCTGCCGCAGCCCGTGGACCAGCACCTTCGCCGCGATGTATCCCTCCATCGAGCGCTCCGCCAGGTCGGGATCCTTTGCCGCCTGCGCCAGCTGCTGATATTCACGGATCAGCCGGAAGCTCCTCGCCGTGGTAAGGGGCCAGAGGACCCCGAAGCCGTAGCCGCTGAGCTCGTCGCCGCTCAGGCTGCGCTTCATGGCGTTGATATCGATGACCGAGACGCCGTAGATCTGCGCCGAGCCGCCGCCTTGCCGGTACTGCTTGATGAACTCCACCGCGGCCGAGGTCACGGTGCCGAGGTAGATCACCTGCGCGTCGGACTTGAGCACCGCCTGGACGGCGGCCCCTACGTTTGTCGTGTTGCGCTCGTACGGCGCCTTCACTACCAGATTCACGCGCGTCGCCGGAGCGGCCCTTTCGGCGCCGGCAATGATGTCCTTGCCGAAGCCGTCGTCCTGGTACACGACCGCGACGCGGTTGATGCCGATGAGAGACAGGATCTCGAACAGGCGCCGCACCTCGTCCCCATAGCTCGCCTTGGTGACGAACACGTTGGGCGCCCCGATCATCGTGCTCGCGCCCGAGATCGCGCCGACCAGCGGCACATTCGCGCGCGCGAGGACGCCGTCCTTGATCAGGGCTTCGTTGTTCGCCGTCCCCAGTACGCCGATGAACGCGATCGGCGCTTCCTTGGCGAGAACTTCCTTCACCAGACGGACCGTCTCCTCGGCCTTGTAGCCGTCGTCGTAGGTCGCCAGCAAGATCCGCTCGCCGCCGATTCCGCCGTTCCGGTTCACGTGGTTCAGGTACAGATTGATCCCGGCGCGAATCGCCTTGCCGCTGCTCGCCTGGGCCCCGGTGAAAGCGGCCACCTGCGCCACCATGATTTCCCCACCCGACGCCTGCGCCGAAGCAAGCAGGCATACCGCCGTCGCGATTGCTGCGATCCGCATGTTCGCGTTCTCCCTGGATCCGAAGACGCGAGCATGCGCCGTCGGTCAGGAAAACACGCCGGGCAAATTCACGGATTCTTGCAATCGGACGTGGCGAATGGCCTAGGTTCGCGGCGCCGTGATATTTGCCACTCTAGAAGCCCATGTCGCGAGCGCTTGGGCGTTCATATTTACTCGCCCGTCCTGCCGTAAGCGTGTGTCATGCGGGTGTGCGCTATCCGCAGAAGGGCTTCACGCTGATCGAGCTGATGATCATCGTGGGGATCATCGGCATCCTTTCCTCACTCGTGCTCCCGGCTTATCAGGATTACTCGGTGCGCACGAAGATGTCGGAGGTGGTCCTGGCGCTGACCTCGTGCCGGGTCAGCATCACCGAGGTCTACCAAATCGGCCCCGACACCGCCCCCGGACCGAACGGCTGGGGCTGCGAAGCCGGCGCCACTCCGGGAACGACGTACGTTTCGTCCGTCACGACGACTGCCGATGGCGTCACCAGCGCCACCGTACGCGGCATAACGACGGCGGTGAACGGCGCGGTAGTCACGCTGGCGCCGCTCGCGCCGCCTGCGCCCGGAACACCCGCGACCTTCGTGCCGGGTACGAGCCAGCCGCTCTATGGCTGGCGCTGCGGCAGCGCTGCGGATGGCACTACTGTCGCGGCGCGCTACCTGCCATCGTCGTGTCGCGGCTGAGCTAGCGCTGCGCGAGTTGTCGGTTGGCCTGAGCGAGACGCTCGACCAGCACGCGCATGAAGGCCTTGTTGAAGCCCACCTGGCAGGCGGCGGTGGCCACGCGCAGCGCGCCGGCCTTGATCTGCATCACCGTGATGCGGTCGCGCGCCGTCACCGTGGTGGTGCGGCGCTCGACGCTGTCGGCGAAATACAGGATCTCGCCGAAGCAGCCGCCGGGCTTGAGAGTGGCAAGCGGCTTGCCGAGGAGCGAGACCTCGACTTCGCCGTCGACCAGCACGTAGAGGCTGTCGCCCTGGTCGTTCTCGCGCATCAGCACCGTGCCGGCCTCGAGCGTCTGCCAGGTCGCGACGCGCACCACTTCCCACAGCTCGACCTCGCCGAAGTCCTTGAAGAAAGACATGTCGCGCAGCTTGCCGAACTTCTCGGAGTCGGACGCGGTGGCGTCGGTCGGCCGCAGGCTCATGAAGGCGCGCGTCACGGCCTTGCCGAACTCGAGCCACGAGCGGTAGCGCTCGGCGGGGTTCCTCGCGATCGCCTTCATCACGATCTCGTCGAGCAGCGGCGGCAGGTCGGGGCGGAAGCTCGACGGGCGCGGCGGCGGCGAGTGGAGGATGGCGTAGGTCAGCGCGACATGGCTGCCCGCCTCGAAGGGCAGGCGCCCGGTCAGCAGGCGGAACATGGTTACGCCGAGCGAGTAGATGTCGGTCTGCTGGGTGAGCTTCTCCATGCGCAGCTGCTCGGGCGACATGTAGGCCGGCGAGCCGACGCCCTTGAGCTGCGTGGTCTTGTCGTCCAGGCGCTCCTGGAACGACGCGCCGAAGTCGCCGACCTTGGTCTCGCCGAGCTCCGACAGCAGCACGTTGCCCGGCTTGATGTCGCGATGGATGATGCCGTGCTGGAACGCGTACTCGAGCGCGCGGATGCACTTGAAGATGATCTCGACCACCTTGGAGAGGGGCAGCAGGCTGGTGGGCGTGGCGTGGCTGTCGAGCGTCGTGCCCGGCACGTACTCCATCACCAGGTAGCTGCGGTCCGGGTCGACCACCGCGTCGTAGATGTCCACGATATGCGGATGATTCAGCTTGCCGGCGAGCGACGCCTCGGCGACGAACGCCTTGTGCACCATGCGCTCGGTATCTCGATCGACCCGCCGGGCGAACTGCAGCACCTTGATGGCGACTTCGCGCTCGGCGAACGGATCGTGAGCGAGGTAGACCCGGCTGGTGGCGCCGCTGCCGATCTCGCGGATGACCGGGTACTTTCCGATCATCTGCTGGGCCTGCGGCCCTTCGACCTTCACGCGGTGTACTTGGCGACCAGCTGCAGCAGCTCGGCCTCCGGATAGGGCTTGCCGAGGAACGCATTGACCCCGATCTGGGCCGCCTGGTTACGGTGCTTCTCCGCGGTGCGCGACGAGATGAAGATGATCGGGACTCCCTGCGTGCGCGCGTCGGCGCGCACGTGGCGCGCCAGGTCGAAGCCGTCCATGCGCGGCATCTCGATATCCACGAGCATCACGCGGGGCAGCGATTCGGCCATTTTCTCGAGCGCGTCGACGCCGTCCTTCGCGGTGAGGACGCGGTAACCCTCGCGCTCGAGCAGGCGCCCGGTGATCTTGCGCACCGTGAGGGAGTCGTCGACCACCATGACCACCGGCGCGCGCGCGGCCCTTATCGACGTACTGTCCCTCAGCGACCCCCTCGTGTCCCTCAGCAGCGACGTCGTCGTGAACATGCTACGCGCAGCGGCCGGAGCGGCGCGCTGCCGCTGGGCGAGCTGCACCGGGTTCATGATGAGCGCGATGCGGCCGTCGCCGAGGACCGTCGCCCCGGTGATGCCCGGGACGCGGCCAAGCTGCGCGCCGATGCTCTTCACCACGATTTCCTGGTTGCCGAGCAGCTCGTCGACGTGTACCGCCACGCGCTGCACGCCGCTGCGCAGCAGCAACACCGAGTTGTAGGGATGCAGCTCGCCGGCGGACGCCCTGCCCAGCAGCTGCTGCATCGCATGCAGGGGGTAGGCGCGATCCTGGAAATCGATCGACTTCTTCTCGTAGCTCAACGCCAGCGCGTCCGACTTCAGCCTCAGGACCTGCTCCACCATCGCGGTTGCGAGCGCGATCACGTTCTCGCCGCTGCGCACCAGCACCGCCTGGGTAACCGCCAGGGTGAGCGGCAGGTACACGGTAAACGTGGTCCCCCGTCCCTGCGCGGTGAGGATGTCGACGCGGCCGCCGATAAGCGATATTTCGTTGCGTACCACGTCCATGCCCACGCCGCGGCCGGCAACCTCGGTCACCGCCTCGGCGGTCGACAGGCCGGAGGCGAACACGAGTTGGGCGATCTCGCCTTCGGTCGGCTCGCGGTCGGCGGGCAGGAGGCCCATCGCGGCCCCCCTGCGACGAAGCGCTTCCAGGTTCAGGCCCGCGCCGTCGTCGGAGAAGATCAGCGCAATCTCGTTGCTTTCCTGGCGCAGCGCGATCGCGATGCGCCCGCTCTCGGCTTTGCCGGCGGCGGCGCGCGCGGCCGGATCCTCGATCCCGTGCACCAGGGCATTGCGCAGCATGTGCTCGAGGGGCGCGCTGATGCGCTCGAGCACGCCGCGGTCGAGCTCGACCTCGGCGCCGGTGATCTCGAGCTCGGCCTTCTTGCCGATCTCGCGCGCGATCTGGCGCACGATGCGGTACAGGCGCTCGCTCAGGTTCGAGAACGGCACCGCGCGTACGCGCATCAGGTCCTGCTGCACCTCGCGGCTGGTGCGCGCCTGGTGCAGGAGCGCAGCGTCGGTGTCGCCGATGTACTTGTGCAGGCCCTGCTGGATCGACATCACGTCGTTCAGGCTCTCGGCCATCAGCCGGGTGAGCTCCTGCAGGCGCGTATAGCGGTCGAACTCGAGCGGGTCGAACTCGCCCTTCTTCTCGTCCATCACCGACAGGCGCGACTGCATCTGGCTGTCGGCCTGGACTTCGACCTCGCGCAGCTGGTTGCGCAGGCGCGCGATGCTCTCCGTGAGATCGGCGAGCGACTGCTTGATCGCCCGCAGCTCGGCTTCGGCTCGTGTGCGCGCGATCGCGATCTCGCCCGCTTCGTTGATCAGGTGATCGAGCGTGTCGGCGTTGACCCGCAGCATCGCCGCCGGGGTCGGCAGCGGCGCCTCGGCGCGCGGCTGCGGCTGCACTTCCGTGGTCGACGGCGAGAACGCCGGGGCTGCGGGCGCAGGCGCGGCCATGCGCTCGACGTCCGTGCTGAGCCGGTCCATCCGCTCCTGGAGGTACTCGAAGAGGTCGGCCGGCAACGCCCCGCCCGCCTCGAGCGCGGACTCGATGCGGCCCTCCATCAGGTGGCACAGCTCGCCCAGCCGGATCGCCCCGGCCATGCGCGCGCTGCCCTTCAGCGTGTGCAGCGAGCGGCGCAGCGACTGCGAGATCTTCGCCTCCGACGGGTTCGCCTTCCACTCGCGCAGGTCGGAGCCGATGTCCGGTACGAGCTGTTGCGCTTCCTCGAGGAAGATCGGCAGCAGCTGCGCGTCGATGTCGTCCAGCATGCGGCGCTTTTCGCGCCCGTCGGCGGGCGCCGCCGCGGGTGCCGGAGGGGGGGCCACCGCAGGCACCGGGGCTGCGGCCGGGACAGGCTCTGGGAGCGTAGTGCCGGCACGGTGCGCAGCCAGCCGCGCCGATTCGAGGCGGCCAATGAGCTCGCGCAGGGTGTCCTGCGGCATCTGGCTGATCGCCGGCGCGTCTCCCCGGCTGATCGCTTCGACCATGATGCCCAGGTCGACCACCGCGGCCTGCACAGTCTCGGCGTCGGCAGCGTCTGTCGTCTGCTCGGCGAACACGCTCCACTCTTCGAGCGAGCCCGCCAGCTCGGCGAGCGGGATGAACCCGGCCGTATGCGAAGTGCTCCCCAGCGTGTGCGCCGCGCGCATGAAATCGGCGGACACCGGTCCCGGCGCGGTCTCGCGCCACTTGGCGCACTCCGCGCGCAGCACCGCAATATGCTCCGCCGCTTCCTTGGTATAGATGTCGTAGAGGTTGCGCGCTACGGTGACCGTTCCCACCGTGACCGTTGGAACGGCAACCGCTTCGGCTTGGGCCGCTTTCGCCCACGCCGCAAGCTCGACGATCTTGCTGTCGTCGATCAGGCCTTCCAGGCCCGGCCCGCGCAGCTTCGCGATCCATTCGGAGAACGAGCCGGCCGCGGTCTCGAGCAGCTCGAGGAGCGCCGGCGTCACCGCGCGCTTCTGCTCGAGCCAGGCGTTCATCACCTGCTCGACCTGCCAGGCCGCCTCGCCCAGGTCCATCAGGCCGACCATGCGGCCGCTGCCCTTCAGCGTATGGAACGCGCGCCGCACCACCGTCTGCGGCTCGCGATCCTCGGGCTTCTCGCGGCATTCCGGCAGCGTGGTCTTGATGGTCTGCAGAACCTCCTCGGCCTCTTCGAGGAAGACCTGGAGCAGCTCGCCGTCGACCTTCGGGCGTGGCCCGGTGTCGACCTTGGGGCGCGGCGCGGCTTCGACCTTCGGGCGCGCGGGCGCTGCCGCAACGGGCGAAGTCCTCGAGGGAAACTCGAGCCGCAGCGTGCTGTCGATCGTCGCCTGCACGTGGCGCTTCTCGTAACGCCGGAAAAACAGCGCGATGGCTTCCTCCTGCGGGTCCTGGCCGTGGCGGCAGGGCTCGAGGAAGAATCCGACGCTGCTCAGGCCTTCGGCGATCCAGTCCATGTCGCCGGGCCCGGTCCCTTCGCCGCGCGCCTGCGCGAGGATCAGGCTCTCGCAGATCGACACGGCCTGCGCCGCGCCCGGGAAGCCGAGCACGCTTAGCGCCCCGTGCATCTGACGCAGATAGGGCTGGAGGTCAGCGAGCGTCGCGCGCTTCGTCGCGTCGCGGGCGAACGCATCGATCACCTGCTCGCTGTGCTGCAGGTTGGCGAGGATTTCCTTCGCGACCTGGGCGCGCAGCTGCAGCGCGCCGATGCGCTCGGTGAGATCGGGGCGCAGGCCAGCCGGCGGCTCGCCCGTCGATTTGCCTTTGGCGGCGTCGAGCAGCCACCCGCCCATGATGACGATCTGCGCCTCGAGGTCCTCCGCCGGGCTGCTGAAATGGTCGATCACATGCTCGACCAGCAGGAAGGCCGACGCCATCTCGATCACCATCATCTGCTCCTGCCGCGGATAGGGCTCGGGCAGCTTTCCCGCGACCAGCGCGATCGCATCGAGCAGCTTGATCAGCTGCTGGTTGCCGAGATCCTTGGTCTTCGTCTTGAAGTCGGCGACCCGCTCGCGGAAGGCGCGCGCCTTGTCGCGCTCGCCGGCGACGTACTGCTCCCACGCCCGCTTGAGCGCGTCGAGGCGGGAATGCATGTCGAACAGCGACGCTTCGAGGCGCTCGGCGTCGAGCTCCTGCACGGCGGCCGGCTTCTCGGCGCGCGGAAACAGGCTCTCGAGCTGATAGAGCTGCTTCACCTGCTTGACGCGTGCCGTGACGACCTCGCGCTTCGCAATCGAATACAGCACCTCGCGCAGGAGCGCGTCGCCGTTCTTGGCCGCCCCTGCCGCCAGGTCGCGGATCTGGAAGTCGAGGCGGTTGCACACCACCTTCGCCGCGGCGAGCCATTGCGGGTCGGCGCTCGCCGGCTCGACCGCCAGCGACTCGATCAGCGCGCCGGCCGCCCACCAGAGAGCGCGCGGCCCGGGCAGCTGGGTGGCCACCTGGTAAAGCGCGTCCGTGGTCTGGCGCATTTCCTCCAGCCCGGCCGGGCCACCGCGCAGCCAGGCCAGCAATCCGCGCTGGAACCGCGCGCGCTGGGCCTGCAGGAACGCCGGCAGCTCGTCTTCCGGCATCGCCTTCATACTGGTATGCGGCGGCGCCGGCTGGCTCAGGTCCGGATAGAAAAGATCCTTTTCCGAAATGGCGCTCTTGCCGACCAGGCCGGCCACGTCGCGGTACACCGGGAACAGGCGCATCGGCACGTCGGTGTGCCCGCGCGCGAGCTCGCCGACGAAGTTCTTGAGCGCGAGCACCGCGCGCTCGATGACGTCCATCGCGGCCGGCGTCGGCCGCGACGCGCCCATGCTGGCAAAGCTCCCCTCGATCGCCTCGCACACCCGTGTCGCGCCGCTCAGCCCGACCATGCGCAGCGCCCCGCTCACCTGGTGCAGGTGCTCGGGGCAAGGCTGCAGCACCGCGTCGTTGTCCGGCGCGACGGCGAACTTGGCGATCGACTCCTGGACCAGCGTGAGGGCGCGGTCGACCTCGGCGTTGATCCAGGAAAGGAGCGTGGTGTCGGTCATCTAGAGATCAAGGCGCTTTTCTTGCCGTTCTACTAAGCGGCGAGCTTGAAGCCGGCCACGGAGCTCTTCAGGCCATCGGCGAGCGCGGTGAGGCGGGCCGCCGAAGTGGCGGTCTGCTTGGTGCCGTCGGTGGTGAGCTGGGTGATGCCCAGAATCACCTTCATGTTGGACGCGACCTTGCCGGCGGAGGTGGCCTGCTGCTGGGTCGCCGCCGAGATCGACTCGATCAGCTCGGCGAGCTGCCGCGAGACCGTGCCGATCTCGCGCAGCGCCTGATCCGCCTCGTCGGCGGTCTTCGTCCCCTGCACCACGCCCTGGGTGCTGCGCTCCATGGCGTCGATCGCTTCCTGGGTGTCGCGCTGAATGCTCTTGACGATCGCGCCGATGTGCTTGGTCGCCTCGGCCGAGCGCTCGGCGAGGCGCTGCACTTCCTCCGCGACCACCGTAAAGCCGCGCCCGGCCTCGCCGGCGGAAGCCGCCTGGATCGCCGCGTTCAGCGCGAGCACGTTGGTCTGCTCGGTGATGTCCGAGATCAGCTGCACGATCTCGCCGATCTCCTGCGAGCTCTCGCCGAGGCGCTTGATCCGCTTCGACGTCTCCTGGATCTGGACGCGGATGTCGTTCATGCCGCGGATCGCGTTCTGCACCGCCTGCGCGCCCTTCTGCGCCGCGTGCAGCGAGCTTTCCGCCACCTTGGAGGAGTCGTTCGCCTTCTTCGATACGTCGCTCATCGACACCGCCATCTGGGCGACCGACTGGCCAGCGCCCTGGATCTCGACCGCCTGCTTGCTCGCCGCCTGCAGCAGCTTGCCGCTGACCGTCTCGGCTTCCTGCGTCGCGCTCGTCACCTGCAGCGAGGCGCTGGTGATGCCCGCGACCAGGCGCCGCAGCTCGTCGATGGTGTAGTTGATCGAATCGGCGATGGCGCCGGTCATGTGCTCGGTCACCTGGGCGCGCACCGTGAGGTCGCCGTTCGCCAGGTTGCCGATCTCGTCGAGCAGCCGCTGGATCGCCTGCTGGTTCTCGCGGTTCTGCCGCTCGCTTTCCTCGGCGCGGCGGCCGCTGTCATCGAGGTACACCTTGCCGATGAGCAGCAGCACGACCAGCGCGAGAAGCGACACCGCGGCGAGCACGATGAAGTTGAGGCGCCGGCCGACGAGCTCGGCCTCATAGGCGGTGTTCAGGTTCTCGGCGGCGCCCAGCAGCTCTTCGCTGTCCTTGAACAGCTCGAAGCTCGCGCGCTTGGCGTTCACCAGCTGCTGCTGGTTGCCGAGGATGCTGCTGACCCCAGCCTGGTACTCCTTGAAGCTGGCTTCCACCTCGGCGAGCTTGCCGCGCAGCTCGGGGTCGGCGGCGCGCTGGATGCGCAGCGCCTCGCTGCCGGCGAGCAGCCCCTGCAGGATGTCGCGGAAGCTGTTGGCGTCCTTGCCGAGCAGGAACGACACTTCCGGGTCGATCACGTCTTCGGCGAGCATGGTATTGGCGTTTTTCGCCATGCGCTGCGTCAGCATCATGAGCTGCGACACCAGGGCGTTCTGGCGCGCCGAGCCGCCGCTCTGCACGCTGAGCGCGGCGACCTCGTCGGTGAGCTCCTGCAGCACCGGGCTCCTCGCGTTGATCGCGCGCACCGCCTTGCCGAGGTTGAGCAGGTTGTTCTGCTCGACGATCACCAGCGCCGCGTTGCGCTCGTTCTTCTTCCAGTGCGCATTGAGCGTTTCGAGCACCGGACGCACGCCCGAGGAGGTGGGCGGCAGCGCGACGCCGGCCGACGCGCCGCCGGCGAGCAGCAGGTTCATCTGCGACGCGAATTCGTCGCGGCTCTCGCGCAGCTGCTTGAAGGCCTCGAGGTTGCCCTGCGACGCCTGCTGCGCGGCTTTCGCGAGCCGCTGCGACAGCATGCGGATCTTGCCGGCGGTGGCAATGTAGATCGTGCCGAAGGTGGCCTGCCGCGCATCGAACCACACGACCACGGCGTCGATGGCGAGCAGCGCCACCAGCAGCCCGATCAGGATTTGCAGCCGGCGTCCGGTGCTGAGTTTGCCGAAGAGATTGAGTGCCATGATGTGCCTGCCTGTGTTGAGCCTGCCTGGGTTAACTCATTAACGAAGAAATCTGCCGTCGCGCGAGATGATCGTCAGGTCGACGAACCTGGAGCCCGCGCGGTTGGTGGGCGAATAGCCGATGAAAAAGCCGCCGAGATCGACGTCCTGCATCTTCTCCAGCGAGTCGACCAGGCCTTCGCGCGTCGGGTTCTTGCCCGCGCGCTTCAGGCCCTCGACCATCACCTTCGCGCTGAGGAACCCCTCGAGCGCGCTGAAGTTGTAGTCGGTGTACCCCGACTTCTTCGCGAGCTGCTGGTATTCCTTGACCACCGGCACCGAGGTGCCCCAGGGGAACGGCACGACCTGGGAAATGGCGACGCCGACGCCGTCCTGGCCGAGCGCGTCGGCGAGCGCCTTGCTGCCGACGAAGGAGACGTTGTAAAACGTCGCCGCGCTGCCCTGCTTCTGCATCGCCCGCACGAAAGCCGCGATCGACGTATAGGCGCTGACCATGACCACCGCGTCGGGCTGCGAAGCGTGGATCGCCTTCGCCGCCGCCTCGACCTGGACGGTGTTGCGCTCGACCGTGCCCTGCGAGTGGATCTTCAGCTTGCGGCGCTCGAGCGCGAGCTCGGTGCCCTTGCGGCCGGCCTCGCCGTAAGCGTCGTTCTGGTAGAACACTGCGATCTTGCGCCCGCCGGTCGACACCACCTGCTCGACGATCTTCTCAGTTTCGTCGTAGTAGCTGGCGCGCACGTGGAACACGTAGCGGTTGAACGGCGCGCGCAGCACCTCCGCGCCGGTGAACATGCCCACCAGCGGCACCCGGGCCTGGGTCACGACCGGCAGATGCGCGACCCCGGTCGGGGTCCCGACATAGCCGAGCAGCGCGAACACCCGGTGCTCTTCGATCAGCTTCCGGCTCGCCCCGGGAGCGACCGAGGCCTCGTAGCGATCGTCTTCGGTGAGCAGCTCGAGCTTGCGGCCGTACACGCCGCCCTTCGCGTTCACGTGATCGAGGTAGGTCTTGATCCCGTTGCGCATCTGGATGCCGAGCTGCGCCGCCGGTCCGGTGAATACCGCCGCCTGCCCGAGGAAGATCCTTTCGGAGGTAACGCCGGGCTCTGCTGCCGCAATGGCCGGCAGCCAGGTTGCGAGGATACAAAGAATGCGTCGCATGGTTGCTCCCTTCACAGTGCAACCGTCAGGAATTCGGCGTCGCGCACCAGCTCGGCGACGTTGAGCTCGCTCCAGCGGCCGCCGCCCTCGTCTTCGTACTCGCCGCGCAGCCAGGCGGCGCGCCCCGGCGCCGCCTCGCGCAGCCGCAGGTGCGCCGGATTGCGCAGCCCGAGCGAGCGGTCGACGAGCAGCGCGGCGGCGCTGCGGAAGCGCTCGCCCAGGAGCACCAGGCGGGCGTCCTCGCCGGTCCCGGAGATGCCGGTGCCGAGGAACTCGGCGAAATCGACCACGCTGTAGAGGTTGCCGCGCACGTTCGCCACGCCCCTGAACCAGGGGCGCGTCAGCGGCACCGGGGTGATCGGGGGCACCCGCAGCACCTCGCTCGCCTCGACCAGGTCGATGAGCCAGTTCTGCTCGCCGACCTGCACGCCGAGCTTGGACGCGCTGCGCGCGCTATCGGCCAGCCGCAGGCGCTCCGCCAGCTCGCGCTGGTATTCGCGGAGGGAAACGCGCGCGCGGGTAATTCCCTGTTCCATCAGCCGAGCGCCGAAATCTTCTTGAGCAGCTCTGGGCCTTTCACCGGCTTGACGATGTAGTCACGCGCGCCCTGCTTCATGCCCCAGGCCCGGTCGGTCTCCTGGCCCTTGGTGGTGCAGATGATGACCGGAATGGTCTTCGTGGCTTCGTCCTTGCTCAGCGCCCGCGTCGCCTGGAAGCCGTTCTGCCCCGGCATCACGATGTCCATCAGCACCAGGTCTGGGCGCATCTGTTTCGCCTTGGCGAGCGCTTCATCGGCGTTCTGTGCGGTCTCGACCTTGTAGCCGTTCTTCGCCAGGAGATCGGTCAGGTACTGGCGGTCGGTTGCGGAGTCGTCGACGACGAGGATGTTCTTGATCGGCATTGCTGGACCTTTCTGAGTTCTAGGGAGAGGGTTTGAGATGTTCCGTCACTGCTTCCACCAATCCCTCCTTGGTGAAGGGCTTGGTGAGATAGCGGTCGGAGCCGGCGAGCCGGCCGCGCGCGCGGTCGAACACGCCGTCCTTGCTGGACAGCATGATCACCGGCGTCGTCTTGAGCTGCGGGTGCTGCTTGATGAGCGCGCAGGTCTGGTAGCCGTCGAGCCTCGGCATCATGATGTCGACGAAGATGACTTGCGGCTGGTGGTCCGAAATCTTGGCGAGGGCGTCGAAGCCGTCTTCGGCGAGGATCACTTCGTAGCCGGCCTGGCGCAGGAACAGCTCGGCGCTGCGACGAATGGTGTTGCTGTCGTCGATGACGAGCACCTTGATAGCGCCTGTTGCCGCCACTGCCACTCGGGGATCTCCCCTCGGAATAAGTCGCTCACGCACCTTGTGGGTGCTCGGGAGTTCTCGCCGGTTATTTATGTTCTCGCGGGTCACACAACCCGCTTCGGCGTTCTCCCGCCTTCAGGAAAACGTTTGTACTCTAGCTCTTAGAGAGCGTTTCTCGTGTTAACTATTGCATTGGCCGAGGGGGCGGCGCAACTCGACCTTAGACTTTTACTTTTATTGCGATGCAGCATGTGGTGTCGCTACATGCTCGGGTCGCACCCCCATGCCGATCAGACGGCCCGGGAGCCGTCGCAGCAACGCGAACCGGTTGACCCAGCGGAAGAAAAGCGGCGGCGAGAGCGGCCCGGTACTTCCTAGGACCCGGGTGATGATGCGGTCCTGCGCCAGGATCTGGAGGCGCTGGGTGACGCGGACCGGCCACTCGCGCCGGCGCTGGATTTTCTTCAGCTTCTGTATTGAAAAGTCTTTCTCGCTCAGGATGTTGGCCGCCGCGACGGCGTCCTGGATGGCGAGGTTGATGCCGACCCCTCCGACCGGCGACATGGCATGCGCGGCATCGCCGATGCAGAGCAGTCCCGGCCGCCACCACTGCTTCAGCCGGTCGATCTGCACCGTCAGCAGCTTCACCTGCTCCCAGTCCGCGATCTCTGCGACGCGTGGGGCGACCCAGGGCAGGAGCCGCGCCAGGGTGGCGCGAAACGCGGGCAGTCCGGCGCCGCGCACGCTATCGGCCGCGCCCTTCGGAATGACATAGCCGCACTGCCAGTACGCGCGCCGGTTGATGAGAACGAGCGCCGCGCCGGTGTCGAAGCGTCCCATGCTCGACTGCGGATCGTCCGGGTGCCTCGAGAGACGGAACCACAGCACGTCGATCGGCGCGCCCAGGGTCTCCACCTCGAGCCCGGCCGACCTGCGCACGGTGGAGTTGCGCCCGTCTGCGGCAATCACCAGGTCTGCTTCGGCTTTTTCATCGGAAAACCTGAGTCCGGCGACCCGGCCCTTGCTCTCGATCAAGCCGGTGACCTCGGCGTTCATGCGCAACTGGAACTGCGGGTAGCGCGCCGCCTCGCGCGCGAGGAAGTCGAGGAAATCCCACTGCGGCATCATCGCGATAAAGCCGCAGCGCGTCGGGAGGTGGCGGAAGTCGGCGATCTTGAGCGGGTAGTCGCCGAACTGAGCCGCGATCTCGGGCACGCGGTCGTGCGGCAGCTCGAGCAGCCGCTCGAGCAGGCCGAGCTCGGCGAGCACCTCGAGCGTCGACGGGTGCAGCGTGTCGCCGCGGAAGTCGCGCAGGAAGTCGGCGTGCTTCTCGAGCACCAGCGTCTCGATGCCCGCGCGCGCAAGCAGCAGGCCGAGCATCATGCCGGCCGGGCCGCCGCCGGCGACGACGACCTTCACGCCGTCAGCGGACGGTCTTGACGCCCGCCTCCTGCAGGATGCCGCGCATCTGGCCGGTGAAGTCGTCGTAGAACTTCGTCAGCTCGGCGGCGTTCTGGTAGGCGTCCTCGAACTGGTTGTCCGCGACGTACTTCTTCCACGATTCGGTCTGGCTCATCTTCTTGAACACGCCTTCCCAGTAGGCCACGTTCTCTCGCGGAATTCCCGGCGGTGCGACCACGCCGCGCACCTGCGGGACCGGCGTGACGTCGAAGCCCGCCTCCTTGAGCGTGGGCACGTTCGCGTATGCCGCGAGGCGCTTGTCGTTGACCTGCGCGAGCAGGCGCATGTTGCCGGCGCGGATGTGCTCGCCCGCCTCGTTCGGCTCGATCACCATCATGTTGACGTGGCCGCCGAGGAGCGCGGCGATGCGCTCGCCGCCGCCGGGGAACGAGATGAACTGCCAGCGCGCCCCGCTGACCTTTTGCAGCTGCTGGCGCACCACGTTGTCGCGGCTCGTGATGGAGCCGCCCGACTGCTTGAGCTCGCCCGGCTTCTGTTTTGCGGCGCTCACGAAATCGCCCAGCGTCTTGTAGGGGGCGTCGGCCTTCACCGCGATGACCGCCGGCTCGAGCAGCAGGCGGGCAATCGGGGTCAGGTCCTTCAGCGACACCTTGGCCTCGTTGCTGGTGAGCGGGTTGGTGAGCCACACCCCGGTGAAGATGCCGATGGTGTGGGTCTCGCCTTTCTTCTCGGCGAGATACGCCGCAGCCACCACGCCGCCGCCGCCGGGCTTATTTGCGACCTGCGCGCGGACCGGAAGCAGCTTCTCCTTCTCCATCATCAACACCATCGCGCGCGCCAACACGTCGCTGCCGCCGCCGGGGCCGGTGTGAACCACGACTTCCACGGGTCTTGTGGGAGTAAAGCCCTGCGGCATCGCCGGCAACGCCACCGCAAGTCCCAGGACAGCCAAGGCAACCCTCTTCATCGCATCCTCCTCGTGCTAATTGTCGAGCGCTTTCAGGCGCCACGTATTGAACTTGTTGAACAGCGGAATCAGCAGGATCAGCAGCGTCAACGATAGCATCACGGCCGAGACCGGCCTAGACACCAGGATCGAGAGGCTGCCGTCCGACATCATGAGCGACTGGCGCAGCGCCCGCTCCATCGCGCCGCCCAGCACCAGGCCGAGGATCAGCGGCGCCGAGGGGTAGTCGAGCTTGCGCATCAGGTAGCCGAGCAGGCCGAACCCGGCAAGCAGCCAGACGTCGAACAGGCTGCCCGAGGCGCTGTAAACCCCGATCACCGAGATGCCGAGGATCAGCGGGTACAGGATGTATGCCGGCGTGCGCAGCACCTGCGCGAACAGCGGCACCAGCGGCATGTTGAGGACCAGCAGCATTACGTTGCCGATGTACATGCTCGCCACCAGGCCCCAGAACAGCGCCGGGTTCTCGGGAATGAACAGCGGTCCGGGCTTGAAGCCCCAGAGCACCAGCGCCGCCAGCAGCACGGCGGTCGTGGACGAGCCTGGGATGCCCAGCGTCAGCATCGGGATCAGCGCGCCGCCGGTCTCCGCGTTGTTGGCGCCTTCGGGTGCGGCCACGCCCTCGACCACGCCCTTGCCGAACTCCTCCGGGCGACGCGACACCGCCTTCTCCAGGCCATACGAGATGAACGAGGCGATAGTGGATCCGGCGCCGGGCAGCACGCCGATCAGGAAGCCGACCACGGAGCCGTTGAGGAAGGCGAAGCGCGAGTCCTTCAGATCCTGGAGCGTCGGCAGCAGGTTGCGCAAGCCCTTCGGAACCGGCAGCGCCTTCGCGGCCTCGCGCCCTTCCATGTTGGTGAGCACCTCGCCGATCGCGAACACGCCGATCGCCACCACGACGAAGTCGACCCCAGACAGCAGCTCCATCTGCCCGAAGGTGAAACGCGAGGTCTGGCTGAAGAGGTCGGTGCCGATACCGGCGAGCCACAAGCCGACGAGCATCGCGAGCAGCGCTTTCACCATCGAGCGGCCGGCAAGCAGCACCACCATGGCGAGGCCGAGCGCCATCAGCGCGAAGTACTCGGGCGAGCTGAACGCGAGCGCCATCTTTGCGAGCGGCGGCGCGATCAGCATTAGGCCGAGAACGCCCACCGTGCCGGCGATGAAAGAGGCGATGGCGGCGATGCCGAGCGCGGCGCCGGCGCGCCCCTTGCGCGCCATCTGGTAGCCGTCGAAGCAGGTCGCCACCGAGGCGGACTCGCCCGGAACGTTCAGCAGGATCGAGGTCGTCGAGCCGCCGTACTTCGCGCCGTAGTAGATGCCGGCGAGCATGATCATCGCGCTCGCCGGGTCCATGAGGAACGTCAGCGGCAGGAGCATCGCGATCGTCGCGGGCGGGCCGAGGCCCGGCATCACGCCGATAACGGTGCCCAGCACCACGCCCAGGAAGCACCACAGCAGGTTCATCGGCTGCAGCGCGACCGCGAATCCCTGCATCAGCCCCGAGAGGACGTCCACGCTAAGGAAGCTTGACGCCGAGGGCAAGCGCGAACACGACGTAGAACCCCGCCGCGCCGGCGATGCCGACCACCGCCGCCACCCGGTAAGGCCGCCGGTACATCACCGCCACGATGAAGAAGGTGAGCGCCGCGAACGAAACCAGGAACCCGACGAGCTTGAGCGCAGCCACCGACAGCGCCAGCGCCGCCCAGGCGCTGAACGCGCGGCCCGCCCCGGACCAACTGATGGTTTCGCCGTGTTTTTCTTTCACGCTGAAAACCATGAGAAGAAGCGAGAGGCCAGCCATGGCGATCCCGAACCAGAGCGGGAAGAAGCCCGGGCCGGGGCCGTCGGCGCCGAGGTATTCCCAGCGCGACGCCGTCACGATGATGTACGCGCCCAGGCCGCCGAGCGCGAGTCCGGACCAGAAGTCGGCTTTCGCCGCCCTCATCACTTTGATTTGGGTTTCTTGTAACGGCCTTTCGGCACGAGCTCGCAGACCGTGCCGCCCGGGGCGCGGAACTTCACTGGAATCACGCCGGGGTCGCTGATGATCTCGCAGCCGTAGGCCTTCACCTGCTTCGTCGCGGCGGCGACGTTGTCGACTTCGACCGCGAAATGGTGGATGCAGGGCCCCTCGCCCGCCGCCTTCGACTCCGCCGACTGCGTGCCCGCGTCGTACTTGATCAACGCGATATCGAGCGCGCCGTCGCTCAGGTGGCGCGAGGTGTGGTCGCGCACCTTCTCGGTGTTCATCTCCTTGAAGCCGAACACCTTCTGGTAGAACTCGGTGGTGCGCTCGAGATCCTCGACCTTGAGCG
The DNA here is from genome assembly GCA_036559525.1 of Burkholderiales bacterium. Taxonomy (GTDB): domain Bacteria; phylum Pseudomonadota; class Gammaproteobacteria; order Burkholderiales; family SG8-39; genus SCGC-AG-212-J23. The sequence continues at coordinate 22,137 of DATBSZ010000229.1, forward strand.
CGAGATGCACGATGCGATTCATGGCTTCTCCTGTAACAGGGGTCTCAGCTTGCGAACATCCTTCAGGCCTTCCAGCTTCCACACCGCGTCGCACAGCTTGCGCGAGCGCGCGCCTCCCGTCACCGGCGCGATGAGATCGTAGCTCTTGGCGTCGACCTCGTCCCGCGTCATCGGATTCTCTGCGGTGCCGCGCACTGCGACCGTGTGATGGCGCAAGTTGCGCCCGTCGCGCAGGGCAATCTCGACGATCGCCTGCCGGGCCGGCATGGTCTTGGTCAGGGCGTCGTCGCCTTGCACGTCGATTCGTTTCCGGAATTCCCGGACCTTCGGATCCCGGAAGCGCTTCTCATCGTGCGAGGACTTGAACGTCACGTTGCCGTCGAACAGCATCACGGCGCACAGGTGCTGCATGTTGATGTCGGGCATCGGGCGATTGTCGGTGGTGTTCTTGTCACGGTGCGCCACGCGGATGGTCAGCTTCTCGACCTGCTCCGCCTTCACCGCATTGCTTTTGATTAGCTCCAATAAAGAATCCAGCGGGGCCTGGATGGGCGAACCCACCGACCAGCGCTTGATGTTGGTGCGCAGGATCTCGTAGTCCTCACCCAAGCCCCGCACCATCTCCTCGGGATTGGCGGGGCGGCCGTGGGCGACGAAGAAGTTGCGCTCCCCCGAGAACACGTCGTCCACCCCACTGAAGCCCTGCGCCACCATGGTCGCCGCGGTGACGCCGTTGCGCGCCGGCATGCCGCCGAAGTCGAACGCCTTCTCGATGTGCTGCTCGTCGCGCATCCAGCAGGAGATGCCGGAGGCTTGCTGGGCTGCGTACGACAGGAGATAGCGGGCTTGCTCCTGATTCACGCCGACAAGCAATCCTGCCGCGGCGGCCGCCCCGAAGGTCGGGCCATAGCTATGGGTCGAGAGGCCGTCCTCGCGGAACTTGAACGCGTTGAGCGACATCGTGAGCCGCGTCGCCACGTCGTAGCCCAGCGCAACCGCACGCAGTAACGCTTCTCCACTCCTGCCTTCTTTTTCCGCCACGGCAAGGGCGGCAGGCACGATGCCGCAGCCCGGGTGCATGACCGAAGGCGCGTGCGAATCGTCGGTCTCGTCCGCGTGCGCGCACATGCCGTTGGCGAGCGCGGCGTTGGCTGCGTTGGTGACGAATCGGCTGCCAATGATGCACGCCTCCTTCGTGCCTCCCAGCGTCTTTACGTAGGCGATGCCCTTCCTGCCGGGCAGCAGGCGCGAGCCGGAGACCATCGCCGCGATCGTGTCCAGGACGTGGTGCTTCGTCCTTTCAACGACCTTTTCCGGCAAGGGCCTGCGGCGCGCTTCAGCGATGTACGAGCTAAGCTTGCGCATCACCGGCGAGATGGCGTCCTGCTTCACGGCAGGTAACCGCCGCCGTTGACGTGGATCGCCTGCCCGGTGATGTAGCGCGCGTCCGGGCCGCAGAGCATGCGCACCATCGCGGCAATCTCCTCGGGCTCGCCGCGGCGACCGATCGGCGGCGGCGCACGCCGGTGCGCGGGACGGTCGGGCACACCGGGCAATCCGCGCTGGCTGTCGATCGTCCCGGGCACTACGCAGTTGACGGTGATCTGGTGCGGCGCGAGGTCGAGCGCGAGCGCCTTCGTCATGCCGGCGAGGCCGGCCTTGGCGGTAATCACGTGCGCACGCTCTGAGGCTCCCCTGTGGCCCGTCTGGCCGCCGATGTTGATGATCGAGCCGCCGCCGGCCCGCAGGAGGTGCGGCAACACCGCCTGCGCGCAGAGAAACGCGCCATCGAGCACGATGGCCAGCACGCGGCGCCATTCGTCGAAACTGATGGCCGAAAAAGCGGTTTCGTAACGCACGGCGGCGTTGTTGACGAGAAAGTCGAGCCGCCCGAAGCGCTTCACGGTGGCCTCGACAAGCGCCTTGACCTCTTCGGGCTTCGTCACGTCCGCGATGTGGAAAGCGGAGCTCGAGCCGATCATTTCCACGGTCTGCTCGGCCTCGGCGCGCGAAGTCCGGGCGTTCACCATGACCGACGCGCCGCCGGCGGCGAGCGAGCAGGCGATCGCGCGGCCGATGTTGCGCGCGCCCCCGGTCACGAGGGCGACCTTGCCGGCGAGCTCGGTGCCGGGCTTCATTCCGACGTTGCTGGGCAAACGCTTTCTCCTAGCGGCTGATGGCGGGCAACCACGTGGCGAGCGGGGGAAACGCGATGATCAGGCCGATCAGCGCCACGACGCAAGCGATGAACGGCATGCCCGCGAGGTAGATGTCGCGCATGGTGGTCCCCGGCGGGGCCACGCCCTTCATGACGAAGAGCAGCAGGCCGAAGGGCGGCGTGGTGTAGCCGATCTCGAGCGCGAGCAGCATGATGAGCCCGAACCAGGTGAGGTCGAAGCCGAGCGTCTTGGCGAGCGGGAAGAAGATCGGCGCGGTGAGCAGCATCTTGGAGAGCGGATCCATGAAGCTCCCCAGGAACACGATGACGCCGATCATGATGAAGAGCATTCCAAGCGGCGTGACCTTGAAGCCGATCGCCCAGTTCATCAGGCCGCTGGAGGCGCCGGTGAACGCGAGCACCTGGCCGAACGTTGCCGAGCCGAAGATCACCAGGAACGCCATGACCGTGACGCGTAGC
>DATBSZ010000230.1:0-27811 GCA_036559525.1 Burkholderiales bacterium
CTGCTGCGCGACACGCTGGCGAAGGCCGGCAAGGCCGGCATCGCCAGCGTGGTGATCCGCACCAAGCAGTACCTCGCCGCGCTGGTGGCCCAGGACGAGCTGCTGGTGCTCAACACGCTGCGCTACGCCGACGAGCTGAAGGACCCCGCGGAGCTCAAGATTCCCGAAGCCCGGGTCACCGCGAAGGAGCTCGACATGGCGATGCGCCTGGTCGAGGACATGGCCGACGAATGGCGGCCCTCCCGGTTCAAGGACACGTTCCGCGCCGATCTCCTCAAGCGCATCAAGGAGAAAGTGAAGAAGGGCGAGACCGAGGAGATCACCGAGGCCGAGAAGGAGCCGCGCGCGGCGAAAAGCGCGGAGGTGATCGACCTGATGCAGCTTCTCAAGAAGAGCGTCGAGAAGAAGCAACCGAAACGGGCAAAGCGGCGGCGCGCCGCCTAAAGGAGCAAGCGATGGGAACCTGTGAAGTCTGCGGCAACCAGTACGAGAAGGCGTTCTCCGTGAAGATGCCCGACGGCGGCGCGCACACCTTCGACAGCTTCGAATGCGCGATCGAGAAGCTCGCCCCGCGCTGCGCCCACTGCAAGTGCCGCATCATCGGTCACGGCGTGGACAACGACGCCACCGGCAAGATTTACTGCTGCGAGCACTGCGCGCATGCCTAAGCGACAGATCCGCTACGCGGTGGTGGGGCTCGGGCACATCGCCCAGGTGGCGGTGCTGCCGGCGTTCGGCAACGCGCGGCGTAACTCGAAGCTCGCCGCGCTGGTATCCGGGGATTCTCTAAAAAGAAAATCGCTTTCCAAGAAATACGAGGTGGAGAACGCCTGGTCGTACGAGCAGTACGACGAGTGCCTCGAGACCGTCGACGCGGTGTACATCGCGCTGCCGAACAGCCTGCATTGCGAATACGCGGTGCGCGCCGCGCGCGCCGGGGTGCACGTGCTGGTCGAGAAGCCCATGGCGCTCACCGAGGAGGAATGCGAGCGCATGACACACGCCGCGCGCGACGCCGGGGTGAAGCTGATGGTCGCATACCGCCTGCATTTCGAGCGCGCCAACCTCGAGGCCGGCGAGGTCGCCCGCTCGGGGCGCATCGGCGAGCCGCGGCTGTTCAACTCGACCTTCTGCACGCCGGTGGTGCCGGGCAACATCCGCGCGAAGCGCGACGCCGGCGGCGGGGTGCTCTACGACATCGGCATCTATTGCATCAACGCGGCGCGGGCGCTGTTCCGCGACGAGCCGGTCGAGGTGCGTGCAACCGCGGCCGGCACGCTCGGCGAGGTCGAGGAATCGGTGAGCGCGATACTGCGCTTCCCGAACGACCGAATGGCGAGCTTCACCGCGTCCTTCGGCGCCGCCAAGGTCTCGGAATACCGGCTGTCGGGCACCAAGGGCGATCTCGCGGTCGAGCCGGCGTACGACTACGCGCGCCCGCTCAAGCACCGGCTGACCCTCGACGGCGAGATGCGCGAGCGGCGCTTCGCCAAGCGGGACCAGTTCGCGCCCGAGCTGCTCTACTTCTCCGATTGCGTGCTGCAGAACGGCACGCCCGAGCCCGGCGGCGACGAAGGGCTCGCCGACGTGCGCGTGATCCGGGCGCTGTACCGCTCGGCCGCGACCGGGCAGCCGGTTGCGCTCGAGCCCTTCGCCAAGCGCGCGCGCCCGAGCCTCGAGCAGGAGATCCGTCGCCCGCCGGTCGAGAAACCCGAAGTGATCCACGCGGCGGCGCCCTCGGGCGGCTGACGCGAAACTTGTTTTTTCAACCCCAAAGGAGCAATTGACATGATGAAGACCCTGATCGCAGCAGCAGTCGCAGCCACCTTCGCCGTCCCCGTGTTCGCGCAGAAGGCCGAGGACAAGCAGAGCCTCCCGACCGCGCAAGAGCGCGCCGGCAACCGCCAGGAAGTGAGCCGCAGCGCCGCCGGCGCCGCCCTCACCACCAAGGTGAAGACCGCCCTCGCCTCCGATGCCGGCCTGAAGACCGTGACCAGCATCGACGTCGACAGCGCAGACGGCGTGGTGACGCTGAAGGGCAAGGTCGACTCCGCCGACATGAAGAAGAAGGCCGGCGACATCGCGAAGAAGGTCGACGGCGTGAAGTCGGTGAAGAACGAGCTTCGCGTCGAGAAGAAGGGGTAACACCATGGGCGACTCCGGCACGCCGCTCCTCTCGGTCACGCAGACCCGGGACGGCGTCTGGAGCGTCAATGAGCGCGGGCCGGCGCGGGTGGCGATCGCGTACTTCCCCACCAAGTGGGGCGCGATGCGCCACGCCGTGCGCGCCGCCAGGGCGCAGCGCCGATGCCGCGTCGCGATCGTGGAGCGCGGCGGCGGCGTCAGGCTCTCGCACGACTACACGCAGGAGACACCATGAGCACGGCAACCTTTGCATTGATCTTCGGCATCGCTTACCTCGGGGCCGGGCTGCTCGGGCTGGTCCCGGCCGCGCTGACGCCGCCACCCGCGGATGCGCCGCCCACCCACGTCACGTTCCTCTACGGCTACCTGCTCGGGCTGTTCCCGGTGAACGTCCTGCACAGCGCCGTGCACATTGCGATCGGCGCCTGGGGCCTGCTCGCCTGGCGCGGCACCGCGAGCCCGACGGTGTTCGCGCGCTCGCTCGCGCTTTTCTATGGCGCGCTCGCCCTGATGGGGGTGATCCCCGGGATGAGCACGCTGTTCGGGATGCTGCCGATGCACGGCCACGACGTCTGGCTGCATGCCGGAACCGCGCTGATCGCCGCGTATTTCGGCTGGCGCTCAGCGGTTTCACCCGAGCGCCGCGCGAGCTCCGCGGCCGACCGGCGCCAGCACATGCTCCCGGTCGAGCGCGAGCGCCGCTTCGGCTTGGCCGACCGCCGCCACATGGCGTACGCCGGGGCCTAAAAGCAGGGCAGCAGGAAAAAAAGCTAAACTCCCGGCAGGGAGGGAGTTAATGAGAACCGCAACATTCGCGTTGTTCTTCGGGATTGCTTATCTCAGCGCCGGCGTGCTCGGCATGGTGCCGGCGGCGCTGATGCCGGCGCCGCCCGATGCCCCGCCGACCAAGATCGCCGTCCTGTACGGCTACTTGCTGGGCCTGTTCCCAGTGAACGTCGTGCACAGCGCCGCCCACTTCGCCATCGGCGCGTGGGGCCTCGCCGCCTGGCGGTCCGATCACCTGGGACGCGGCCTGGGGAGCCCGAAAACCTATGCGCGCGTCCTCGCCCTGTTCTACGGCGTCCTCGCCGTGGCGGGGGTGATCCCGATGATGAACACGCTCTTCGGGCTCCTGCCGCTGCACGGCCACGACGTCTGGCTGCACGCCGGGACCGCCGCCGTCGCCGGATATTTCGGCTGGCGCACGGAGATCGTGGTCGAGCGCCGCGGAGGCAACGGGCCCGACCGCCGCGAGAAGGTGATCCCGGTCGAGCACGAGCGCCGGCTCGGCCACGCCGACCGCCGGATCCCCGGCAGCGAGGTGTAGTTCTCCGGGGCGGCTTCCCACTGTAGTCTCGCAGCTGTGAAGCCCCCCTTCCGCGCCGACCACGTCGGCAGCCTGCTTCGCCCCCCGGAGCTCAAGCAGGCGCGCGAGGACTTCAAGGCCGGCAGGATTTCTCGCCAGTCCCTCGCCGAAACCGAAAACAAATCCATCAGAAAAGCGGTCGCGCTGCAGGAAGCCGCCGGGCTGCAATCGGTCACCGACGGCGAGTTCAGGCGCGCCTTCTGGCACGTCGACTTCCTCACCGGCTTCGACGGCATCGTCGCCACCCAGGGCCAGTACGCGCTCAAGTTCCACGGCGAGGGCGGCGCCGAGTCCGAGACCCGGTCCATGATGGTCGTCGAGTCCCGGGTAAGGCGTACGCGGCCCGTGATGGTGGAGCACTTCAAGTTTCTGAAGCAGGCCACGAAGAAGACCGCCAAGCTCTGCATCCCCGCGCCGACCTACCTCCACATGCGCGGCGGGCGGCGCGTGGTCAACGAAAGCGCCTATCCCGACGTTGAAGAGTTCTGGAGCGACATCACGCAGGCCTATCGACAGGAAATCGCCGATCTCGCTAAGGCGGGGCTCGAGTACTTGCAGATCGACGACGTGTCGTTCGCCTGCCTGTGCGACGAAGGCATCCGCGCGCAGGTGAAGCGCGACGGCGAGGACCCGGCGAAGCTGCCCGCGCAGTACGCCAGGATCATCAGCGGCTTGATTGCGGAAAGACCGGAATCGATGCGCGTCACCATGCACACCTGCCGCGGCAACCACGCCAGCATGTGGATGGCCGAGGGCGGCTACGACGCGGTGGCCGAGGCGGTATTCCAGACCGAGGTCGACGGCTTCTTCCTCGAGTACGACAGCGCGCGCGCCGGCGGCTTCGCGCCCTTGCGCTTCGTTCCCCGGAACAAGAAGGTCGTGCTCGGGCTGGTGTCCACCAAGACCCCGGTCCTGGAAAAGAAAGACGCCCTGAAAAAGCGCGTCGAGGAGGCCGCCAAGTACGTTGCGCTCGAAAACCTGTGCATCTCGCCGCAATGCGGCTTTGCATCAAGCGAGGTGGGCAACAAGCTGACCGAGGACGACCAGAAGCGCAAGCTCGAGCTGGTCGCCGAAACTGCACGAGAAATCTGGGGTTAGAATCCGACACCACTCTTGGAGGAGGGAAGAATGAGAAAGCTAATCATCGCCGCCGCGCTCGCCACGGCGTTTGGCGCGGCGCACGCGCAGCAGACCATCAAGATCGGCCTGGTGCTGAGCTCGTCGGGGCAGTTCGCCGACGCCGGCGCGCAGCTCGACAACGGCATCAAGACCTACATGAAGATGCACGGCGACACCGTCGCCGGCCGCAAGATCGAGCTGATCCGCCGCGACACCGGCGGCATCGCGCCCGACGTGGCGAAACGCCTCTCCCAGGAGTTGGTGGTGCGCGACAACGTCGACATCCTCGCCGGCTACGTCCTGACGCCGAATGCCATGGCCGCGGGCGACGTCTCGGCCGAGGCGAAGAAGTTCATGGTGGTGATGAACGCGGCGACTTCGGTCGTGATCACCAAGTCGCCGTACATGATCCGCACCTCGGTGGTGCTGCCGCAGGTGATGGAGACGTTCGGCACCTGGGCCGCCACCAAGGGCGGCCTGAAGCAGACCTACACCATGGTGACCGACTACGGCCCGGGGCACGATTCGGAGCGGGCGTTCACCACCGGCTTCACGAATGCCGGGGGCAAGGTGGTCGGCTCGGTGCGCTTCCCGGTCGCGAACCCGGACTTCTCCGCCTTCGTGCAACGCGCCAAGGATATCGCCCCCGAGTCGATCTACATCTTCATCCCGGGCGGCGCGCAGCCTGCGGCGCTGGGCAAGGCCTTCGCCGAGCGCGGCATCGACAAGAAGAAGACCCGCGTCCTCGGCTCGGGCGAGGCAACCGCCGAAGCCGCGCTCAAGGCGATGGGCGACAACGCCATCGACATCATCACGGCCTGGCACTACGACTACAAGCTCGACAACAAGCTGAACGCGGCGTTCGTCAAGGAGTTCAACGCCATGCACGGCCGCAACCCCGACTTCTTCTCGATCGGCGGCTACGACGGCATGCACGCGATCTACGAGACGCTCAAGAAAACCAAGGGCAAGACCGACGGCGACACGATGATCGCAGCGGCCAAGGGGCTGAAGTGGGACAGCCCGCGCGGGCCGATGTCGATCGACCCGGACACGCGCGACGTGGTGCAGACTGTGTACATCCGCCGCGTGCAGAAGGTCGGCAACGAGCTGGTGAATGTGCCGTTCGACCGAGTCAACGAAGTCAAGGACCCGGACGGGGAGCGCAGGAAAAAGAAGTAGCTCCGTAGAAGATGCTGTCTTCGCTGGCGACCGTCCTGTTCGACGGCTTCGCCTACGGGATGCTGCTGTTCCTGCTGTCGGTGGGGCTGTCGGTGACGCTCGGGATGATGAACTTCGTCAACCTGGCGCACTGCAGCTTCGCCATGGTGGGCGGCTACGCCACGGTCACCCTGGTCAACGGCTTCGGCTGGCCGTTCCTTGCTTCATTGCCAATAGCGTTCATCGCTGCCGCTTTGGTGTCGGTGGTTCTTGAAAGGACCCTGTACCGGCACCTCTACCGCTCCACGGACCTCGACCAGTGCCTGCTCACCATCGGCATCGTGTTCGTCTCGGTGGCGGCGTTCGCCTGGTTCTACACCAGCGAGCAGCAGTCGGCGCGCCCGCCGGAGTGGCTGCGCGGGCGCATCGAGCTGTTCGGCGTGAACTTCGCGGCGTACCGCCTGTTTCTCATCCTGTTCGGGCTCGCCGTCACCGGGCTGCTGATTTTTCTGCTCGAAAGAACGCGGTTCGGCGCGAAGGTCCGCGCCGCCGTGGACAATCAGCGCATGGCGCGCGGCCTGGGCATCGACGTCGATCGCGCCTTCATGCTCACGTTCGCCCTCGGCGGCGGCCTCGCCGGCCTCGGCGGCGCGCTCGCGATCGAGGTGGTGGGCCTCGACCCGACGTTCGCCCTCGCCTTCCTCGTGTACGTGCTGATCGTCGTCGCCGTCGGCGGCCTCGGCTCGATCGGCGGATCCTTCGCCGCCGCAGTGGTGCTCGGCATCAGCGACATGGCCGGGAAGTACTACTTTCCGTGGCTCGGCGCGTTCCTCATCTACCTCGTGATGGTCGGGCTGCTGATGTGGCGCCCGCTGGGCCTGTTTGGAAAACGCTAGCCAGCACTTCCGCGAGAAAGTGCGCTGGCGCTGGCTGGAGATCGCCTTCTGGCTGTGCACGCTGTTGCCGTTCGTCGTCACGCCGAACTACCTTTCGCTCGCCAGCCAGATCGCGATCACGGCGCTGTTCGCGCTGTCGCTGGACCTGATCCTCGGCTACGCCGGCATCGTCTCGCTGGGCCACGCCGCCTTCTTCGGCGTGGGCGCCTATACCGCCGGATTGCTCGCCAAGCATTACTGGGGCGAGCCTTTGTCCGGACTGGTTCTGGCCGCAGCCGCCGCTGGCCTCGCCGGCTACGCCATGAGCCACGTCATCGTGCGCTTCCGGCACCTCGCGCTCATCATGCTCACGCTCGGCCTCGGCCTGCTGCTGCACGAAGCGGCCAACAGCGCGAGCGCCCTCACCGGCGGCGCCGACGGGCTGCAGGGCGTGCGGGTCGGAACGCTGTTCGGCTTCAAGTTCGACATGTTCGGCAGGACCGCCTACGCGTATTCGCTCGCGGTCCTGTTTGTCTGCTTCCTGATTTGCAGAAGAATCATCCACTCTCCGTTCGGCCTGGCGTTGCGGGGCATCCGCGAGAACGCTACCCGCATGCCGGCGATCGGGGCGCCGAGCCGCGCGCACCTGCGCAAGGCCTACACCATCGCGGCGGTGATCGCCGGGGTCGCCGGCGCGCTCCTCACCCACACCACCTCCACGGTGTCGCTCGAGGTGCTGTCGTTCCAGCGCTCGGCGGACGTGCTGGTGATCCTGATCCTCGGCGGCGCCGGACGCCTCTACGGCGGCATCATCGGCGCCGTCATCTATATGGTGGCGCGCGACCAGTTCTCGGGCATCAACCCGCAGTTCTGGTACTTCTGGATCGGGCTGCTGCTCGTGCTGGTGGTGATGTTCCTGCCCAATGGAATCCTGGGTGGAATAAGTGCTCTCTACAAGAAATATCAATAAGAGCTTCGGCTCCCTCATCGTCGCGCAGGACGTCGCGCTCGAACTGCCCAAGGGCGTGCGCTATGCCCTCATCGGCCCGAACGGCGCAGGCAAGACCACGCTCATGAACCTGATGACCGGCATGCTCGCCCCGGACTCGGGCCAGATCTTCCTCGGCGGCGAGGAGATCACCGGGCTCAGGCCCGACCATCGCGTGAAGAAGGGCCTCGCGCGCACCTTCCAGATCAACACCCTCTTCCCGCGGCTCTCCGCGCTGGAGTCGGTTGCCCTTGCGGTGCTGGAGCGCGACGGCCACGCGCACAACTGGTGGCGCGGCCTGCCGCGCTTCGGCCCCGCGATCGACGAGGCGCAGTCGATTCTCGCTTCGCTCAAGATTCCACCCACGAAAGAGACTCGAGAGCTTCCCTACGGCCAGCAGCGCCTGCTCGAGATCGCGCTCGCGCTCGCCACGCGCCCGCGCGTTCTGCTGCTCGACGAGCCGGCGGCGGGCGTTCCCAAGGACGAGAGCGCGGCGCTGTTCGACGCGATAGCAGGCCTCTCGCGCGAGCTGACGATCCTCTTCATCGAGCACGACATGGACGTGGTGTTCCGCTTCGCGACCCGGATCATCGTGATGGTGGGCGGCCGCATTCTGGTCGAAGGTGCCCCGGACGAAATCGCACGGGATGCACGCGTTCGCGAGGTGTATCTCGGTAAAGCCCATGCTTGAGCTGAAAGGCGTGCGGGCCGGCTACGGCGAGGCGGTCGTGCTCGACGACATCTCCCTCGAGGTGCCGGCGAACGGCAGCCTCGCGGTGCTCGGCCGCAACGGCGTGGGCAAGTCCACCCTGCTGCTCACCATCATGGGCTACACGCGGCTGCACATGGGTTCGATTCTTTTCAATGGAGCGGATATTGGCGGCATGCCCCCGCATCGCCGCGCGCAGCTCGGCATCGGCTGGGTGGCGCAGGAGCGCGAGATCTTTCCCTCGCTCACCCTCGAGGAGAACCTCACCGTCGCCTCGCGCCCCGGGCGCTGGACCTTAGACGCGGTCTACGAGCTTTTCCCCCGGCTGAAGGAAAGAAAGGCGAACATGGGCAACCAGCTCTCCGGCGGCGAGCAGCAGATGCTGGCGATCGCGCGCGCGCTGATGACCAACCCGGCGGTGCTGCTGCTCGACGAGCCGCTCGAGGGCCTCGCCCCGATCATCATCGAAGAGCTCGCGGTGTCGTTGCGGAATCTCGACGGCATCGCGATGGTACTGGTCGAGCAGCACACCGAGATCGCGTTGTCGCTGACGCAGGACGCGGTGGTCATCGAGCGCGGCCGCATCGTGCACCGCGCGCGCTCGGCCGAGCTGGCGCGCGACCCGGCGATGGCGGAACGGGTGCTAGGCCTGAACGTCGCCTGAGCCGCTCTTGCGGCGCAGGAGCCACAGAAGCAGCGCGATCAGCGTTCCCCCCGGAAGCAACAGCTCCACCAGGAGATAGGGGCTTGCGCTGCGCGCGCCGGAGAGAAGTCTTTGCATACGCCGCCATGTTGCGCGGCGCCCTCTACCCGAGGATTGCAGTGCGTGAACCGCCGGTTACAAATGTGACGCGCTACAGCAGAAGCCTCGGCAGCACCAGCACGACCCAGGGGACGTACGCGATCAGCAGCAGCGTCGCTACCAGGATCGCGATGTAGGGCAGCATCGGCAGCGTGACCGCGCCGAGGCTCACGCGCCCGATCTGGGCCACTACGACCAGCAGCAGGCCCACCGGCGGGACGACCAAGCCGATGCCGAGCGCGGCGACCGCCAGCAGGCCGAAGTGCAAGGGATCGATGCCGTACTTCGCCACCGTGACCGACAGGATCGGGTAGAAGATGATGAGCGCCGGCAGGCCGTCGAGCAGGCTCGCGAACACGATCAGGGTGAGCGTGACGAGCGCGAGCAGGATGAACGGCGACGACGTGACCTGCTGCAAGACGTTGGCGATCATTTGCGGCACGCCGGTCGTGGCGAAGGTCCACGACATGCCGGTCGCGAAACCCGCCAGGACCGACACTGCGGCGGTGGTGATGCCGGTCTGCACCAGCATGCGGCCCAGGTCCTTGCGCGTGATCTCGCGGTAGATGACGACGTCGAGCACCAGCGCGTAGAGCACCGCGAGCACTGCGGCTTCGGTCGCAGTGGTCACGCCGCCGAGGATGCCGCCGAAGAGGACCACCGGCATGCCAAGCGGCAGGATCGCCTCGCGCAGGGCGTGGCGCAGCGCGGCCCCGGAGAACGAGCCGCGCGCGCCGGGAAGCGTGCCGCGGCGCGCCTGGATATGGATCACGATCGAGAGCGTGAGCGCCATCAGGATGCCGGGCAGGAAGCCGGCGATGAAAAGCGCCGAGATCGAAAGGCCCGACATCGCGCCCAGGATCACCATCACCAGGCAGGGCGGGATCAGGATCCCCATGCCCGAGGCGGCGGCGACGATCGCGGCCGCGCGCTCCGGCGGATAGCCCGCCTTGACGAGCGATGGAATGAGGATCGAGCCGATGGCGGACGCGTCCGCCACCGAGGAGCCCGAGATGCCCGAGAACAGCACCTCCGATGCGACCACCACGATGCCCAGGCCGCCGCGGATATGGCCGACGATCGCCGAGGCGAGCGCCACCAGGCGGCGCGAGATGCCGCTGGTTTCCATCAGCGCGCCCGCGAGCACGAACAGCGGAATCGCGACGAATGGGAACGGCTCGATGCCCGACATCATCTTCTGCGCCACGGTCTCGAGCGGGATGCCGAGCGCGATGAAGCCCGCGATCGTCGCGAGCGCCATGCTGAACGCCACCGGCATGCCCAGCACGAGCAACGCCACGAACACCGCGACGAGGAGGATCATGGCTTGCGCCGCTCCATCAGGACGGGCCAGTCCATCAGGACGAAAAGCGCGCCCGCGATCGGCAGCACCAGGTAGCCGGTGCCGACCGAGAACGGCAGCGTCGGATACATCTGGACCGCCGAACTCTCGACGATGCGCCAGCCGTACACCACCATGAAGACCGCGAGCGACCAGATCACGGCGTGCTCAAGCCACTCGAGCAGCCTCTTCCAGCGCGGCCCGAGGAAGCGGACGAAGAGATCGACGCCGTAGTGCGCGCGATAGCGCACCGCGAGCGCGGCGCCGAGGTAGGACAGCCACTGGTAGCAGAGGGTGGTGAACTCCTCCGACCAGACGATCGGCTCCTGCACCGCGTAGCGGAACACGACCTGCCCGGCGACCATCACCACGATGGTCACCACCAGCGCCGCCACGACGGCGCGCAGCGCCTGCTCGAGAGCGTGGAAGAACAACGCCTTAGGGTATGCCGGCTTCCTTCAGCGCCTTGTCCACCAGGGGGGATTTCACCCGGTTCTTGAACGCCTGCACCACCGGCATCGTCGCCTTGCGGAACGAAGCGATGTCGGGCTCGGTCACCGTCACGCCCGCGTTCGCCATGAAGCCGACCACCCGGTCGTTGGCGGTGTTGGGGTTGCTGGTGAAGTACTCGGAGTCGGTCTTGAAGAAGGCCTTCGAGCCTTCGTCGAGCGCCTTCTTCTGGTCGGCGTTGAGCGAGTTCCACTTCTTCAGGTTCATCAACACCACGCCCGAGGCGCGCCCGTGGTTGGTGAACGAGAGGTGCTTCGCCACCTCGTGGTTCTTCAGCGCCCAGAGGAGCTGGGGACCGGTCGCGTTGCCGTCGATCTGGCCCTGCTGGATCGCGCTGTAGACCTCGGGCGTGCCCATCGGCACCGGGATCGCGCCCATCGCCTTGATCATGTCGACCTGCATCGGGTCCTGCATCACGCGCAGCTTCAGGCCCTTCATGTCGTCGGGCGTGCGCACCGGGCGCTTGCTGTTCAGCACCGCGAGCGAGCCGCCGTCGGCGAACACCAGCACCTTGAGGCCGTGCGGCTCCATCTTCTTGCCGAGCTCGGCGACGATCGGCCCCTGCAGGAACCTGATCCAGTCGTCGTACTTCACCCACACGAAAGGCAGCCCGAAGATGCCGTGCTCCGGCACGAGCTGCTGGCTAACCTGCGAGGCCACCACGGAGATGTCGACCGCGCCCACCTTGGTCGCTTCCATCAGCGCCTTCTGGTCGCCCAGCACGCCCGCCGGGAACAGCTCCACCTTCAGCTTGCCGGTCTTGTCCACCACCGCCTTGAAAGCTTCCATCGCCGGGTAGTAGGCGAAGGTCTTCGGCAGCGCATCGGCGAACTTGAGCTCGGTCTGCGCGACGGCGCTGCTCGCGGCGAATAGCGCCGCGGCCGCAACGAATGCGAATTTCCTCATGGAATCCTCCTCCGGCCGAGAATACTACGAACCGCCGCCGCCGCGGTGCGCCGATTCGAACGACTCGATGCTGCGCTCGAGGTCTTCCAGGATGGGCAGATCGCCGCGCCCCCCGTGTCGGGCAAGCCCGGTCAGCAGATCGGCGATCGACGTCGCCTGCGTGCGGTGCTTCTTCTGCAGAAACGAGAGGATGTCCTGCTCGTAGTCCTGCACCCGCACGCTGGTCGCTGCTGCGCCGCAAGAGCAGCCGGCAGCGAACACCACGTGGCCGCGGGAAACTCGCTGCCACTGGCCGAGCAGGCGTATCGCTTCCACCGCGGGTTGTTTCGCTTTCATGCTTCCAGCGCGTAATAGTATCGGGGGCTTGACCGCCCGCACCCGTCTTGCCGCCGACATCGGCGGTACGTTCACCGATGTCGCCGCCTTCGACGAGCGCAGTGGCCAGCTCCTGCTCGGCAAGACGCTCTCGACCCCGAGCCGCCTGGTCGACGGCATCTCGCACGGCGTGGACAAGGCCGGCGCGCGCTTCGCCGACGCGGGCCTCTTCCTGCACGGCTCGACCATCGCCATCAACACCATGCTCGAGCGCACCGGGGCGCGGACCGCGCTGCTCATCACCGAGGGCTTCCGCGACACCTACGAGATCGGGCGCATCAACCGGCCGGATTCGTACAACCTGTTTTTCCGCAAGCACGTGCCGCTGGTCGAGCGCGCGCTGCGCTTCGAGGTGCGCGAGCGCATGACGGCGACCGGGGAGGTGCTCATCCCGCTGGACGAGGCGCAGGTCAACGGCCTGTGCGACCGGCTCGAGGCGGCGAAGGTCGATGCCGTCGCCATCCTGCTCCTGCACTGCTACGTGAATCCGGCGCACGAGGAACGGGTCAAGCGCCTGGTGCAGAAAAGGCTGCCGCGCGCCTTCGTCACCGCTTCGCACGAGCTGTCGCAGGAGTACCGCGAGTTCGAGCGCTGCTCGACCACGGTCGCGAACGCCTATATCGGGCCGCGCGTCAGCCGCTACGTCGCCGAGATCGATGCTCACATCCAGAAGGAAGGGTTCGAGGGCGCCTTCCTGCTGGTGCAGTCGACCGGGGGCCTGTACCAGTCGCGCCAGGCGCAGACCGAATGCGTGCGCATGCTCGAATCGGGACCGGCAGCCGGCGTAGTGGGCGCGCAGGCCCTGTGCCGGGAACTGGGATTGAAAGACGCCGTGGCCTTCGACATGGGCGGCACCACCGCCAAGGCCGGCGTGATCTACGGCGGCGAAGTGCTGACCGCGTCGACCGCGCTGGTCGGAGGCTACAACGAGGCGCTGCCGATCCAGATCCCGATGGTGCACATCTCGGAAGTCGGCACCGGCGGCGGCAGCATCGCCGCGGTCGACGCCGCCGGTGCGCTGCGCGTCGGCCCGCAGAGCGCCGGCGCCGATCCCGGGCCGGCGTGCTACGCGCTGGGCGGCACGCGCCCCACGGTCACCGACGCCAACCTGGTGCTGGGACGGCTCGCCGCCGACCGCTTCCTCGGCGGCGAGATGAGGCTCGACGAGGCCGCCGCGCGCCGCGCCATCACCGAGCACGTCGCCAAGCCCCTGGGCCTTGGTCTGGCCGACGCCGCCAGCGGCATCCTGCGCATCGCGGTGTCCTCCATGTCCTACGCGGTCAAAGGCGTTTCGACCGAGCGCGGCCTGGATGCCGCCGCGTTCTGCCTGATCGCCTACGGCGGCGCCGGTCCCCTGCACGCCTCGCAGATCGCGCGCGAGATCGGCATGTCGCGCATCATCGTGCCGCGCGCGCCCGGCCACTTCTGCGCCTTCGGCATGCTGCACTCGGACCTGCGCTACGACTTCGTGCGCACCTGGTTCACGCGCCTCGAGGACGCGCCCTTCGGCGAGATCGAGCGCATCTACGAGCGGCTGATCGCGCAGGGGAAGAAGGCGCTCGCCGAGAGCGGCGTGCGCTTCTCGCGCACCACCGTCGCCTACGCCGCCGACATGCGCTACGTCGGCCAGGAGCATCCCGTCACCGTCGATCTCGCGCCCACGGTGTTCAAGAAACGCGACCGCGACGCGATCAAGCACCACTTCGACGAGGTGCACCAGGTCCGCTACGGCACCAGCGCCCCCGAGGAGCGCGCCGAGATCGTCAGCCTGCGCGCCACCGTCACCGGCTTGATGAAAAAACCGCCTCTCGAGCGAATCTCCCGTGGAGGCGCCGCGCCGGCGCGTGCGGCGCAACGCGGTACGCGAACGGTTTTCTTTTCGGACAAAAAGCTGAAAACGACTGCCTATGCCCGCGCCGCCTTGAAGGCCGGCAACCGAATCTCCGGGCCCGCTCTGATCGAAGAGCATGCCTCGACGACGGTTTTGCTGCCGGGCGACCGGATGCAGGTCGACAGCTACGGCAATCTCGTCATCGAGGTGGGAAGGAAAAGATGAAACGGAAAAAGGCCAACGCCGATCCCATCCTGACGGAGATCGTGCGCAACGGCGTGCTCGCCGTGACCGAGGAGATGAAGTCGAACCTGATGCGCACGGCGTACAACATGATCATCTACGAGGCGCTCGACTTCACGGTGGGCCTTTTCACCGCCGACGGCCGCACGGTGTCGATCGGCATGGGCCTGCCGAGCTTCATCCGCGGCATGGCGAACGTGGTGAAGGCCGAGCTCGAGCACTTCGGGCCCGAGGGCCTCGAGCCCGGCGACATCCTGGTCACCAACGATGCCTACACCACCGGCAGCCACCTCAACCACTTCACCTTCAGCATGCCGATTTTCGAGCGCGGCAAGCTGTGCGGCTGGGCGGCGTGCATGGCGCACTGGCCCGACGTCGGCGGCACCCTCGGCGGCGTCACCACCGACATCTACTCCGAGGGCATCCAGATCCCGCTGATGAAGTACCAGAAGGCCGGGGTGGTGAACCAGGAGCTGGTCGAGATCATCCGCATGAACGTGCGCATCCCGGAGCGCGCGATGGGCGACCTGCGCGCGCAGGTGATCGCGGTAAAGACCGGCGAGCGCCGCTTCCTCGAGCTGGTGCGCCGATACGGCCGCGAGGAAGTGACGGCCGCGATCGAGAACATCATGAACAACTCCGAAGCGGCGGCACGGGCGAGGACGAAAACCATTCCCGACGGTACCTACGAGGCCGAGTCGTTCATGGACGACGACGGCTACACCGTGGGCCAGCGCGTGCCGATCAAGGTGCGCGTGGTGAAGAAAGGCGACGAGATGACGATCGACCTTTCCGAGATCAGCCCGCAGGTGCAGGGGTTTTTCAACTCCGGGCCGAGCACCGGGCAATCGTGCGCCCAGGTCGCGTACAAGTGCCTCACCTCGCCCACCGACTACCCGGTGAACGACGGCAGCTTCCGCTCGCTCAAGGTGATCGTGCCGAAGGGCACGGTGGTGAGCGCAATCAAGCCGGCCGCCATGCGCTGGTGGATGACGTTCCCGATGACCGTGGTCGACACGGTGATCAAAGCGGTCTCAAAAGCAATCCCGCAGCGCACCGCCGCCGCGCACCATGCCGACCTGGTGTTCGCCCTGATCCACGGCATCTCGCCGCGCGACGGCCGCTTCTACATCGCCGCCTGCGGCCCCGCCGGCGGCGGCTGGGGCGCGCGGTTCAACGGCGACGGCATGAGCGGCGTGGTGTGCTCCAACGACGGCGACACCCACAACAGCCCCTGCGAGCAGCTCGAGGCCAAGTACCCGATCCTGTTCGAGCGCTTTTGCCTGCGCACCGACTCGGGCGGGCCGGGCCGGTTCCGCGGCGGCCTCGGCACCGAGCAGGTCGTGCAGGCGCTCGCGCCGATCACCGTCGACGTGCAGGCCGAGCGCATGCATTGCGCGCCGTGGGGCATCCACGGCGGCATGGAGGGCAAAGGCAACCACGTCACGACGCGCATCGACGGCAAGGAAGACACCGACCGCGCCAACGCCAAGCTGCGCAACCAGCGCCTGAAGGCGGGCGACGCCCTCATCCTGCGCACCGGCGGCGGCGGCGGCTTCGGCGACCCGCACGAGCGCCCCGCCGAGGTGGTGGCGAACGACGTGCGCCAGGGCTACGTCAGCGCCGAGGTCGCGCGCAGCGCCTACGGGGTTGCGCTGAACGCGGACGGCGGCCTCGATACAAGGGCTACTGAGACGCTGAGGAAGAATAAGCGCGTCGCAGAATCCATGTGACGTCCGCGTCTCAGATCGCGCGCGCCTCAACCACGATTGCCTGGGCGTGGCTGCGGAAGGGCGCGGCGCCGCCGAGCTTCGCCAGCGCCGCAGTTGCGTGCTCGATCACGTCTTCCACCTTCTTTCCACGCTGCCCGATCAGCGATACGCGCGGCGTGCCGCGGATCATGCCGGTGGCGATCGTGCGGGCGTCGGGGCAGACCACCTCCATGCGCCGCGGCTCGATGCGCACTTCCCTGAAGCGCGCGCCGGCGAGCAGCTCGCGCAGCAGCGCGGGCGCGTACATGCCGTGGGTGATGCGGGCGAACTGCATCTCCGGGTCTCCGGGGAAGAGCTCTTCGAACACCTGGCTGCTCGTGAGGGTGTGCGGGTTTTCCTCGACCCGGTCCCAGACGTTGAAGAGCAGCGTGCCGCCTTCGCGCAGCACGCGGCGCGCCTCGGCGAACGCCGCTTTCCTGTCGGGCACGAACATGAAGCCGAACGCGCACACCATCGCGCCGAACTGGGCATCGCCGAATGGCAGCTTGCAGGCATCCGCTTCGCGCCACTCGATGCCGGAGGCGCCGCGCTGGGCTTTCGCGTATTCGAGCATGGCCTTGCTCAGGTCGCTCGCCACCAGGCGGACACCGGGCGCGAGCTTCTCGCGCAGGTGCCGCGTGACGAGCCCGGTGCCACAGGCAATCTCCAGCACGTCGCCGCCGGGCCGGGCGGCAAGGCGGGCGGCGAGATCGGCGGCGAACTGGTCGAACCAGGCCGGTCCGAGGCAGCGGTCGTAGTACTCCGGAATCGAGCCGCTGAAGTTCGCCGAGATATCGGTCATTGCATGCTCTTCAGCTTGAGCATCTGCATCGCGTTGCCGAAATAGATGCGCCGGCGGTCGTTCGGCTTGAGCTTCATGCCGTCGAGCGCCTTGATGGTCTCGCGGATGAAGAGCGGCCCGCCCTGCGGGTCGAAGGGGCAGTCGGTTCCGAACAGGACATGCCCCACCCCGTAGAAATCGAGGCCGCAGCGGATCGCGCTCTTCGACCCGTTCACCGAGGTGTCGCCGTAGAACATCTTGAAGAACTCGACCGGCCTTTTTTTCATGCTTTTCAGCAACGAAACATAATCTTCGTCCGAGGTCCTGCTGCCGAACTGGTCCATGCCGTAGCCGATGCGGTTGACGAAGTACGGCGCCATCGCGCCGAGGTGGTGGGTGATGATCTTGAGCTTCGGCAGCTTTTCGAACATGCCCGAGAACACCAGGCGCGCCATGAATGCGCTCGTTTCGTAGGGCCAGCCGAACAGCCACCAGATCTCGTACTTGCTCTTTTCTTCGGAAAGGTAGTCGGGAAATTTCGCCGTACGAGTCGGGTGCACCCACACCGGCAGGTCGTAGGTCTTGCTCATGCGCTCGAAGATGCGAAAGAACTCCGGGTCGTCGAGCGGCCGGCCGTTGACGTTGGTGAAGATCTGGATGCCCTTGGCGCCGAGCTTGGCGATCGCCCGGTCCATCTCGGCCAGCGCCGCGGGCACGTTGTTCATCGGCAGCGACGCCACGAACGCCGGGAACAGGTCGGGGTGCTCCTGGACGATCTCGAACATGCCGTCGTTCGCGAGGCGGGCGAGCGCCGGCGTCTCCTCGGGCGTCCCGAGGAACTCGACCGCGGGCATCGACAGGGTGAGGATCTGCTTGTAGCCCGGGAAGCGCTTCATCATCTTCATGCGCCGCTCGAGGTCCCACAGCACCGGAATGTGCATCCAGCGCTTGAGCTGCGCCGCGAGACCCGGGTTGCCTTCGGCGATTTTCTTCATCCGCTCGAAGTACGCGAGGGGAAAGATGTGCGGGAAGATGTCGAGCTTGAGGTTCGTGGTCTTCTTCATGCTTTAAACCATAACATAGGGCATGTCCCACTCTGTGCGCGGGGCCCTGTGGATGGGGGGCGCGGTGCTGTCGTTCACCGTGATGGCGCTTGCCGTGCGCGGACTGCAGGCCCGCATGGGCTCGTTCGAGATCGTGTTTTTCCGCAGCGTGGTGATGCTCGCGATCGTCCTCGCCATGCTGCCGCGGGCGGGAATGGTTTCGGTTCTGACCCGGAAGTTTTCTTTGCACCTGTGGCGCAACCTGATCCATTTCGTCGGCCAGGTGCTGTGGGTGTACTCGATCGGCGTCCTCACGCTCGCTACCGTGTTCGCGATCGAGTTCACGATGCCGGTGTGGGCGTCGCTGCTCGCCTGGATGTTCCTCAAGGAGAGGCTGACTTTCCCGCGGCTGGTCATGCTGGCGTTCGGCCTCGCGGGCGTGCTGGTGATCCTGCGTCCCGGCGCCGGCAGCTTCCACCCGGCCGCGCTGGCGATGGTGCTCGGCTCGCTGTGCTACGCGTCCTCGTTCATCTTCACCAAGCGCCTGACCTCAACCGACAGCACGCTCGCGGTGCTGTTCTGGATGGCGGTGATCCAGACCCCGATCTCGGCTGCGGCGGCGGCGCCGCAGTGGGTGACGCCGGGCTGGGCCGACGTGCCCTGGATTCTCGGCATCGGCGCCGGCAGCTTCTCCGCCCACTACTGCATGACGCGGGCAATGAAGCTGGTCGATGCCATGGTCGCGGTGCCGATCGACTTCATCCGCCTGCCGCTGATCGCGCTCATCGGTGCCGCGTTCTACGGCGAGGCGCTCGACCCGATGGTGTTCGTGGGCGCCGCGGTCATCTTCGCCGGCACTTACTACAGCCTCTCCCGGGAGCGGCGCCTGCCCTGACCTTAATATCCATAATCCGAACGGCATCCCCCCGCGCGGCGCTTTTCAGCCAGTTGGGTTCATATGATGGAGCCGCATGGCCGCAGAGTTCATTCCCCTCGCCCGGGCCGCGGCGCTGGTCCATGACCGGCTCTTCCCCGGGCACGGCGTCAAGGACGCAAAAACGCTCGACATGATCGCGCTGGCGCTGTCGGCGCTGATTCCGCTCTACCAGGGGGACATGGAGAAAGGCGCGCTGATCGCGCTCGAGGCGGGCGAGATCGCGCGCGGCCGCTTCACCCGCGGCGCGACCCGGCTCGAGTTCCCCGACCGCGCGCCGCTGCGCTTCCTGCTGGTGTCGCGCCGGGAGCTTTACCCGGCGATCGACGCCATCGCGAAGGATCCTACTTGCCCGATTTGGCGGCTGTGCCGCCCACGGCCGCCGGCGTGTTCTTCTGCGACAGCCGCTTGATCAGCCCGTCGATGCCGTCCTGCTTGACCACCGCGTCGAACTCGCTGCGGTAGGTCAGCACGAGGCTCACGCCCTCGATCACGATGTCGTAGATCTTCCAGCCCTTCTCGGTCTTGCGCATCGAGTAGTCGACCAGCACCGGCTTCGCGCCGGGGCGGATGAACTGGTTGTGCACGGTCGCGTCGGTGTCGCCGGGCTTCATGCGCACCGGCATCACCTTCATGGTCTGGCCCTCGTAGGCGCTGATCGCGTTCGAGTAGGTCCGCACCAGCATGTTGCGGAACTCGCCGACCAGCTTCTTCTTCTGCTCCGGGCTCGCCTCTTTCCAGCCGCGGCCGACGGCGAGGCGCGTGGCTTCCTCGAAGTCGACGTGCGGCAGGATCTTCTCCTCGGCGAGCTTGATCGCCTTCTGCCGGTCGCCGGCGGCGAGCTGCTTGTCGCTCTTGATCGTGTCGAGCACGTCCTGGGTGATCTTCTTGACGAGATCCTCGGGACCGGTGTCCTGCGCAAATACCGGGGTACTCAAGAAAAAGAAAACTAGCAGGAAGCGAAATAGGTTCATGCGGCGGCGCGCTCCTTGTGGTCTTTATCCCCTTTGATATTACCCTTGAACATCCCCGGCTCGAGGGAGTGGCGCTCGAGCAGGCGGTAGAACTCCGTGCGGTTGCGCCCCGCAAGGCGCGCTGCCTTGGTGACGTTGCCGCCCGTGATCTTCAGGATGCGCACGAGATAGTCGCGCTCGAACGCGCGCCGCGCTTCGTCGAGCGGCGTAAGCGACGTGTCGCCGGCGTCCAGCGCCTGCCTGACCAGAGACTCGGGAATCATCTCGGTCGCCGCGAGGGCGACGGCCTGCTCGATCACGTTCAGGAGCTGGCGCACGTTGCCCGGCCAGGGGGCGGAGACCAGGATCTGCGTCGCTTCCGGAGAGAGCGAGAGCCGGCCGCGGCGATAACGCTCTGCGAGGCGGGTGAGGAAATGGTTGGCGAGGAGCGGGATGTCCTCGCGCCGCTCGGCAAGCGTCGGGATATAGAGCTTCACCACGTTCAGCCGGTAGTACAGGTCCTCGCGGAATTCGCCCGAAGCGATGCGCTCTTCGAGCTTGCGATGCGTGGCCGCGATCACGCGCACGTCCACGTCGTACTGCTCGTGCGAGCCGACGGGGCGGATTTTTCTCTCTTCCAGGGCCCTCAGCAACTTGACCTGGAGAGGCAAAGGCATGTCCCCGATCTCGTCGAGGAACAGCGTGCCGCCCTGCGCCGCCTGGAACAAGCCGCGGCGGTCGGCGACGGCGCCGGTGAAGGAGCCTTTCTTGTGGCCGAAGAGCTCGGACTCCAGCAGCCCTTCCGGGATCGCGCCGCAGTTCACCGCGACGAACGGGGCTTCCGCGCGCGGGCTCGCCCGATGAATGGCCCTCGCCAGGAGCTCTTTTCCGGTGCCGCTCGCGCCGAAGATGCACACGCTCGCATCCGAGGCCGCCACGCGGCGCGCCTGGGACAGCAGGTCTTGCATGGACGAGGAGCGCGTGATCAGCTCCGCGCGCCAGGTCTCGAGCTCGCCCGAGGCGGGCGGGCTGGAAAGCCGCATCGCTTCGGCCACGGTGTCGAGCAGCACCTTCGGCTCGAACGGCTTGGTGAGGAAGCTGAAGACGCCGCGGCGGGTTGCGGTCACGGCCTCGGGAATGGTGCCGTGGGCGGTGAGGATCAGCACCGGCAGCGAGGGGGAATCGCGGTGGATGGCATCGAACAGCGCCATCCCGTCCATGCCTTGCATGCGAAGGTCGGTGACCACCACCTGGGGGCGCGACACCGCAAGGGCGGCGAGCGCCGCCTCACCCGATTCCACCGCGGTCACCGCGTAGCCGGTGGCCGAGAGCCGCATCGCAATGAGCTGCAGCAGGTCCTTGTCGTCGTCGACGAGCAGCACCCGGGGATTGTCGTTAGCCATCACCCTCACCTCTTTTTTCCGCGAGGCCCTGATTGTTGCGGCGCATCTTTACGCAGCGTCTGCAAGCGCACGCGCCGAACGGCGCGGCAGCGTTACACGAAAATGACCGCCCGCGCCCCCGGCCACCACGGCGATCTGGCCGCCGTGCGCCTCGACCAGCTCGCGCGCGATGGCGAGGCCCAGGCCGCTGCCCTTGACCCGGACGGTGGAGCTGTTGGCCGTGGCGTGCTCGGTCCTGCGGCCGCGGAAGAACAGGTTGAAGATCGACTCGCGCTCCTCGGCCGGCACGCCCGGGCCGGTGTCCAGGACCTCGATGATCGCCTCTCCCGCCACCGCACGCGCCGAGACCGAGACCACCCCGCCCGGCGGCGTGAACTTCACCGCGTTCGAGATCAGGTTGTCGACGATCGAGCGCAGCTTCTCCGGGTCGGCCTCGACCGTCGCCGATTCCGAATCGACCACCAGCCGCAGCCCCTTGGCGCGCGCCGCGAGCTCGTGCGGATGGGTTGCTTCTTCCATCACGACGGCGAGCTGCAGCGGCTTTACTTCGAGCGAAGCGGCGGCATGCAGCGCGCGCTGGTAGTCGAGCAGCTCCTCGATCAGCCGCTGCAGCTTGATGCTGTTGTCGCGCATGATGCCGACGACCTTGCGCTGCGGCGGCGCAAGCGGGCCGGCGACCTGGTCGTTGAGGAGCTCGGCGCCTTCGCGCAGCGCGGTGAGCGGCGTCTTGAGCTCGTGCGACACGTGGCGCAGGAAGCGGTTCTTCTGCGTCTCGAACTCGTCGAGCCGCCTGCGCAACCAATCCAGTCTTCTTCCCAGATAACGCAAGTCTTCCGGCCCGCGCACCGCGATCGGCTGCGAGAAATCGGCGCCGCCGAGCTGGCGGATGGCGGCGTCGATCTCGGTGATCGGACGCGCAATGTAGCGGGTGAGCGCGAGCGCGATGGCGAGCGCGACCGCGGTGCTGAAGATGAGGAGCAGGATGATGTTCCGCTGCACCATCTCGGCGCTCACCCGCAGGCGCTCGACCTCGCGGTCCACCACGCGGTTGTTGATCGCCAGCACGTCGCGCGCGCTGTCGATCAGCGCGTCGATGTGCGCGCCGACCTGCTGCGCGTCCAGCCGCGGCAGGGAGGAGCCGGTCAGGAGGTCGTACAGGCCCTGCTCGCGCTCCACCGTCACGTTGAGCGCCTGCGCCTGCGCGTCGTCGAGCGGCAGCTGCGCGATCTCGGCGGCGAGCTGCTTGAAGCTGCGGTGCACGCGCGCGTAGTCGGTGACGAGCTCCGGGTCGTTGAGCAGCGTCTTCTGCTGCGCGACGCGCTCGATCGCCGCGATGCGGTCGACGAGCGAGCGGCTGGCGCGCGCGGCCTGCGAGGCGTTAAAAACCGCGGTGCGGCTCTTGCCCGCCAGGCGCTCGGTGTTCCACGCCGAGTACGCCAGCGCGCCCACCAGCGGCAGGATCACGAGCGTGAAGCCTGCAAGCAACAGTGCCAGGAACGAACGCGGGTAAAAAATCACGCGGTGAGTTTTCCACGACGTTGGACCGGAGCCAATGTCACACGTTCACGACGCTGCGGCGAATCTCGCGTCGCTTTTCCACGACGACCGTCTCGTGGGAGGGGACGTCCTCGGTGACCACCGCGTTGGGCCCGATCGTCGCCCCGCGCCCGATGCGCAACGGGCCGATGACTTTGGCGCCCGGGCCGATGGTCACGTTGTCCTCGATCTCCACGGCGCCGAGGATCGTCACCTGGTGCATCAGCGTCACCCGGCTGCCGATGCGGGCGCCGCGCTCGATGACGATGCCGAAGGGGTAGGGCATCAGCACCGGCGAGCCCAGCCGGCAGCGCAGGTCGCAGTTCAGGAAGAGCTGCACCCCGGGGATCCCGTGCCGCACGGCGAACTGCAAGACGCGGGCCGCGAGCGGGTTCTCGCCGACCAGGGCGCGCGGGTAGCGGCGCTCGACCCGGCACTCGAGCCAGCGCAGGATCGCGCGCTCGAGCTCGACCACGTTGGCGGCCAGGCCGCGCCCGGCATGCACTACGAGGTCGTCGCCCGTGAACTCGCCCGGCGGATCGAACACCACGCGCAGGTCCGCCCGCGTCGTGCCGTCGAGAACGGCCAGCCCGAGAGGCGCGAGATCCTTCGCCACCTGCGCCATGACCTCGCCGCGCATCGGGCTTTCGCGCCCCACGAAGGCGATCGCGGCGCGCGCCGGCTCGAGCACATTGCGCGCCGCCACGGCGAGCCGCGCGACCAGGTCCGCCGGATCCGGCCATTGCGCGCGGCGCAGCCCGCGGCGCAGCGGCGCGAGGCTGGTGCGCACCGCGGCCCACTCGCCGTGCCGGGCCGCCTGCGCGACCAGGCGGGTCTGCGCCCGGTCGGGCCAGAAGCGCCCGATGCGTTCCAGCGCGCCGCGCGGGTCGTCGTTCCAGAGCGAGGACAGCCACGCCGCGCGCTCGGCGGTGAGCTCGCCGCTTTCGACCGCGTCGACCAGGCCGTGGCTGAAGAGGGTCTCGGGCGCGCCGACCAGCAGCTCCTCGGCGCGCAAGTAGCAGCGCGCGCCCCGGCAGTAGTCGCTGCAGATGCGCACGCGCATGAAGCGCGGACGGCCGACTTCGTCGCTCCACGCGAGCACGCAGCGCCACGCCCGGCTGTCCTCCGGCGAGAGCTGGACGAGCTGGAGGTCGAGGTCGTGGCAGAAGCGTGCCACCGCGCGCGGCATCCCGCCGAGCGCGGCCGCTTGCACGGCGATCTGCACTTCGGGAGGCGCGCGCTCCGGGTAGCCCTGGCTGTCGCCGAGGATGCGAAAGCGCAGCCCCTCGCCGCTCAAGCGGTCGAACAGCGCCTGGGCGACGTAGCCGCGGTCGTCCATCAAACCGGGCTGAGCACCGTGCCCACGACCCGCGCCTTGCAAAGGGCGAGCAGGTCCCGCAGGCGCGTCAATGAAGCGGCTTCGCTCCCACGCTTCGCGACGACGAGGGCACCGCCGGCGAAGGCGGCGAAGAGCTGCAGGTCCGGGCCGCGCGCCGCCGCCGGCGTGTGGACCAGGATCACGCGGTAGCGCGTGGCCGCCGCGGCGAGCAGCTCGAGCATCCGCCCGCGGCTCAGGAGCTCGAGCGGATCGGCGCTCGAGCGTCCGGCGACCAGCACGGAGAGGTTCTCGGCGCAGTGCGCGATCTGCGTGCCGCGGCCTTCGAGGAAGTCGGCGAGCCCGTCGCGGTTGCGCAGGCCGAAGGCGCGGTGCAGCGCCGGCGCGCGGAAATCGGCGTCGATCAGGAGCGTCGCCTCGCCGCTCTGCGCGACCGCGCGCGCCAGCTCGGCGGCGACGTGCGCGCCGCCCGCCCCGTCCTGCGGGCTGACCACGGCGAGGACGCGGCGTCCGTGCGCGAACCAGTGCGCGAGGAGCTGGCGCGAGAGGTGCTGCGGCGCGAGCGGCCGCGCGGCGAGCAGCGGCTCGCCGAGCGCATGGATGAGCTCGCCCTCGGAGCGCACCGGGCGCGGGCGGCGGCCGAACAGGAACAGGCTGA
This sequence comes from Burkholderiales bacterium, assembly GCA_036559525.1. Lineage (GTDB taxonomy): Bacteria > Pseudomonadota > Gammaproteobacteria > Burkholderiales > SG8-39 > SCGC-AG-212-J23. The sequence goes on from DATBSZ010000230.1 coordinate 24,768, forward strand.
GAAGCAGGGCCGCGATCGCGCCGAGCGCCATGTTGCCGCCGAGGTTCGGCGCGATGGACGTGACGAGCGGCGGGTCGACCAGCAGCGCCTCCTTGTGGCTCTCGATGAATCCCTGCACCAAGGTGGCGGCGGCGCGCGGGTCCGTGCTCTCGTAGCGGACCTTCATCATCCCGGCCGGCACGAGCACGCCTCCCGTGGCGACGTATTGCCGCGGCGCCAGGGCGCTCGCCGCCCAGGCGAGCGCGGGCCCGGCAACCAATAGGAAAGCGACCGCACGCCAGCGTGACTGCAACATAGGGGCGACATTACGAGCAATCCGCGTGCCAGATCTACACTGTCTGAAAAATCAAGGAGTTCGCCAAAACGCAGGGGTGCCGATTGTCGCCGCGTCCCGACAGTCCGTTTGTAGCTGGGGCGCGGCAGACAGCACAAAAAGGTCGAGCCTAGAATCGCGCCGACTCACGAACAAAAGGAAGAAACCCCCCATGATGAAGCGCGGGATCCTCGCGGCGCTGCTCGCCCTCGGGCCGACAACTGCGTTCGCCTTCGAGACGGTCGACACGCTGCCTTTTCCATCCAGCGGCACCTTTCCCGGCTGGCCCGGCGACCGCGGCGCCGAACCCTGGTCGATCTATGCCTATGGCGGGCTGATGTACGACAACAATGCCTTTCGCCGCGATACCGACGAGATCGACGACATCGTCGCCCGCTACGGCTTCGGCGGACGTTACGCGACGCGCGTCTACGGTCGCCAGTCGGTGGTGCTCGAAGCCTTCGGCGAGTACTACGACTACAACCATCTAAGCGAGATCGACCACTTCGGCTATGGGCTGCGCGGCGACTGGCTGTGGGAGCTCGGCAACCAGGCCAGCGGCAACATCGGGTATGTGCGCCGGCAGCGGCACGCGGATCTCGGCGAGTTCCAGGTCGAGCGGCGTGCCATGGGCACGACCGACCTCGCGTTCGCCGACGGCGGCTACCGCTTCCTGTCCGACTGGCGGATCTTCGGCGCTCTGGAGTACACCCGCTCGTCGCGCGAGGGGGATGAGATCGGCGCGCTCGAAGGAAAGACGGTGCGCACCGCCCTCACGTACCGCACGCCCTTGGGCAACGTCATCGGCATCGACGCCCGGGCCACCCGCGGCCAGGCCCCGTTCACGGACGAGACTACGGGCGCTGCCACCAGCGTGCACGACTTCGACGAGCGCGTGATAGGGGCGACGCTGGCCTACTCTCTCGGCACCCAGCTGCGCATCGGCGGCCGCGCCGGCTACACCACTCGCGAGTACGACGATCTCCCGCAGCGCGATTTCGAAGGCAACACCTGGCGCGGCGGCGTCGACTGGCTGCCGACGGGCAAGCTGGTTTTCAGGTTCGAGACCTACCACGAGCCGGCCCCGCTCACCGACCTCGACTCCCCCTTTTCCATTCGCACCGGGGCCTTGTTCAGCGCAAGCTGGGCGGCAACGTACAAGCTGGTCTTCACGGCGAGCTTCCTCAACGAGCACCGGGTGAACGAAAGCGACCCGGTGGCCGCGGTGCTCGGCACGCCGGTGCGCGACGAGACGATCCGCGTCTGGCGCTTCGGCGTCGGCTGGGAGGTGCAGCGCCAATGGCAGCTCGGAGCGGCGATCGACTTCGGCGATCGCACCTCGAACGAAGTCGGACGCGACTACGAATACCAGCAGGTGATGCTCAACGCCCGCTTCACGTTCTAGGAATTCGGGGTCAGGGTCGCAATTCGTTTTTACGTACGTAAAAACTGAATTACGACCCTGACCCCGAATTCGCTCTGCCGTAGGCGTCGTCGAACCGGACGATGTCGTCCTCGCCCAGGTACGCGCCGGACTGGACTTCGATCAGCTCGAGCGGCAGCTTGCCGGGGTTCTCCAGGCGGTGCCGCGTGCCCGGCGGTATGTAGGTCGACTCGTTCTCGGTGAGGAGGAAGGTCTCGTCGCCGCGCGTGACGCGCGCGGTGCCGCGCACCACGATCCAGTGCTCGGCGCGGTGGTAGTGCATCTGCAGCGACAGCGCGGCGCCGGGATCGACCACGATGCGCTTCACCTGGAAGCGCTCGCCGTTCTCGATGCCGTCGTAGCTTCCCCACGGGCGCTGCACCTTGCGGTGCGCCAGGCATTCGGCGCGCCCGGCGGCTTTGAGGCTCGCCACCATCGCGCCGATCGCCTGCGCCTTGTCCTTGCGCGCGACCATCACCGCGTCGGCCGTCTCGACCACCACGACGTCGTCGAGCCCGACGCAGGCGAGCAGGCGATGCTGCGAGATGAGGAGCGCGTTGCGCGTGTCGGCGGCGTGCACGTCGCCGTGGATCACGTTGCCGTCGGCGTCCTTCGCCTCGAGCCCCCAGAGCGCGTCCCACGCGCCGACGTCCGACCAGCCGGCGTCGAGCCGCACCACCATCGCGTCGCTGGTGTTCTCCATGACCGCGTAGTCGATCGAGTCGGCGGGACAATCGGCGAATACGGCCGGGTCGACGCGCAGGAAGCCGCCGTCGCGCTTGCCCTGCCGGTAGGCGCGCTCGCAGGCCCTGAGGATCTCGGGGCGCAAGTTGCCGATGGCGTCGATCCACACCGAGGCGCGCACCGCGAAGATGCCCGCGTTCCAAAGGTACTGCCCGGAAGCGAGGTATTGCGCCGCCTTCGCCGCGTCGGGCTTTTCCACGAATTCCTCGACGTACTCGGCGTTCGCGCGGATGTAGCCATAGCCCGTCTCGGCGGACGCGGGCGGCACGCCGAAGGCGACGATCCGCCCCTTGCGCGCGAGCGCCGCGCCGCGCTCCACCGCGCGCTGGAATGCCTCGGGCTGCGCGATGAAATGGTCCGACGGCATCGCGAGCAGCACCGGGTCGTCCGCCATCACCGCGTGCACCGCGGCGAGAGTGAGAGCGGGCGCGGTGCCGCGCCCCTTCGATTCGAGGATGATCGCCTTCGGCCGCGCGCCCGCGCGCCGCAACTGCTCCTGGACGAGGAAGCGGTGGGTTTCGTTGCAGACGACGAGCGGCTCGCTCGGGCAGCGCAGCGCCGTTT
>DATBSZ010000231.1:0-55477 GCA_036559525.1 Burkholderiales bacterium
CATCCAGCCGGATGAGGTCGACGCCCGAAGCGAAATCCGCGATCACTTCGGCGCCCGCGTCGTCAAACGCGTTCTTGATGATGAAGCTGTCGGCCCCCGCGCCGCCGATGAGGGAGTCGGACCCGTCATCGGTGAACTCGCCGCCGGCGAGCGTATCGTCGCCCGCGCCGCCGTCGATGGTGTCCGCGAAGCCCCCGCCCACAATGCTGTCGTTCCCGCCCCGGCCGTCGAGCCGGCTTGCCGCATAGGTCACGTGGATGCGGTTGTCCAGCTCGTTGCCGATGGCCGTGACGCCGGATTCGGACACGTCGTTGTTGATGGTGAGATTCTCGAAGCCGGCGGCGAGGGTCCAGCTCCTGTCGTAGACGATCACGTGGTCGATGCCGCCCGCGTCAATCAGTACGTCGAAGCCGTTGTCGACATGGAAAACGTCGTCGCCCAGACCGCCGTCCAGCGTGTCGGGCGCCGAGCTGACGAAATCCGGTCCCGCGGCGCTCATGAGCGTGTCGTTGCCATCGCCGCCCACGAGATGGTCGCTGGCCTCGGTAAAATCCTCTTCGTTCCACCCGTCGGACAGCAGATCGTTTCCCGCGCCGCCGATGAGCGAATCGCTGCCGCCCATGCCGTTGATCGTGTCGTTGCCGCCGAGCCCGTCGATGGTGTCATTGCCGCTCGTGCCGGTGAGCGTATCGTCGCCCGGCGTGCCGTTGATGACTTGCCCTCCGCCGGATCCGCCTTCGACCATGATGTCGGTCGCGACGAGCGTCGCGCCGCTTTGCAACGTGGCAATCAATAGCTTGGCACCGGCGCCGTTGCCGTCGGCGTCGTAGAAGACCTGCTGCGTGGCGGTGTTGTAGAGCACGCGGTCGTCTGCGTCGGTGGCGGTGCCCGTGGAGTTCGCCTTGAAGCGTGCGTCGCCGGTTGCGAAGTTGCCGGACACGCCGAGCGTTGCCATGACCGTGCCGTCGAGCAGCAACTTGTCCGATCCCGAGGCCCAGTCGCCGATCGTGTCGGCGTTCGCCGTGCCGGTCTCGCGGAAGATGAACGTGTCGCCGCCCGTGCCGCCCCACAGCGTGTCGACGCCACTCCCACCCGCCAGCGTGTCGAAGCCGGCGCGCGCGGAGAAGCTGTCGGCACCGGCGGTGCCGGTGAGGCTGTCGCCGCCGTCGCTGCCCCATACACGTTCGATGTTCACGAACGTGCCGCTAAAGCCGCCGCTCAGCGTTCCCGCGGACAGGTTCACCGTGAGGCCGGTGACCGTGGCCCTCAGGTCCAGCGTGTCGAAGCCCGTGCCGCCGTCATAGAAATCGGTGCCGGCGCTGCCCGCAAGGGTGTCATTGCCGCCCAAGCCATTGATGGTGTCGTTGCCGCCTGTACCGGCGAGGTTATCGTTGCCGGCCGTACCGTTGATGAGCGCCACACTTCCTCCTGCGAGGGATCGAGTCGCAGGAGTCTGTGATGCCGGCTCGGACCGGTCGATAGTCCTGTTAGCTCAGTCGATCCGGAGCTCGACTTTGCCCAGTCCCTCAACGTCGAACACCACGTGATCGCCGGTTGTCACGGTCTTGCTGGTGACGATGCTCCCGGTAATGACGACATCGCCCCGTAGCAGCCCCCGCCCGAGCGAAGCGAGGTGGTCGGCGAGCCACGCGAGCGCATCCAGGGGATGGCCCATGACATCGGCCCCGCGCCCCTCTCCGACCTTGTTTCCATTGATTGTTGCGATGCCGCGCACCGCGGCAAGGTCGATGGCCTTCCAGTCCTCGACCGGCGCGCCGAACACAGCGCCTTCGTTCCAGCAGTTGTCGGCGATGAGCTCGAACGGGTGCTTCGGGAGCGCCTTGTAGTCGGCATTGCGATCGTCCGCCAGCTCGAGCGCCGGCATGACCGCGCCCACCGACTGGGCTACGCGCTCGCGGAAGAATGGCTTATCGGCCGCCGGCAGGTCGTCCGCGACCTGGATCGCGATCTCGAACTCGACGATCAGCCGCACGTAGTCGGCGGCCCGGACACGCGCCGGCGAGCGATGCAGCGTAGACACGAACATCACGCCGGCCTGCGGCGACTCCACGCCGACGAAGCGGCGCATCTCGGCCGAGGTCAGCGCGATCTTGTATCCGGCGAGCGCACCCAGCTTCGCAGCGCGCAACGCGACAAACGCGTCCTGGATGGCGTAGGCCTCGCTTTCGGTGCGCGGCGCGAGATCCGGCGGCAGCGGCGTGAACCGCTCGCGCCGCTCGTGCGCTTCAAGGAGTCTTCTTGCTGCCTGGGTGGACATGGCCGCACGCCGGGCATTTCCGGGTGCTCCGATCGAAGGCGTCGAAGAGCGGAGGCAGGTCCGTGACGATGTTTTGCACGTTCACGTCCACGCGGTGCACCAGCGCCCAGCACTTCGGGCAGTACCACTCGAAGCCGTCGTCGACGTCGCGCGGCCGGACCTTCTCCACCACCAGGCCGACCGTGCCGGCAGGACGCTGCGGCGAGTGCCGGCGACGGCCGGGAACGAGCAGGATCTCGCCTTCGCGGATGGGGATGTCACGCGGCTTCCCCTCTTCAATCACCTTGAGAATCATGTTTCCGCGCAGCTGGTAGAAGAACTCCTCGTACGGGTCGTCGTGGTAGTCGCTGCGCGAATTCGGCCCGCCGATCACCTGGACGATCAGGTCCTCGGCCTCGCGGAACACCATCTGGTTGCCGACCGGCGGCTTGAGGAGGTGGGCATGCTCGTCGATCCAGCGGCTGAAATTGAAGGCGGCGAGCATGGCCCATTCTAGAATACCGTCCGATGAAGCTGGGTCAACGCAAATACGCCGATATTCTGGTCCTCTCCCCGGCGGGGCGGCTCGATCACGACAGCTGCGACACTTTCAGCGCTGAGCTGAAGCCTTTCCTGGACGACGCCGTCGCCGGGCGCCGGATCGTGCTGGACCTCTCCGGGCTCGAGTACGTGTCCTCCGCCGGCCTGCGGCTCCTGCTCCTCGCCGGCAAGCAGGCGAACTCGCAGGACGCCAAGCTCGTGATCGCCGCGATGCGGCCGCTGGTCGCCGAGATCTTCCACATCAGCCGTTTCACCATGCTGTTCGAGATCCATGCCGGCGTGCGCGAAGCGCTGATGGCCGCCTCGCCCCAGGCCGCCGCTGCTTTCGACCTCGGGTAGCGCCGGGATGCGCGTGCGCTTCTGGGGGACGCGCGGCTCGCTGCCGGTCGCGCTGACCTGGCGCGACGTGCGCGACCGCCTGGCGCGCGCGCTGGTCGTGGCGAACGGCCGCGGCCTCGATACCCTGGAAAAGGCGCAGGCCTTCGCCGAGCACGAGCTCGGCTTTCCGCTGACCCATACCTACGGCGGGCACACCTCGTGCGTCGAGGTCGAGCTGCCGCAGGCGCAGCCCGACGAGTATTTCGTCTGCGACATGGGGAGCGGTGCGCGCCCCTTCGGTGAGCACGTGGCGGCGCGCCAGGCCGGGCGTGCAGCCACGGTCAACGTGTTCATGTCGCACATGCACTGGGACCACATCATGGGGTTCCCCTTCTTCGGGCCGGCGTACCGGGGCGGCAACCGCATCCGCATCCACGGCTGCCACGCGGCGCTGGAGCAGGCTTTCCGCCGGCAGCAGGATCCGCCTTCCTTCCCCGTGCCGTTCTCGCAGCTCGCCGCGCGGATCGAGTTCGTGCGCCTCACTCCCGGCGAGGCGTTCGAGCTTCCCGGCGGCACCGTGACGCCGCAGCTCCAGGACCATTCCGGCGACTCGTACGGCTTTCGGTTCGAGAGCCGCGGCAAATCGCTCGTCTACACCACCGACTCGGAGCACAAGCTCGACGACCAGGAGGCGCGGCAGCGCATCGTCGAGTTCTTCCGCGAGGCCGATCTCGTGGTGTTCGACTCCATGTATTCGCTCGCCGAGGCGGTTTCGGTCAAGGCCGACTGGGGGCATTCGAGCAACGTCGTCGGCGTCGAGCTGTGCCAGGCGGCGCGTGCGCGCAAGCTCGCCCTTTTCCATCACGAGCCGGCCAATGGCGACGACGCCATCGAGCGCATCCTGCGCGAGACGCGCCGCCTCGAGGAGTTGACGCGCGACGGCCACCCGCTGGAAGTCATCGCCGCCTACGACGGCCTGGAGATCGATCTCTGAGCGTCGGCGCGGGCCCGCGTGCGCTCGGCTCGACGGTAGCAGCGGTCTGCGTGCTGCTCCTCGCGCTCGACCTGCCGGGCGTGGCAGTGTGGCGAGAAGCCCTGTTCGATGCCTACCAGAGGATCCTGCCGCGCAGCCGCGTCTCGGCGCCGGCGGTGATCGTGGCGATCGACGAGGATGCGCTCGAGGCCCGAGGCCAGTGGCCCTGGCCGCGCAGCCTGGCCGCGGACCTGATTCGCGCGGTGGCCGACGCCGGCCCGGCGGCCATCGGAGTCGACCTGTTGTTCGTCGAGCCCGACCGCTCCGCTCCCGGCGCCGACGCGCTGTTCGCGCAGACGCTCCAAGGCCGCAAGGTCGTGCTCGGCATCGCGGGGCTGGACTACCGCGACCGACGCTCACCGCTGCCGCCAAAGTCGGCGCCGGTGCGCCGGTCGAGCGGCCGCGAGCTGCCGCTGCGGAGCTTCGAAGGTCATCTGCAAAGCCGCGCCGAGATCGATCGCGCCGCGGCGGGCCGGGGACTTCTCAGCGTGGACTCGCCCGACCGCGTGATCCGGCGCGTGCCGCTGATCGCCCGAGTCGGCGAGGTCGTGGTTCCGGCACTGTCGGTCGAGATGGTGCGCGTCGCCGCGGGCCTGCCGGCGCTCGGCATCGAGGACCGCGGCGGCCAGCGCGTCGCGCTGGTCCTCGGCGACCTGGCGATCCCGGTGCAGTCGGACGGCACGCTGCGGCCCTACTTCGGGCGGCACGATCCCGCGCGCTTCGTGTCCGCCGAGGAGGTGCTGAGCGGCATGGCGCCGCGGGAGCTGCTGCGCGACAAGCTGGTCCTCATCGGCGTCACCGGCCTCGGGCTCCTCGACTTCCAGGCGACTCCGCTCGGCGAGCGCATCCCGGGGGTCGAAGTCCACGCCCAGATCCTCGAGCAGATCTTCGACGGCGTGTACCTGCTGCGGCCGACTGCAGCCGCCCTGATCGAGGCCGCGCTGCTTGCGGCCGCGGCGCTTGCTTTCGTGGTGCTGGTGCCGCGCGCGCGTGCGGCAACGTCCGCACTGCTGCTCGCCGGTACGGTTCTTCTTTTTGTCTTTATCGGCTTGTTTGCGTTCAAGGCGGGGTTCGTGCTGGACGTTGCCGGCCCGGCCATAGGTGCGCTCGCGGTGTTCGGCGCATTGCTCGCCGCCACCTTCGCCGAAGCCGACCGCCAGCGCCGGGCGCTGCGCGAAGCGCAGGCGCGGGTCGCCGGCGAGATGGAAGCGGCGCGCCGCATCCAGATGGGCTTGCTGCCTGCCCCGCGCCGCATCTTTGCCGGCGACGGGCGCTTCGCGCTCGACGCGGGTCTCGAGCCGGCCCGCGTCGTGGGCGGCGATTTCTACGACTGCTTCATGCTCGACGATCGGCGCCTGTTCTTCGTGGTCGCCGACGTCTCGGGCAAGGGGCTGGCGGCGAGCCTTTTCATGGCGCTTGCCAAGTCGCTCCTGAAGAGCATCGCGCTGCGCGGCGGCGCCGATCCGGCTGCGATCCTCACCCAGGCGAGCGCCGAAATCGCGCGCGACAACACGGAATCGTTTTTCGTGACCGCTTTCGCCGGCGTGCTCGACGTGCGCTCGGGCGTGCTCGAATTCTGCAATGCCGGCCATGAGCCGCCGTACCTCTGCCGGCCCGGCGCCGCCCCCGAGCGCCTCGAGCACCCGGGCGGCCCGCCGCTGACCGTGGTGGAGGGCTTCGCCTACCCCTGCGGCCGCCGCAGCCTGTCGCCCGGCGAGACGCTGTGCGTGGTGACCGATGGCGTGACCGAGGCGATGGACCGCGCCGGCGCGTTCTACGGTGCCGCGCGCCTGCGGACGGTGCTGGGGAAGCAACCCGACGTAACCGCAGTGCGCGAAGATGTACAGCGCTTCGCCGCCGGCGCCGAGCAGGCGGACGACCTCACGCTGCTCTGCGTGCGCTGGAACGGGCCTGCCAGCTAGCGGACGTTGATCTCGACGCGGCGGTTGCGCGGCTCGTCGACGCCGTCGGCGGTCTGCACCACCGGCTCGCGCTCGCCGCGGCCGGCCGCGCGGATGCGCTCGGCGGCGATTCCCTGCGCGACGAAGTTTTCGCGCACGCGCTCGGCGCGCTGCAGCGACAGGCGGTCGTTGTCGTCTTCATTGCCGACGCGGTCGGTATGCCCGATCACCAGGATGTCGGGCGAAGGGCGGCGGCGCAGCTCTTCCAGCATGCGCGCGAGCTCCCCTTTCGATTCTTCGGTGAGCTCGTCGCTGCCCATGACGAAGTAGAGCAGGAACGCGGCCGGGCGGGCTGGAATCGCCGCAGCCGTGGCGGCGAAAGCGCTGCGCACTTGCCCGTCGGTGAGCTGAGCGGGGCCGCTGTCGCGGCCGATGCGATGGGCTGCGTAGGGCTTGTCGAGCACCGTGCGCTTGCCGCCGTGCTCGACGACTACGGCGCCGGTGTGACCGTCTGCGCTCGGGACCAACACCACGAGCTCCGCCGCTGGCGACGGAACCGAAGGCTGGCTGAACACGATGACCAGCGCCATGATGGCGAGCACCGCCACCATGGTTTACCGGCCCGGCTCGGTAACCTTGACGAAGAACTCCGTGCCGCGCACGCCCATGATGCTCGAGGGCGTATGCACGCGCATCGACTCGGGGGAGCGCTTGACCATCCGGCCCGAGACCACGGCGAGCGTGCCGCGCTTGAGCGAGGCGTCGAACTGGCCGTCGTGGGTGGTGCTGTCGAAGCTGTAGCGGTCGATCGCGAGCACGCTGCCGGGCCCGATCGAAAGCAGGCTGTTGTCGAGGAAGGTGACCCCGACCGAGCCGTCGGCGCCGGTGACCAGCACATCGGACTGCCGCACGCTCATGCCCTGCGCCGCGGCGAGCTTCTGCCCGTCGCGCTCCACGTGCACCGTACCGCGCATGTTCTTGATCTGGCCGACGTCGTTCGCGTAGGAAACTGCCGCGAACGCCAACGCCGCCAGGGTGACAATCCAACGCATCGTGACCTCCCTACCAGGTCCGTAGACGGCCAATTCTATAATGCACCCCCACCTCCCCGTGTGCACTATGTCCGCGCTCTCACGATCTACCATGTTCCAGGCCCGGCGCGAGGAATTGCACGGCTTGCGCGCCTTCGTCGAGGCATTCTGCGCGCAGGCGGCCATGGGCCGGGACGCCTGCCTGCGCCTCAACCTGGTGCTCGAGGAGCTTTTCACGAACACGCTTCGCCACGGGCACCGCGGCGACTCCGACGCGCCCGTCTGGGTGAGCTTGTCCGGCGGGCAGGACCGGCGCGTGACGGTGAGCTACGAAGACACCGCGCGGCCGTTCAACCCGTTTCCGCGAAAGTCGCCGGATACGACGCAGGAGCTCCACAAGCTCGAAGGCCGCGGCGTGCTGCTGCTGCGCACGCTCTCGGTGAAGCGCGAGTACGCCTACCTCTTCGGCCGCAACCGCATCCGCGTCGTGCTCGATACCGGTTGAGAGGCTGGTGCCGGGGCCGCTGACGGGCGGTGCCCGTCACGATAAGGAATCGGCACGTCGGGAATCCTGAAGCCCTGCCCTAGGTGCGGTAAGAAGCGGGGCGAAGTCGTCGAGCGGGGCGCGCCTAGTTGCCACGTTGCTTCTTGTCAGCGTCATTCGGAGGAGGTCTGTCTCGAGTATCCAGACCTACGGCACGCCACAACAGCTCCGCCCAAACCCACGCGGTCGCTAGCGAAACAGTAATGATGAAAAGCCACCAACGGGGCCCGCCCAGCTCCCCGAACATCCACAAGGCGCTAATGCACAAAATGCTGCCAACGCTCGTAATGACGAACGAAACAAAGTTGCTCTTATGGCTCAGGTACTCGGCGAATTTGACACGCCAATGCATGCGCGAACTAGGTGGTATGTGGCGTCCTGGTGATTTCTCTTCTTCTTGAAGGCCATGATGCGGACGCAGCAACCGCTGGCTAGTTACATGCGTCACCGAATGGACAGCGTCGGTGTGCGCTAGCGCACAGCTTTGAGCCGATAGTCGCTTGCAAGCGCGACAGCAGTGAGCAGCGAAGGGGTGTTGGTGCCCGGGGCCGGACTCCAACCGGCACGGCCTTGCGGCCAAGGGATTTTAAGTCCCTTGCGTCTAGCAGTTTCGCCACCCGGGCGGCGGATAGAATTTTGCCATGCCCGACGTCCGGCGCCTGATCGACGAAGGCTTGCTCGACGAAGCGGCGCGTCAGCTCGAAGACGCTCCCGACACCCGCCTGATGCTACGCCTGGCGGCGGCGCTCCAGGACCGCGGCCGCCCCGACGACGCGCTCGGCTGGTATCGCCGCATCCTGGAGGTCGATCCGGGCAACGGCGACGCGCTTCTCTGCCTCGCCGTGCTGCACGAGGAAGTCGACATCGAGCAGGCGCGCGGCTTCATGGATCGCTACGTCGCGCTGCGCGGCGACGCCGCGGGCCGACTGCGCCGCGCGCTGATGCTGCCGGCGATCGCCCAGTCCGGCGAGCACATCGAGCGGGTCACGAAGCGCCTGGAAGCCGAGCTGGACGAGCTCTCGAACGGGCGCTTCGCGCCGATCCGCCAGCCCGAGTTCGAGGTCGGCGCGACGCCCTTCTTCCTCGCGTACTACGGGCGCAACCCGAAGCCGCTCCTCGAGAAGGTGGCGCGCGCCTGCCGGGCGGTCTATCCCACCGAGACGCGCTGCGAGCGCAAGCTCTTCGCTTCCGGAAAAAAGCTGCGCATCGGCTTCATCTCCGCGCACTTCAGCGAGCACTCGGTGGCGAAGACGATGTGGGGTTTCGTGCGCGACCTGCCGCGCGAAAGCTTCGACGTGCACGTGTTCGCGATCGCGCCCGCCGGCGACGCATGGAGCGAGCGCCTGCGGCGCGACGCGGACCACTACGCCGCCCTGCCGGTGGACCTCGAGCGCGCGCGCGATGCGATCGCGTCCGCAAAGCTGGATATCGCGTTCTTCACCGACATCGGCATGGACCCGCTCACCTATTTCCTGGCGTTCTGGCGCCTCGCGCCGATCCAGCTCAATAGCTGGGGGCATTCGGTGACGAGCGGAATCGACACCATCGACTACTACGTGTCGCACGACGGGGTCGAGCTGCCGGAGGCGCAGTCGCACTACAGCGAGAAGCTGATCCGCCTGCCGGGCTACTGCATGCCGCGCTATCTGCGGCCTGCGCTCGCCGGGGCGAAGAAGACGCGCGAGGCGCTCGGCCTGCCGCCGGCCAGGCGCCTGTACTACTGCCCGCAGAACCTGTTCAAGTTCCACCCGGATTTCGACGCCGCGCTCAAGGCGATCCTCGAGCGCGACTCCGAAGGCGAAGTGGTGCTGGTGGACTCGGCACGGCCCTGGACCGGCCAGCTCGCGCAGCGGCTGAGCCGCACGCTCGGCGCGGTGGGCGCCCGGGTGCGCCTGCTGCCGCGAATGCGGCATGCCGACTTCCTGCAGCACCTCTCCGCGGCCGACGTGGTGCTCGATCCGTTCTACTTCGGCGGCTGCAATTCGAGCTGCGACACCTTCGCGCTCGGCGCGCCGATCGTCACGCTGCCCGGATTCCTCCTGCCGGGACGATTCACGTTGGGGTTATACAAGGAAATGAATATTGAGGAGTGCGTGGCGCGTTCGCCCGACGAATTCGTCGACATCGCGCTGCGGCTGGGCCACGACCCTGCCTATCGCGAAGAGATTTCCCGCAGAATCTCCAGGAACGCCGAGCGCTTGTTCGACCGCCCCGATTGCGGAAGGGCGCTCGGGGCGGCGCTGTTACGGATTGCCGAGGAAAGAAGGTAAGGCGCGAGTCGGAATCGAACCGGCGTACACGGCTTTGCAGGCCGCTGCATGACCACTCTGCCATCGCGCCATAAGCAAAAAGGGAAGGCCAGCGGGCCTTCCCTCGCAGATTCTGGAGCGGGAAACGAGTCTCGAACTCGCGACCTCAACCTTGGCAAGGTTGCGCTCTACCAACTGAGCTATTCCCGCGTCACGTCGGGCCAATTATAAGTCAACCGCGCACCGAAGCGTAAGGCAGCGCCTTGCGCAGGTAGTAGAGCATCGAGATCACCGTCAGCACCGCCGCGATGTTGATGAGGACGGTGCCCAGCCACTGGCAGTCCAGCCCCAGCAGCACGTCGTGGAACAGCAGCAGCGGGATCGCCACCATCTGCGCCACCGTCTTCAGCTTGCCGATGAAGGCCACCGCTACGCTCTTCGCCTGGCCGACTTTCGCCATCCATTCCCGCAACGCGGAAATCGCGATCTCGCGGCCGACGATGATCAGCGCCACGATCATGTCCACGCGGTTCAGGTAGAGAAGCGCGAGCAGCGCAGCCACGACGATCAGCTTGTCCGCGACCGGGTCGAGGAACGCGCCGAAGGCCGACATCTGGTTCAGCCGCCGCGCGAGATAGCCGTCGAGCCAGTCGGTGATGCCGGCGAAGATGAAGATCGCGGTCGCCGTGAGGTTCATCGTTTCCGCAGAGAACCAGGGCAGGTAGTAGATGCCGATCAGCAGAGGGATCAGGATGATCCGCGACAGCGTGACCAGGTTAGGCGCGTTGAGCGGGATCATGCGGCAGCAGACTCGTGAAGGTGCCGGTAGATGCGTTCCGCAAGCGGCCGGCTGATGCCGTCGACCTTGGCGATGTCGTCCACCGCCGCGGCCTGCACGCCGCGCAGGCCGCCGAAATGCTCGATCAGCGCCTGGCGCCGCTTGGCGCCGATTCCCGGGATCTCGTTCAGCATCGAGGTCGTGCGTGCCTTGCCGCGCCGCGCGCGGTGACCGACCACGGCGAAGCGGTGCGCTTCGTCGCGGATCGCCTGGATGAGGTGCAGCCCGGGATGCGCAGGCGCGAGCTGCAGCGTGCGCGCTTCCGACTCCAGGATCAACTCCTCTTCGCCCGGCTTGCGCCCGGGCCCCTTGGCGACGCCGACCACGCACGCCTGATGCAACCCCAGATCATGCAGGACCGCGGACGCGATCTTCGCCTGCCCCTTGCCGCCGTCGATCAGGATCAGGTCGGGAATCTTGCCCGCCTCGGCCGTGACGCGCTCGTAGCGGCGCTCGAGCGCCTGCCGCATGGCGGCGTAGTCGTCGCCGGGGGTAACGTCGCGGATGTTGAAGCGCCGGTACTCGGCTTTCTGCATCTGGCTGCGATCGTAAACCACGCACGAGGCCACGGTCGCCTCGCCCATGGTGTGGCTGATGTCGAAGCACTCGACGCGCTGCGCCCCCTCCGGCAGGCCGAGCGCCTCGCGCAGCGCGAGCAGGCGGCCTTCCTGCGTCGCGCGGTCGCGCACACGCTGCGCAATCGCGAGCAGCGCGTTCTTGCGCGCCATGTCGAGCCACACCTTGCGCTCCCCATGCGAGGGGTTGATGACGTGGATTCCTTCGATCTCGACCGCTTCGCTCGTCACGACCAGCCCCGGCGCGGGCTGCTCCGCGTAGTGCTGCTCGAGGAACGCGGCGATCACCTCGGCCGCCGCCGCGCCTTCGGCGTTCGCCGGAAAGAAGCTGCGGTCGCCGACGTGCCGGCCGGTGCGGATCATCACCAGGTTGACGCACGCGATCTCGCCGTCGATCACGCAGGCGACGACGTCGGCGTCGACGCCGCGGTTCGACTCGACGTATTGGCGCGCCTGCACTCGGCTCAGCGCCCGCACCTGGTCGCGGTAGGCGGCGGCCTCCTCGTAGCGCCGCGCCTCCGACGCGGCGTTCATCTTGCGGTTCAGGTTCCCGACCACGTCGTCTTCGCGTCCCTCGAGGAACAGCGCCGCGTTCGCCACGTCTTCGGCATACAGCGCCGCCGTGATCCTGGCCGTGCAGGGCGCGGTGCAACGCTTGATCTGGTGCAGCAGGCAGGGCCGCGAGCGGTGCTCGAACACCGTGTCCTCGCAGGTCCGCAGGCGGAACACGCGCTGCAGGAGCTGGATGCTCTCGCGCACCGCGTAGGCGTGCGGGAACGGCCCGAAGTAACGGTGGCGTTTGTCCTTCGCGCCGCGGTGGAACCCGAGGCGCGGAAACTCGTGGCCGGTGATCGTCAGGTAAGGATACGACTTGTCGTCGCGGAACAGGATGTTGTAGCGCGGCGCGAGGCTCTTGATGAGGTTGTTCTCGAGGAGCAGCGCCTCGCCCTCGGAGCGCGTCGCGGTGACCTCGATCGACGCCACCTGCCCGATCATCATCTGCGTGCGGGGTCCGTGCGCCTGCTTGTTGAAGTACGACGCGACGCGCTTCCTGAGGTCGCGCGCCTTGCCGACGTAAAGCGCCTCCCCGCCCCTGCCCAGCATGCGGTAGACGCCCGGCAGATTCGGCAGCCCGGCGACAAACGATTTGGCGTCGAACACGATGATTTCATTATAGATCGTGTAAAATTCGCGCCTTTTCAGCGGCGGTGTCATGGCGAAGGTCGAAGCAGTCGGTATCCGTCCCGGCAACCTCCTCGAGTGGGATAAGCGGGTCTGGCGCGTGCTCAAGTCCTACCACGTGCACGTCGGCGGCCGCGGCGGCGCGTTCATGCAGGTCGAGATGAAGGACATCGAGACCGGCACCAAGACCAATCAGCGGTTTCGCACCGAGGACAAGGTCGAGCGGGCGTTCGTCGACCCGCGCGACATGCAGTACCTGTACCAGGACGGCGACAGCTACGTCTTCATGGACAAGGAAAACTACGAGCAGCTCACGCTGCCCGCGGAGTTCCTCGAGGGCCAGGCGGGCTACCTGCTGCCGAACACCGACGTCCAGATCAACTTCTACAACAGCCGCCCCATCGGCATCGACCTGCCGCCCTCCGTGGTCCTCACGGTGGCCGACACCGAGCCCGGCATCAAGAACTCTACCGCCACCAACTCCTTCAAGCCGGCCACGATGGAGACCGGCATCACCGTCCAGGTGCCGCCTTTCATCAACAAGGGCGAGAAGATCAAGATCGACACCGCCGAAGGCACCTACATGGAGCGCGCCTAGCGATTCAGGCTAGCGCGGTCAGGGCTTCCTGGGCTTCACGGTAGGCGACGCTTTTCCGCAGATCTCGCCCGCCCTTCTTCCGCATCCGCTCGAGCCGTTCAGGATTCTTCATCTGGAGCTCGCCCAGCGACTCCAGCAGCTTGTTCTGTCCTTCCGGGTCGTTGCATAGCAGCACCATGTCGCAGCCCGCGGCGAGCGCCGCGCGGGCGCGCTCGGGCGGGCCGCCGACGGTGCTGGCACCAGCCATCGAAAGGTCGTCGCTGAAGATGAGGCCGTCGAATCCGAGCTTGGCGCGCAGCACTTCCTGCAGCCAGTATTTGGAATAGCCCGCGGGCTCGGGGTCGCACTGCGTGTAGATCACGTGCGCCGGCATGACTCCGGCGAGCCCTGCCTGGAAGGCGGCCCGGTACGGCGCCACGTCCTTCTTCAGGATCTCGGAAAAAGCTCTTTCGTCCTTCGGAACGTCCACATGCGAGTCGGCGGCGGCAAAGCCGTGGCCGGGGAAATGCTTGCCGACCGCCGCCATGCCGGCGCTGGCGAAGCCCTGCACGATGGCGGCGGCGAGCGCACCCACGGCGTTGGGGTCGTAATGCAGCGCTCGGGTGCCGATCACCGAGCTCGAGCCGTAGTCGAGGTCGAGGACCGGCGCGAAGCTGAAGTCGATGCCGTGCGCGCCGACCTCGGCGGCGATCACGTACGCAGCGCCGCGCGCCGCCTCCTTCGCCGCTTCCTTGTCGCGGTCCCACAAGCGACCCAGCTCGCGCATCGCCGGGATCGCGGTGAAGCCTTCGCGGAAGCGCTGCACCCTGCCGCCTTCATGGTCGACGCAGACCAGGAGAGCGGGTTCACGCAGTTTCTCAATATCCTCAACTAACATGCTGAGTTGTTGAGTGTTTTCGTAGTTTCGAGAGAACAGGATTACGGCGCCGGCCGCGGGGTGCCGCAGTCGCTCGCGGTCCTCGTCGCTGACCTGCGTTCCCACCACGTCGATCACCGCCGGCCCGAGCGGGCGCCTTACTTTTCGCACTCGAGGATCACCGTGGCGACCGCGACGCCGCGCTCGTCGGCGAGGGAGACGTGGGCGCGGGAAATGCCTCGCCCCGATAACAATTTTTGGAGCTGCTTCGAAAATTCCAGCTCTGGCTTCCCCGAAGGCCGATTCATGACCCATACCCCGTGCCAGTTCGCCGGCGCCTTGATGCCGGTCCCCAGCGCCTTGGTGAAGGCTTCCTTCGCCGCGAAGCGCTTGGCGAGGTACGAAGCCGGCTGACGGTGCCCGAGGAACCGCTTCAGCTCCGGCTCGCACAGGATGCGCCGCGCAAAGCGCTCACCCCAGCGGCCGAGCGCTTTCTCGATCCTGCCGATCTCGACCACGTCGGTGCCGACGCCGAAGATCACCCGGCGGCCTGCCGCATCAGGCTCTTCATCTCCCGCACTGCCTCGCGTATGCCGACAAAAACCGCGCGCGACACGATCGCATGCCCGATGTGCAGCTCGCGCACGCCGGGCAGCCGCGCCACCGGCTGGACGTTGAAGTAGTTCAGGGCGTGGCCGGCGTTGAAGCGCATGCCGAGCGAGCGGATCGCATCCCCTGCCGCCTGGATCTTCTTCAGCTCCGAGACCACGGCCGGGCTCTCCGCGTCGCGCCCCTTGGAATGGAAGGCGTGGGCATATGGGCCGGTGTGCACCTCGCAGACCGAAGCGCCGATCCGCTTCGCCGCCTCGACCTGGGGGAGCTCGGCGTCGATGAACACCGAGACCACGATCCCCGCGGCGCTCAATTGCTGTACTGCCCTTTTCAATGACTTCTCCTGGGAAACCACGTCGAGCCCGCCTTCGGTGGTCACCTCGTGGCGACCCTCGGGCACCAGCATCGCCATTTCCGGCTTGATCCGGCCGGCGATCCCGACCATCTCGTCGGTCGCGGCCATCTCCAGGTTGAGCTTGATGTGGGTCAGCTCGCGCAGCCGCCGCACGTCCTCGTCCTGGATGTGGCGCCGGTCCTCGCGCAAGTGCACCGTGATGCCGTCGGCGCCGCCGAGGTGCGCCTCGACCGCCGCCCACACCGGGTCGGGCTCGTAGGTGCGCCGCGCCTGCCGCACCGTCGCGACGTGGTCGACGTTCACACCAAGTTCGATCATCTTCGATTTGCTTCCGTCATAAATCGGTGAGCTCCCGCAGCACCGCGCGCGTGTGCAGCACCTGGCCATGCAGGCGCTGGCCGATCAGCGCGCGCAGAAGCATGCGCGCCTCCTCGCGGGTTTCCGGCCGGGCGTACTCGTCGGCCGCGAGGTCGAGCAGCGTCTGGCCGCTCACCACGAGATCCCCGTTGCCGGAGCCGCGGCTCGGTACGGGTCCCTTGTCCGGTTCATAGACATAGCGGCGGCCGGGCTCGATCGGCGCGCCGCTCGCCGCCTCGCGCTCGAGGAGCGGAGCATACCCGAGCTCGGCCAGCATCCGTTTCTCGAAGCTGCGGAGCACGGAAGCGTGCGTGGCGCCGGCCGACAGGCCCGCGAGGGCTTCGCCATAGAAGTCGAAGAGCGCCTCGTGCGCATCGTCGCGCGGCAGCAGGCGCAGCAGGAGCTCGTTCAGGTAGAAGCCGCACATCAGCCCGCGCCCCGCGAGGGGTTGCAGAGCGCCAGACCACTCCGCCGAGATCAGGTTTCCCAATTCTGCAGAGGCGGACCAGCCGAGCCGCAGCGGGTGGAACGACAGCAGCACGCCGCGCATCGCCGAGCGCGGCCGGCGCGCGCCGCGCGCCAGCAGCGCGACGCGGCCGAAGCCGCGCGTGAACGCCTCCACGATCAGGCTGGTCTCCTTGTACGGATACGTGTGCAGCACGTAGCCCGGCTGGTGGTCGGCCCGTCTTTTCATTCGTACCCTAGCTGTCGCAGCACGCGCGCATCGTCGGTCCAAGCCTTGCGCACTTTCACCCACGTGCCCAGATACACCTTGCCCCCGAAAAGCTTCTCCATGTCCTTGCGCGCCGCGCTCGCCATGCGCTTCAGGCGCTCGCCGCCCGCGCCAAGCACGATCGGCTTCTGGCTGTCGCGCTCGACCAGGATGGTGGCCTCGATTCGCCGCAGCCGGCCTTCTTCCTTGAAACTGTCGATCACCACCTCGCAGCGGTACGGCATGTCTTCGCCCATCGCCTCGAACAGCTTCTCGCGCAGGAGCTCGGCGGCGAAAAAGCGCTCGTCGCGGTCGGTGAGCTGGTCGGGCGGGTACGCCGCGGGCGCCTCCGGCAAGGCCGAACGCAGCGCGGCCAGCAGCTCGGGGAGGTTCTTCCCGGTCTTCGCGCTGAGCGGGACGATCGCCGCGAAATCCCGGGTTTTCGACAAGCGGTCGAGGAACGGGATGAGCTGCTCGGGATTCTTTAGCCGGTCGATCTTGTTCACCGCGGCGACGACGCGCTGCTCCGCGGGAATCTTGTCGAGCGTCATCTGATCGTCCGGCCCGAAGCGCAGCGCCTCCACCACGAAGAGCGCGACGTCGGCGTCGCGCGCCGCCTGGCTGGCGCGGCGGTTGAGCCGGCGATGCAGAGTGTTTTTTGCCTGCGCCTGCTGCCCCGGCGCGTCGACGAAGACGTACTGGCAGTCGGGGCGCGTCAGGATGCCGGTGACGAGGTGGCGCGTGGTCTGCGGCTTGGACGAGACGATCGACAGCTTCTCGCCCACGATGCGGTTGAGCAGGCTCGACTTGCCGGTGTTCGGCCGCCCGGCGATGCCGATCGTGCCGCAGCGATACGCGCTCATAGCTCCAGCTTGTTGAGTATGGCTCTTGCAGCCTCTTGTTCCGCGCGCTGACGCGACTTGCCCTCACCCCTCGCTTGCAGTCCCTCGACGACGCATTCCACCTCGAACGAGCGCTGGTGCGGCGCGCCGTGGGTTGCCACGACGCGATATTCCGGCAACGGCTTGCCGCGAGCGTGCATCAGCTCCTGCAGGCGCGTTTTCGCGTCCTTGTCCACCTTGCCGGGATCGAGGGTCTCCAGCAGCGGGCCGAAAGCCTGCACCACCGCGCGCCGCGCCGCCGGGTAGCCGCCGTCGAGGAAGATCGCGCCGAAAATCGCCTCCAGCGAGTCCGCCAGCATGGAATCCTGCACGCTGCCGGCGCGCAGGCGCGCCGCGACCCCCAATGCCTTGGCAACTTCAACCAGCGACTCCTCGCGCACCAGGCTCGCGCGCATCTGGGTCAGCTTGCCTTCGGGGAGCTGCGGGAAGCGGGCGTAGAGCTCGTCGGCGACGGCGCAGCCGAGCACGCCGTCGCCGAGGAACTCGAGCCGTTCGTTGTGGTCCGGACCGTGACTGCGGTGCGTGAGCGCCCGCTCGAGGAGCTGCGCGTCGGTGAACCGGTATCCGAGCAGTTCTACTTAGCCACCTTTCGCTCAGTTACCGCTCGCTCAGTTACCTCGCGAGTTGGCCGCGTAGTCGATGTACAGGCCAACCGCCCCGAACAGCGGCACTTCCTTGCGGTAGGCGAACGCGATCACCATCTGGTTGCCATCCCGCGTGATCTCGAGGTCCTGGGGCCTGATCGTCTGGATGTTGTCGATCGCCGCGCGGTTCTCGAAGGCGCGCCGCACTTCCGCCGGATTCTGGGACGAGCGCGCGATCAGCTCGATCGCGGTCTTGGCGGTGCGGAACTCGAGGAACGACGGAATGACCTTCATCGCCAACAGCGCCAGCATGCCGGCAATGATCAATACCACCAGCAGCCCCGTGATGGTTACGCCGTGTTGTCCTTTTTGCATTGTTGTGCCTCCCTCAGCTTTCAGCGGAACGAGCCGAAGCGTCCCAGCTCGTTCAGGTTGAGCCAGATGAAGAACGCCTTGCCGACGATGTTGGCGTCGGGCACGAAACCCCAGACGCGGCTGTCGCTCGAGTTGTCCCGGTTGTCGCCCATCACGAAGTAGTGCCCCGGCGGCACCGTGCACGCCAGGCCGTTCGTATTGTAGTTGCAATTTCCGGCGAACGGGAACGCGCGGCCCGGCATCATCGACGGCGGCGAGTCCTCGTCGAGCAATATTTCATGTTCGACGCCGTTCACCGTCTCGACGTAGCGGCGCGAGAACTGCATGCGCTCCTTCGACAAGTAGTCGTCGACCTGCCGGGTGGGCACCGGCGTGCCGTTGATCGAGAGCCGCTTGTTGCGGTACTCGAGGCGGTCTCCGGGGATCGCGACCACGCGCTTGATGTAGTCGAGCGACGGATCTTCCGGGAAGCGGAACACCATCACGTCGCCGCGCTCCGGGCTGCCGAGCTCGACCACTTTCACGTTGGCCACCGGCAGCCGGATGCCGTAGGTGTACTTGTTCACGAGGATGAAGTCGCCAACCAGCAGCGTCGGCACCATCGAGCTCGACGGGATCTTGAACGGCTCGATCAGGAACGAGCGCAGCAGGAACACGATCAGGATCACCGGGAAGAAGCTCACCGAGTACTCGACCCACCAGGGCTGCTTCGCGTGCTGGGCGCGGGAGCGGCGCAGCCAGAGCATCTCCATGGCCCAGACGCCGCCGGTGACCACCAGCAGGATGAGAAGAAATAGGGCGAAGTTCACAACGGCAGCGCGAAGTTCAACGGCGCATCTACCCTTCCCCCCGCTGCAGCACCGCGAGGAACGCCTCCTGGGGAATCTCCACCGCCCCGACCTGCTTCATGCGCTTTTTTCCTTCCTTCTGCTTCTCGAGCAGCTTGCGCTTGCGCGTGACGTCGCCGCCGTAGCACTTCGCCAGCACGTTCTTGCGCAGCGCCTTCACGTTCTCGCGGGCGATGATGTGGCCGCCGATCGCCGCCTGCACCGCCACATCGAACATTTGGCGGGGAATTAATGATCTCAATTTGACAACCAGTTCACGTCCACGCTGCTGCGCGCCCGAGCGGTGCGCCATGCTCGAGAGCGCGTCGACGCGTTCGCCGTTCACCAGGATGTCGAGCCGCACCATGTCGGCGGCGCGGTACTCCTTGAACTCGTAGTCGAGCGAGCCGTAGCCGCGGGTCATCGACTTCAGGCGGTCGAAGAAGTCGAGCACCACCTCGTTCAGCGGCAGGTCGTAGGAGATCACCACGTGGCGCGCCGAGTAGTGCATGTTGGTCTGCGTGCCGCGCTTGTCGGTGCACAGCGTGATCACCGGCCCGACGTATTCCTGCGGCACGAAGATCTTGCACGCCATGATCGGCTCGCGGAACTCCTCGATCGTCTCGGGCGGGGGCAGGCGCGACGGGTTCGAGAGCTGCTCGAGGGTTCCGTCGCGCAGCTTCACCTCGTAGACCACCGACGGCGCGGTGGTGATGAGGCTCTGGCCGTACTCGCGCTCGAGGCGCTCCTGCACGATGTCCATGTGCAGCAGCCCGAGGAAACCGCAGCGGAACCCGAAGCCGAGCGCCTGCGAGGTCTCGGGCTCGTAGTGGAACGAGGCGTCGTTCAGGTGCAGCTTCTCGAGCGCCTCGCGCAGCGACTCGTATTCGTTCGCCTCGACCGGGTACAAGCCGGCGAATACCTGCGGCTTGATTTCCTTGAAGCCGGGCAGCGGCCTGGCGGCGGGCTTGACCGCGGTCGTGATCGTGTCGCCGACCTTGGCGGCGCGCAGCTCCTTCACGCCGGCGGTGACGAAGCCCACCTCGCCCGCCTTGAGGTCTTCCTTGAATTTCGACTTGGGCGTGAAAACGCCGACCTGATCGCACAAATACGAGCCGCCGGTGCTCATCAGCAGGATCTTCTCCTTCGGCCGGATCGTCCCTTCCATGACCCGCACCAGCATCACCACGCCGACGTAGTTGTCGAACCAGGAGTCGATGATCAGGGCTTGCAGCGCGTTCGCCGGGTCGCCCGCCGGGGCCGGCACCCGTGCGATCACCGCCTCGAGGATCGCGTCGACGTTCTCGCCGGTCTTGGCGCTGGCGCGGATCGCGTCCTGGGCCTGGATGCCGATCACGTCCTCGATCTCCTGGATCGCCTTCTCCGGGTCGGCCGAAGGCAGGTCGATCTTGTTGAGCACCGGGATCACCTCGACCCCCTGCTCGGTGGCGGTGTAGCAGTTCGCCACGGTCTGCGCTTCCACGCCCTGGGAGGCGTCGACCACCAGCACCGCGCCCTCGCAGGCCGCGAGCGAGCGGCTCACCTCGTAGGAGAAGTCGACATGGCCCGGCGTGTCGATCAGGTTGAGCAGGTAGGTCTCGCCATCCTTGGCGCGATACTCCAGCGCCGCCGTTTGCGCCTTGATGGTGATGCCGCGCTCGCGCTCGAGCTCCATGGTGTCGAGCACCTGCTCGGCCATCTCGCGCTCGGCGAGCCCGCCGCACATCTGGATGAAGCGGTCGGCGAGCGTCGACTTGCCGTGGTCGATGTGCGCGATGATCGAGAAGTTGCGGATGCGACTCTGGGCCATAGAAAAGCCCGCGATTCTAGCGCAGCTTGGCGATCGCCTCGGGAGTCAGGCGATGCTTGAGAACGACATCCTTGTAAACGAGGACCGGCAGGTCGCGGCCGTACTGCAGACGCAGGTGCGGATCGGTGTCGACGTCGATTTCGTCGAAGGCGATGCCGAGCGCACGCAGCCCGGCTGCCATCTCCTCGCAGAGATGGCAGCCGCTGCGGCTGTACAACCTAGCCCTTGTCAGTGAGGCCCGAGATGGTGACGAACGCGGTGCTCTCGCCGCGGCGGACCTGCAGGGTGATGACGGCGTTCTTGTCGAGCCCGGCGAGCAGCTTGTTGAATTGCTCGACGGTCTTGAGCTCGGTGTGCTGTCCCTTGTGCACCATGGTGAGCAACACGTCGCCCTTGCGCACGTCGGCCTTCGAGTCTGGCCGCACGTCGGTCACCACCAGGCCGCCGGTCACGCCGAGCCCCTTCCTCTGCTCGGCGGAGAGCTCGCCGACCACGATGCCGAGGCGGTTCGCCGGCGCCTCGGCCTGGGGCTTGCTGCGCCCCGGCGTGGTGCTGGAGGCGACGCGGTCTTCCTGCAGCTCGGCGACCGTGATGTTGAGCTTCTGCGTCTTGCCCCTGCGCCAAACTTCCAGCGCCGACTGCGAACCCGGCCGGGTCGAGCCGACGATGCGCGGCAGGTCGCTCGAGCTCTCGACCTGCTTGCTGTCGAAGGAAAGGATGATGTCGGTCGCCTCGATGCCCGCCTTGTCCGCGGGGCTGCCCTTCTCCACCGAGTTCACCAGCGCGCCGCGCGGCCGGTCGAGGCCGAACGAAGTGGCGAGGTCGCGCGTCACCTCCTGGATCACGACGCCGATGCGGCCGCGGGAAACCCGGCCCTTCTCGCGCAGCTGCTTCTGGATGTCGAGCGCGACGTCGATCGGGATCGCGAACGACAGCCCCATGAAGCCGCCGGTGCGGCTGTAGATCTGCGAGTTGATTCCGACCACCTCGCCGCGCATGTTGAACAGCGGCCCGCCCGAGTTGCCCGGGTTGATCGCGACGTCGGTCTGGATGAAGGGCACGAAGTTCTCCTGCGGCAGCGAGCGGCCCTTCGCGCTCACGATGCCCGCGGTGACCGTGTTCTCGAAGCCGAACGGCGAGCCGATCGCCACCACCCATTCGCCGACCTTGAGCTTGGTCGGGTCGCCGAACTTCACCGCGGGCAGCGATGCGGCCTCGATCTTGATCACCGCGATGTCCGTGCGCCGGTCGGCGCCGATCACCTTCGCCTTGAACTCGCGCTTGTCGGTGAAGCGCACCGTGATCTCGTCCGCGCCTTCCACCACGTGCGCGTTGGTGAGGATGTAGCCGTCGGCGCTGATGATGAACCCCGAGCCGAGCGAGCGCGCCTCGGGCTGGCGCGGGCCCTGGCCGGGCCCGGGTTGCTGGCGCGGGATGAAGCGGCGGAAGAACTCGAGCACTTCCTCGTCCTCGATCCCCGGCACCTGGGGCGCGGCGCCGCTGCGACGCACCGCCTGCGTGGTGCTGATGTTCACGACTGCATTGCCCTGGTCGTCGACCAGGCGGGTGAAGTCGGGCAGCTCGCGCACCGCCTGG
The DNA here is from genome assembly GCA_036559525.1 of Burkholderiales bacterium. Lineage (GTDB taxonomy): Bacteria > Pseudomonadota > Gammaproteobacteria > Burkholderiales > SG8-39 > SCGC-AG-212-J23. The sequence continues at coordinate 22,074 of DATBSZ010000231.1, forward strand.
GACAATGCGGGCGCGGGCGCGGCGGCGCAGAAGACGGCCAGCCAGAGGGTGACGACGGCTCTCACTGCGTTCATCTTAATCTCCCAAAGACTACTGCGGCCGGCGATATTCGACGGCGTTCGCAATGCGCTGCACGCTCGCCGCCGGCGCCTCGCCGACCACGGTCACCATGTGATTGGCGACCTCGCGCGTATAGATGTGGATCGCGCCCATGCTGGAAAGCCCGGTGCGCACCGGGTCGCTGCGTCCCTCGAGCGATTCGATGAACACCGAGACCGCCGCCAGGCCGTCCGAGTACACGACCTGCCCGGCCGTACGCGATTCGCCAAGCCTTCGTTTCAATTCAACGATTTTTTGAAAACCGGGAAGCTCGCTCGAGAGGCCCCAGCCGGCCAGGCGCGCCGGCGCGGCTTCCGTGTCCTCGGTGCGCCAGCTGCGCGAGGCATGGCGCGACTTCACCATCTCCCGGCTCACGCCCCCGATGGTGAGCTGGGTGAACGTGAACTGCTCGACCTGCTCGCCGGCGGCATCGACGGTCACCGCCCTGAGGAGCATCCCGCTATTGGTGTCGGCGTAGAGCCGGTAGCCGTAGCGCAGGTTGTCCCGGGGCGTGAGCACGACCGCCTGGCAGTCGAAGTTGGCGATGCGGCGCGTCTCGCCAAGGCTGATGTCGTAGTGGCGCGCGAGCGCCGTGATGCGCTCAGGCAGGAGCGCCGGGAAATCGCGCTCCGTGCGCCGGTCGACCTTCACCAGGCGCAGGCCCGGCAGGTAGCAGCGCACCGTGTCCTTGGTGCGCACGATCTCGCGCGGCATCCCGTCCAGGACTTCGAGCTTCTCGATGTCGCCCGAGGCGTCGACGTAGCGCGTGATGCGTGAGGTCTCGCTGCGGGGGCCGTTCTGGTAGACGAAGGTCCCGGTGTAGGAAAGCTTCTGGGTGGCGTCGTGCATCTTGCGCAGCCAGCCGAGGGTTTCGGGCGACTGGGCCTGCGCCGCTCCCGAGCCCAGGGCGACCGCGATCAGAAAAGCCCGCAGCATTACCGGCGCGGCTCCACGGCCTGCTCGGAGACCGTGCGCACGTACGGCACCATGCCCTGCAGCGACACCCGTGGCGAGAAGCCCTGATGCGCCAACAGATAGTCATTCGCCGCGGTGGGCAGCGGGACGATGTTGGGCTTGGCCTCAGGCTGGGCCTGCGCCACCGGCGTTGGCCCGGGCGCAACCTGGGGCTGCGGCGCGAACGCCATCCACCCGACCAGCGCCACGGCTGCGAGGCTGGCGGCCGCGGAAAGCGCGAACCACCTGCGGGGTTCAGCAGGCAGCGCGCGCGGCGCGAGCACCGTCGGCTCGGCGGCCAGGCGCGCGGAAAGCCGCGCGGCGAAGCCCCCGGAGAGCGGCCGTCCCCCGCGCATCGAGTCGCCGATCATGTGGTAGGTACCCCAGGCTTGGCGCGCCTCGCGGTCGCGTCCCAGCGCTTCGAGCACTGCGGCGGCGGACCGGTCGTCCAGCTCGCCGTCCATCAACTCCGAGAGCCTTTCCTTCATACCCCTACCACCTCTGGTCTTTCCGTGTATCCAACAGCGGCCTGAGCTGCTCCGCGATCGCCTCGCGCGCCCGAAAGATCCTCGAGCGAACGGTCCCGATCGGGCAATTCATCGCCTGCGCGATATCTTCGTAGCTCATCCCTTCAATCTCGCGCATCTGAATCGCCCTGCGCAGCTCCTCGGGCAAACCCTCGATCGTGGAATTCACCGTCTCCGCGATCTCGTTCGACAGCAGCACGCTCTCCGGCGTGTTGATGTCGCGCAACTGCTCGCCCTCCTCGAACCCTTCCGCCTCTTCGGCCTCTACCTCGGTCGAGGTCGGCGCCCGCCGACCCATGGCCATGAGATAGTTTTTGGCCGTATTAATTCCAATCCGGTAAAGCCACGTATAGAACGCGGAGTCGCCTCGGAACGCGGGGAGGGCCCTATAAGCCTTGATGAACGCCTCCTGCGTCACGTCCTCGACCTCTGCCGGGTCGCGGATGAAGCGTGACAGCAGGCGCGCCAGCTTGCGCTGGTACTTTTCGACAAGCAGCTCGAAGGCCTGCTTGTCGCCGCCTTGCGCCCTTGCAACCAGCTGACGGTCGATCTCCCGGTCAGTCATGCAACCTGCACCTGACCGGAACTTCGATCGGCAACGGCACCAGGGACGCGCAGCGAGGGCTCCCCACCCCCGGACTCACATCCGGTTTCCTACGCCTATGTGCCACAGACACACGCACTTTGAAATAGTTCGAAGCCTTCCTCGCGTCCGAGTCAGGCCGGCAGTTGTTTGGCCGCCACGGGCAGCCTGCCCCAGAGCGCCCAGAGGCGAAGTCGGCGGAACTCCTCGGCGCCGAGCATGTCGCGCGCGACCAGGATGGTGCGGCGCATCGGGCGCCGCAACGGCAGCGTCACCATCATTCGGCTGACGTGGCGGGCCGGGCCGAGCTCGGCCTGGACCCGGCGGCCATCTTTCAGCTCGAGGAGAATTTCATTCCTTGACAATTCCAGGGCTCGGACCGACGCCTTCGATCCATGGAGCGCGCGAGCCCAGGCGGCCGCCATGCCGAGCGCCAGGAAAGCCGCGCCCAGCGCGTAGCCGAGAGCAGTTCCCATCACCGTGATCACCGATGCCGCTGCGGCGGCGTGCAACGCCAGGATCGCGCCGGCCAGACCCCAGGAGCGGGAAAGCTCCAGGCGCGTGCCGCTCAAGGCCGCGCCATAACGAGGGTCGCGTTGGTGCCGCCGAAGCCGAACGAGTTGGAGAGCGCGACGCGAATCGGCATCTTGCGCGCGACGTTCGGAACGTAGTCGAGGTCGCACTCGGGGTCGGGCGTGCGCAGGTTGATGGTCGGCGGCGAGACCTGGTCGCGGATGGCGAGCGCGGTGAACACCGCTTCGATACCGCCGGCGGCGCCGAGCAGGTGTCCGGTCATCGATTTGGTCGAGTTCACGGCGACGCTTCCGGCATGCGCGCCCAGCACGCGCTTCACCGCCTTGGTCTCGGCGATGTCGCCGAGCGGTGTGGAGGTGCCGTGCGCGTTGATGTAGTCGATGGCGCTGGGCTCGATTGCGGCGTCTTTCATGGCGTTGCGCATGCAGCGGAACGCGCCGTCGCCGTCCTCGCTGGGCGCGGTCATGTGGTACGCGTCGGCCGACAGGCCGTAGCCGATGAGCTCGCAGTAGATGTGCGCGCCGCGCGCTTTCGCCTGCTCGTACTCCTCGAGCACCACCGCGCCCGCGCCCTCGCCGAGCACGAAGCCGTCGCGCTCCTTGTCCCACGGCCGGCTCGCGGTCGTGGGATCGTCATTGCGCGTCGAGAGGGCGCGCGCCGAGGCGAAGCCGCCGACGGCGAGCTCGGTCACCACCGCCTCCGAGCCGCCGGCGATCATGGTGTCGGCCTCGCCGTAGCGGATCGACTTCATCGCCTCGCCGATGCAATGGGTCGAGGTGGTGCAGGCGGTCACCATCGCCACGTTCGGGCCCTTGGCGCCGATCTCGATCGACAGGAGCCCCGCGGTCATGTTGATGATGCTGCCGGGAATGAAGAACGGCGAGAGACGCCGCGGTCCCTTCTGTTCGAGCTCGTGGTGCTGCGCCTCGATCAGCGGCAGGCCGCCGATGCCGGAGCCGAAATTGATGCCGATGCGCTCTGCGTTCTGCGGCGTCACCTGCAGCCCGGCCTCGCGCCACGCCTGCAGCCCCGCAGCCATGCCGTAGTGGATGAAGACATCCATGCGCCGCGCTTCCTTCGGCGACATGTACGGCGCGACGTCGAAGCCCTTCACCTCGCCCGCGATCTGGCTCGCGAGGCGCGAAGGATCGAAGCGCGTGATGCGGGTGATGCCGGATTTCCCGGCGAGGGCGCTGGCCCAGGCGTCAGCGACGGTATTTCCGATCGGGCTGACGATTCCCAGCCCGGTGACCACGACTCTGCGTCGATTCACTTACGACTTTGCGTGGGCCTTGATGTAGTCCACGGCTTGCTGCACGGTGGTGATCTTCTCCGCCTCCTCGTCCGGGATCTCGGTCTCGAACTCCTCCTCGAGCGCCATCACCAGCTCCACCGTGTCGAGCGAATCGGCGCCCAGGTCGTCCACGAACGACGAATCGTTCTTGATCTCGCCCTCGTTCACGCCGAGCTGCTCGGCGATGATCTTTCTCACTCTTTGTTCGACGTTTTCCATCGCGGCTCCTTCCCGAAGAGGGGGCGTATTTTACGACATGTACATGCCGCCGTTGACGTGCAGGACCGCGCCCGTCACGTAGCCGCCGCCGGGCGAGGCTAGATAGGCCACCGCGGCGGCGACGTCCTGCGCGGAGCCCAGGCGGCCCAGCGGGATGTTCTCGAGCAGGACCTTGCGCTGCTCGTCAGACAGCGCGCGCGTCATGTCGGTGTCGATGAAGCCCGGCGCGACGCAGTTGACCGTGATGTTGCGGCTGCCGAGCTCCCGCGCGAGCGATTTCGTCATTCCCACCACGCCCGCCTTTGCCGCGGCGTAGTTCGCCTGCCCGGCATTGCCGGCGGCGCCCACGACCGACGTAATGTTGATGATCCGGCCCCAGCGCGCCTTGATCATCGCGCGCATCACCTTGCGCGACAGAAGCCAGACGGCGCGCAGGTTGGTCTCGATGACCTCGTCCCAGTCCGCGTCTTTCATGCGCAGCGCCAGGTTGTCGCGCGTGATCCCGGCGTTGTTCACCAGGATCGCGATGTCGCCGACTTCCTTCTGGATCGACTCGACGAGCGCGTCGCACTGGGCCGCGTCGCGGACGTTCAGGACCCGCCCGTTTATCGGGGCGTTTATCTTTTTGGCGCCCTCCGCCGTCGTGGAAGTGCCGATCACCCGGGCGCCCTGCCGGCCGAGCTCTTCCGCGATCGCATGGCCGATGCCGCGCGACGCACCCGTCACCAACGCGATTTTTCCTTCTAACATTTCAAGGCCTCTTCGAGAGAAGCGCGATCCGCGGCAGCGAGCGACTTGACCCCCGGCGCGATGCGCTTGGTCATGCCCGAGAGCACCTTGCCCGGGCCGCATTCGACGATGTGCGTGACGCCCGAATCCGCCATTCGGCGGATGGTCTCCACCCAGCGCACCGGCGATGCCGCCTGGCGCACGAGCGCCTGTCGGATTTTTCCGGGCTCGTTTTCCACGGCGACGTCGACGTTGTTCACCACGGCGATCTTCGGCGCCGTCAGCGCTGCCTTTTCCAGGTAAGTCTTCAGCTTGTCGGCCGCGGGCCGCATCAGCGTCGAGTGGAACGGCGCGCTCACCGGCAGCAGCATCGCCCGCTTGGCGCCCTTCGCCTTGCAGATCTCGATCGCGCGCTCGACCGCCGCTTTCTCTCCGGCGATGACGACCTGGCCGGGCGCATTGAAGTTCACCGCCTGCACCGCGCCGCCGGCCTGCGCGCAGGCGGCGCGCACCGCGTCGTCGTCGAGCATCAGGATCGCCGCCATCGCTCCCTGCCCTTCGGGAACCGCTTCCTGCATCGACTGCGCGCGAAAGCGCACGAGCGGCAGGCAGTCCTTGAAGCTCAACGCGCCCGCGGCGACCAAAGCGGTGTATTCGCCAAGACTGTGTCCGGCCACGAACTCGGGTTGCGGACCGCCAAGGCCGCGCCAGGCGCGATACGCCGCGTAGCCCGCGGTCACCATCGCCGGCTGCGTATTGACGGTCAGGGTCAGCTTCTCCGCCGGGCCTTCGTCCAGCAGCTTCACGAAGTCTTCGCCCAGCGCGGTCCTTGCCTCTGCCACGACCCCCTCGATTTCGGGAAGGCCCGCGTAGGCCTTCAGCATCCCCACCGCCTGCGACCCCTGGCCGGGAAAGACCATGGCGAGCTTCACATCGTCACCAGGCTCGAGCCCCAGGTGAAGCCGCCGCCCACGCCTTGCAACAGCACGCGGTGGCCGGGCCGGATCTTGCCGGCGCGCACGAATTCGTCCAGCGCGAGCGGCACCGAAGCCGCGGAGGTGTTGCCGTGGTGGTCCACCGTCACCACCAGCTTCGCCGGCGGCAGGCCGAGCTTGCGCGCCGTGGCGTCGAGAATGCGCACGTTCGCCTGGTGCGGGATCAGCCAATCGACGTCGGCGAGCTTCAGGCCGGCGGCGGCGACGGTCTCGCGCGCCGACTCGTCCAGCACTTTCACCGCGAACTTGAACACCGCCTGTCCGTTCATCTGCAGGAACGGCGAGCCGATCACGGTGCCGCCGCACACGTTCCCGGGCACCGAGAGCATCCCCGCCTGGCTGCCGTCGGCTCGCAGCACGCTGGCATGGATTCCAGGGTTTTCGGAAGACACCAAAACCACTGCGCCGGCACCGTCGCCAAAGAGGACGCACGTGCCGCGGTCGTTCCAGTCGAGGATGCGCGAGAAGACCTCCGCGCCCACCACCAGGGCTTTCCTGTATTGACCAGACTTTATGAAGCTGTCCGCGGTGGCAAGCCCGTAGACGAACCCGCTGCACACTGCCTGCACGTCGAACGCCGCGCTGCCCTTGACGCCGAGCTTTGCCTGCAGCAGGCACGCGGTGCTCGGGAACACGTAGTCCGGCGTGGACGTCGCCACCACGATCAAATCGATTTCACTTGCAGAAACACCTGAAGATTCCAAAGCGCGCCGGCTCGCCTCCAGCGCCAGGTCGCTCGACGCCTGCGACTTGTCGGCGATGTGGCGCTGGACGATGCCGGTGCGCTCGCGGATCCAGGCATCGCTCGTGTCGAGCCGCGCCGCGAACTCGGCGTTGGTCATGACGCGCGGCGGTAGATAGCTGCCGGTACCGGCAATGCGCGAATAGATCATTGAACCGGTTGCGGTTGCAGCTGGCTCATGCGCTCTGCGATGCGCTGCGGCACGTTGTTGCGCACCTCCTCGACCGCGCGCTCGAGCGCCTGGCCGAAGGCAAACACGTCGGCCGAGCCGTGGCTCTTGATGACGATGCCGCGCAGGCCGAGCAGGCTCGCGCCGTTGTAGCGCCGGGGATCGAGCCGCTCGCGGAAGGCGCGGATCACCGGCATCGCGACCAGCGCGGCCAGCTTGGTGAGCGGGTTGCGCGAGAACTCTTCGCGCATGGTCGTGGTCATCATCTGCGCCACGCCCTCCGAGGCCTTGAGCGCGACGTTGCCGACGAAGCCGTCGCACACCACGACGTCGACCGTGCCCTTGTAGATGTCGTCGCCTTCCACGTTGCCGACGAAATTGAGCCCGCTCCCGCGCAGCAGCACCGCCGCCTGCTTGACCGCCTCGTTGCCCTTGATGTCCTCGACGCCGATGTTGAGCAGGCCGACCGAGGGCCGCTCCTTGTGCTCCACCGCCGCGACCAGCATCGCGCCCATGATGGCGAACTGCAGCAGGTGCTCGGCGCCGCAGTCCACGTTGGCGCCGAGATCGAGCACGTAGGTGCTGGTGCGCCGCTGGTTGGGAAGCACGGTCGCGATTGCCGGGCGGTCGATCGCAGGCAGGGTCTTCAGCACGAAGCGCGAGATCGCCATCAGCGCGCCGGTGTTGCCGGCGCTCACGCAGGCGTGCGCCTCGCCGCTCTTCACCAGGTTGACCGCCACGCGCATCGACGAATCCTTCTTGTAGCGCAGCGCCTGCGCCGGGGGCTCGTCCATCGCGACGACCTCGCTGGCGGGGTAGACGCGCACGCGCGGGTTCGTTCCGGAAAGGTGGCTTTCGATTGCGTCGCGCTGGCCGACCAGGACCACCTCGACGTCGGGCGTCCGCGCCTGAAACTCGAGCGCGGCCGGAACCGTCACATGGGCGCCGTGGTCGCCGCCCATGCAATCGACCGCAACCGTGATCAACGCGGCTACTCTTCCTGCGTCTTGACGACCTTCTTGCCGCGATAGAACCCGGTCGGGCTGACGTGGTGGCGCAGGTGCGTCTCGCCGCTGGTCGGCTCGACGGCGATCGCGGGCGCGCTCAGGTGATCGTGCGAGCGGCGCATGTTGCGCCGGGACGGCGACTTCTTGTTCTGGTGGACTGCCATGTGTGCGACTCCTCTCTAATCAATGTTTGCTTATCAGGCCGCGCAGCCCGGCGAACGGCGAAGTCTTCTGCGCGCCGTCGCTCGCCGCGGCCGGAGCGCAATCCTCGTGCCGCGGCGCGTACGGCACCGCGAGGATCAGCTCGTCCTCGATCAGCTCGCGCAGCGCCATCTCCTTGCCCGCCACCACCCGGTCCGGCGCACGCGCGTCGGCGGGCTCGGCGTGGATCTCGGCAAGCGTCGCCGCCAGCACGAGCGTCTCGTCCGTATGCACTTCGAGCGCCATCGCTTCCAGGCAGCGCTGACAGCGAAGCGCGAGCGTACCGCTGACCCTGATCCGCAGGCCCGGCCGCCCGCGCTCGTCGCGCACTCCGCGGATCTCGTACCTGACTTCGCCGCCATCCGCCGCGAGCATGTCGCGCAGGCGCGGAAAGTCGCTCAGCGGCCAAATTCCCTGCTGCGTTGCGCCGGCGGAAGCGAACTCGAAGCCGTCGATAACCGGTTGATGCGCCGGCGGGTGCGACATAAACGCGCGATAATATCATCGCCTCAAAAGCTGCGTCAAAACAAAGTGATGCCTCAACCCCGGCGACTCGTGCTCGCGTCCGGTTCGCGCTACCGGAAAGCGCTGCTCGAACGGCTCGGATTGCCGTTCGAAGCCGCCTCTCCGGATATCGACGAAACGCCTCTAAGCGGCGAATCGCCCCCGGACACCGCGCTTCGCCTGGCGCATCTCAAGGCAATGGCGCTTTCGCACCGCGGCGACCTCATCATCGGCAGCGACCAAGTGGCTGCGAGCGGCGGACGGCGCTACGGCAAGCCCGGCGGCCATGAAAAAGCCGTTCGCCAGCTTCGCGAGCTCTCCGGCAAAGCCGTGGACTTTCACACCGCCGTCACGCTCCTGGATACCCGTCGCGACAAGCACGAGTCGCGCCTCGTGCCGTGCCGCGTGGTCTTCCGCACGCTCGACGAGCGCCGCATCCAGGCCTACCTGGAAAGAGAGAAGCCCTACGACTGCTCCGCCAGCGCCAAGGCCGAAGGCCTGGGGATCGCGCTGATCGAGCGCATCGAGACCGACGATCCGAGCTCCCTCATCGGCCTGCCGCTCATCGCCCTGAGCGAGATGCTCGAGCGCGCCGGCCTGCCCGTCCTGTAAAGCCCATCCCAAAACAGGGACAGACCACGATTAACTCGCCGGTCCTATACGCAATCCCGACGTCACTCGGTGGACCACCCGAGAAGGCATTGCCCCAGGATGTCGTCCGGCAGGTGCAGGCTTTACGCGACTTCGTCGTCGAAAACGCAAAGAGCGCGCGTGCATTTCTTGGTGCGCTCGGGATGCCGGTACGGGAACTGGATATCAGGGTCATCGGCGAGGAACGCGATCCTCTGGCGCCTTTGAGGGAAAAGCGCTCGCTGGGCTTGCTGTCCGAAGCCGGCTGCCCGGCGATCGCCGATCCCGGCGCGGCGATTGTCGAGGCTGCCCACCGCGAAGGCTTTCGCGTCGTACCGCTGGTGGGCCCCTCCTCCATCGTTCTCGCGCTGATGGCTTCGGGCCTCGAAGGCCAGCGTTTTGCCTTCTGCGGCTACCTGCCGCGAGACGATTCTCAGCGGAAGCAAAGGATCCGCGAACTCGAGCAGCGCTCCAGGAAAGAACAGGAAACGGAGATCTTCATCGAGACGCCGTACCGCAACGACGTCCTGCTCGCCGCGCTCGTCGAAACCTGTAATACCGGCACGAGGCTATGCGTTGCCGCCGACCTCACCCTCCCTAGCGAAAGCGTTCAGACGAAGCCGATCGGAGAGTGGCGCCGGGCGAAGGCCGCGATCGGCCGCCGCCCGGCGGTGTTTCTCCTGCTAGCGGATTGAAGTGCGCAACAGGGCCTCGACGAAGGCGCTGCTGACCGAAGCGCCGAAGCGCCGCGCGAGCTTCTCGGCGACGCCCTCGCTGATCGTGAAGTCGCGGATCTCCTCGGCCTTGATCACCTCGCGCGCGACGTACTCGAGGCTGCCGAAGCCGTCGGCGAGCCCGAGGTCGACGCTCTTCTGCCCGGTCCAGATGAGGCCGCTGAAGATCTCGGGCCCTTCCTTGAGGCGCTTGCCGCGCCCCTCGCGCACCACGCCGATGAACTGCTGGTGGATGTCGCCCATCAGCGTCTTGATGTGCTGCTTGTCCTTGTCGTCGAGCGGCGAGAACGGGTCGAGCATGCCCTTGTTCTCGCCGGCGGTGATCAGCCGCCGCTCGATGCCGAGCTTGTCCATGAGGCCGGTAAAGCCGAAGCCGTTCATCAGCACGCCGATCGAGCCGACGATGCTGGCTTTCCCTACATAGATGCGGTCGGCGCCCACCGCGACAAAGTAGCCGCCCGAAGCGCACACGTCCTCGACCACCGCATAGAGCGGGATCTCGGGGTACTTGCTGCGCAGACGCTTCATCTCGTCGTAGATCGTTTGCGCCTGCACCGGGCTGCCGCCCGGCGAGTTGATGCGCACGATCACGCCCTGGGTGTTTTTGTCCTTGAAGGCCGCCTGCAGCGCGGTGGTGATCTTCTCGGCGCTCGCGTCGGTGCCGGGCGCGATCAGGCCGCTCACCTCGACCATCGCGGTGTGCTTCTTGCTGCCGCCGACGTCGCCGCCCTTCCAGTCGATCGCCATCAGCAGGAACACCGTGATGTAGGCAAAGGTCAGCAGCTTGAAGAAGATGCCCCAAAGGCGCGCGCGCCGCTGCTCCTTGAGCGCCGCCGTGGCGAGCTTGTTGACCAGCTCGCGTTCCCACTGACCACCGTTCTCAGTCATCGTCGAATCCTATGAAGTAGACCAGGCCGTTACGTTCCTCGAGGCGCAGCTTCACGAGCGGGCTGCCGTTGCACGGGCCGCCCAGGCAGCGGCCGGTGGCGGCGTCGTAGGTGGCGCCGTGCGTCGAGCATAGCAAATCGCGTCCGTCGGAATCGAAAAATACCCCTTCCTGCCAGTCGAGTTCCATCGCGACGTGCGCGCAGCGGTTCAGATAGGCATGGACTTTCCCATCCTTTCGAACGGCAAAGGCCGGGGCCGCCTCGCCGAAGTACTCGACCTCGAAGCGCACGCCGCGCCCGGCGTCGATCAGCACGCCCGACTCGCAGATCAGGCGTTCGCTCGCAGCCATTCTTCCAATTGCGTGACTGAAGAGAAGCAGCCGAGCGGTTCGCAGGCGCGCAGGCTGTCCTCCGGATGCGCGCCGTAGGTCACGGCGAGCGCATCCACCCCGGCGGCGCGGGCCATTTCCAGGTCGTGCGAGGTGTCTCCGATCATCAGGGAGGAATCTTTCGGCACCGCGAGCTCTTCGATGATCTCCCTCAGCATGGCCGGGTGGGGCTTCGGGTTGGTCTCGTCGGCGCAGCGCGACGCGGCGAACAGCGGCTTCAGCCGGTGGAACTCGAGGTCGCGGTCGAGGCCGCGGCGGCTTTTTCCGGTGGCAATGGCGAGAACATGCCTTTTCGAAAGATCTTCGAGCAGCGGACGCATGCCGTCGAAAAGCTGCATGGCGTCCTTGCGCACGAGGAAATGCTTGCGGTAGCTCGCGACGAATTCGGGATAGCGCTCGGCCGCCAGCCCGGGGACGGCGATGCGCATGGCATCGTGCAGGCCCAGGCCGATGACGTGGCTGGCGCGCTGCCAGTCGGGCACTTCCAACCCGAGCTCGCGGCTCGCGTCGCGGATGCAATCGGCGATCGTCGCCGCCGAGTCGATGATCGTGCCGTCCCAGTCGAAGACAAGCAGCCGGTAGCTCACGGCAGCATTTTCTCCAGGAAAGCCTTCATCTCCGCAGGCAACGGAGACTCGAGCTTCACCGGCTCGCCGCCGAGCGGGTGGCGGAACGAGAGCTTCGCCGCGTGCAGGAGCAGCCGTTGCTTGAGCGCCCGGTTGAGGGCGAAATCGCCGTACTTGTCGTCGCCGACGACCGGATGCCCGGCGTGCGCCAGGTGCACGCGGATCTGGTGCGTGCGCCCGGTCATGAGCTCGACTTGGAGGAGGCTGAACTCGCCGCTGCTCTTCACCCGCGTGACCCTCGTCAACGCGGACATGCCGTCCGCCTGCACGCTGACCCGACGCTCGCCGGAGGCGGTGACGTGCTTGTGCAGGGATTCGCGCAGCTCGAGGGTCTTCTTGGCCAGGGCGCCCTTGACGATTGCCAGGTAGATCTTCCGGACCTCGCCCTCGCGCAGCATGCGATGCAACTCGACCAGGGCGCTCCGCCTCTTACAAAGAATCAATAGGCCTGACGTGTCGCGATCCAGGCGATGCGCGAGCTCGAGGACCTTGGCCTGCGGCCGCGCCGCGCGCAGCGACTCGATCACGCCGAAGCTCACTCCGCTGCCGCCGTGCACGGCGATGCCCGAGGGCTTGTCGATCACCAGGAGGGAAGCGTCCTCGAACACCACCGGAAGGTCGAGCGGACGCGCCGGCGGGGGTCTTCCTTCGGAAACCCTGACCGGCGGGATCCGGACCCTATCGCCGACTTGCAGCCGGTAGTCGGGCTTCACCCGGCCGCTGTTGACGCGCACTTGGCCGCTGCGCAGCACGCGGTAGACATGGCTCTTCGGCACGCCTTTCAGCTGGCGCAGCAGGAAGTTGTCGATGCGCTGCGCCTCGCTTTCCTCGCCGATCACCAGCCACTTCGCCTTAGGTCCCGCGGTCTTGCTTAAGTCATTCATTTTCCGTATGATCTTTTCACCGCTTCGAGTTGCGAGGCACAGGACCGCTTTGGGGATTCAACCTCCACCAGCGCCTGCAACCCGCCTCCTGCCCGGCCGCAGCCGAGCCTGAAGCGCTGGTTAATTTCGCTCACCGGAAGTAGCGATACTACTAGCAGCGCGCGTAGGGGCTGTTTTCCCACTGTATCCATGAGGAGACCTTCGAGGAGGTTGCAGCTCGGGTAGGTAGGCCTCTCCTGCGCGCGCAGGAGAACAACAAGTGAAGCGCATGTTGTTTAACGCGACGCAGCAAGAGGAGCTGCGCGTCGCGATCGTCGACGGACAAAAGCTCGTCGACCTCGACATAGAGTCGGCATCAAGGGAGCAACGCAAGAGCAACATCTACAAAGGCATCATCACCCGCATCGAGCCCAGCCTCGAGGCTGCCTTCGTCGACTACGGCGAGGAACGGCACGGGTTCCTGCCGTTCAAGGAAGTTTCCCGCAGCTATTTCAAGGACGGAATCGACGCCGGGCGCGCCCGCATCCAGGACGCCCTGCGCGAAGGCCAGGAGTTGATCGTCCAGGTCGAGAAGGACGAGCGCGGAACCAAGGGCGCCGCCCTCACAACGTTCATAAGTCTGGCAGGGCGGTATCTGGTGCTGATGCCGAACAACCCGCGCGGTGGCGGCGTCTCGCGCCGGGTCGAAGGCGAAGACCGCAACGAGCTTCGCGACACCCTCGACCAGCTCCAGCTTCCCGAAGGCATGAGCGTCATCGCCCGCACCGCGGCGATCGGCCGCTCGCTGGAGGAGCTGACCTGGGACCTGAACTACCTGATGCAGCTCTGGACCGCGGTCGAGGGCGCCTCGGCGGACCAGTCGAAGAAGCCGTTCCTCATCTACCTCGAGTCGAGCCTGGTGATCCGCGCGATCCGCGATTACTTCCAGCCCGACATCGGCGAGATCCTGATCGACACGGAAGAGATTTTCGAGCAGGCCAAGTCCTTCATGCAGACGGTGATGCCGGACAACGTCGGCAAGGTGAAGCTCTACCGCGACGACATCCCGCTCTTCTCGCGCTTCCAGATCGAGCACCAGATCGAGAGCGCCTACTCGCGCGGGGTCGCCCTGCCTGCGGGCGGCGCGATCGTCATCGACCACACCGAGGCGCTGGTCGCCATCGACGTCAACTCCGCGCGCGCCACGCGCGGCGGCGACATCGAGGAAACAGCGTTCCGCACCAATCTCGAGGCGGCGGAGGAAGTCGCGCGCCAGTTGCGGCTGCGCGACCTGGGCGGGCTAATAGTGATCGATTTCATCGACATGGAGTCCCAGAAAAACCAGCGCGAGGTCGAGAACCGGCTGCGCGACTCGCTGCGGTACGACCGCGCCCGGGTCCAAATCGGCAAGATCTCGCGCTTCGGGCTGATGGAGCTCTCGCGCCAGCGTCTGCAGGCCTCGCTCGAGGAGACCGCGCACATCAGCTGCCCGCGCTGCAGCGGCACCGGCTTCATCCGCGGCACCGAGTCGACCGCGCTCCACGTGCTGAGGATCATCCAGGAAGAGTCGATGAAGGAGAACACCGGGGCGGTGCACGCCCAGGTGCCGGTCGATGTGTCCTCGTTCCTGCTGAACGAGAAGCGCGCCGAGATCCAGAAGCTCGAGGCCCGGCTGAAGGTGAACATCGTTCTCGTGCCTAATCCGCACCTCGAGACGCCGCACTACAAGGTGCAGCGCCTCAAGCACGACGAGCTGAACGCCATGGAGCACGTGCCGTCGAGCTACGAGCTGGTCGAGCGCCCCGAGGAGCCCAAGGCGCCGGGCGCCGAGGAGGAAGTGAAGCTCGAGCGCCAGCAGCCGGTGGTGAAAACCATCACCCCGGACCAGCCCGCGCCGCTCCCGCAGGCAGCCGCTCCGCAGCCAGCGCCGCGTCCGGCGCAACCCGCTTCACAGCCGGCCCCAATGCCCGCAGCACCGCAACCCCAGCCTGCCTCCGGCGGCGGATTCTTGAGCCGACTCTTCGGCGGGCTGTTCGGGGCCGAGCCGGCGCCCGCGCCCACCCCCGTCGCCGCCTCACCCGCGCCGCAGGCCTCGCAGCCCGCGCAACGCGAGCCCAGGCGCGATCATCATCGCCGCGATGGACGCAGGGACGGCGGCCGCGGCCGCGATGGCCAGAGAGACGGCCGGCGCGACGAGCAGCAGCGTGACCGCCAGCAACACCCGCGGCTCGAGCAAAGGCGCAACGGCCAGCAGCCGCGCGGTGATCGCGGCGAGCGGGATCGCGGCGGTCGCGGCGAGCGCGGCCGGCCGGACCACCAGCAGCGTCAGCAACGCCCGCAGCATCAAGGGCCGCAGCAGCAGGGACAGCAGCCGCAACAGCAGGAACAACAGCCGCCGCCGCAGGAACAACAGCCGCAGCCGCAGGGACAACAACCCCAGCAGCAGCACCGGCCTCCGCCACGCGAGCGCGAGGCGCGCGAAGGCCGAGAGGGTGAAGAGCAGCAGCGCCGCGGCGGCCGCCGCAACCGGGGGGGACGCGACCGACAGCGCGAGCGCGGGGATCGCGGCGAGCGCCCGGCCCAGGGCGATCCGCGGCCGTCAGGCGCACCGCCTTCGTTCCTGATGAAAGAGGATCAATTGCGCGAAGACCAGCGGCGCGAAGCGCTGGCGCGCAAGGAGCTCGAGTCCTCCGGCGAGGAGACCTTGCCGCCATCGGTCGCACCGCGCGTGGAAGAACCCGCGCCACGCATGGAACAGGCGGCGCCACGCATGGAACAGCCGGCGCCGCACGCGGAGCAACCGGTCCGCGCGGAGCCGAAGATCGACTCCAAGGTCTTGCTCGAAAGCGCGGGGCTGGTGATGATCGAAACCGACCGTGCAAGGGTACCCGCCGCTGCGCCCGCCCAGGAGGAGCAGCAGCATCTCGGCCGGCCCCGCCGCGAGCGCCAGAAACCGGTGGTCCAGGACGAGCCGTTGCAGCAGGTGGAGACGACTAGGAAGTAGGCTCTTTCAACTCTGCAAGGAGGCTGGCGCACTGGGCCTCCACCAGGTCGAGCACGCGCTCGAACCCGGCCGGGCCGCCGTAATAGGGGTCCGGCACGTCGCTGTCCGCCGCGAACAGCCGGATGTTCGCCCGATGCCGCGGCGGCGCCATGCGCTGCAAGTCGCGCAGGTGGCCGCTGTCCATCGCCAGGATGAGGTCGAAATCGTCGAAGTCGCGCGGCCGCACCTGGCGCGCGCGCTGCGCGCTCAGGTCGTAGCCGCGGCTCCGGGCGTGGTGCTGGGCACGCTCGTCGGGCGGATGGCCCACGTGCCAGTCGCCCAGGCCGGCGGATTCGATGCGCAGTTCCAGCCCCGCTTTCACACACAAGCTCCTGAAAACCCCTTCGGCCGTCGGCGAGCGGCAGATGTTGCCGGTGCAGACGAATAGGATGGAGCGCCGTTCTTTCATATGATCGCCATTATGACTTCCTGCGCCGACGTCCTCGCCGGCCGCGCGCCGAAGGAGGGTGCCGTGGTCCTGAAAGGCTGGGTGCGCACCCGGCGCGACTCCAAGGCGGGCTTCTCGTTCATCCACCTGTCGGACGGCTCGTCGTTCCATCCGGTGCAGGTCGTCGCGCCGAAGGACCTCCCCAACTACGAAAAGGAGATCCTGCACCTCACCGCGGGCTGCGCGATCGAGGCCACCGGCGGCATCGTGCCCTCGCCCGCCAAGGGACAGCCCTTCGAGATGCAGGCGCGCGCGATCAAGGTCGTCGGCTGGGTCGAAGATCCGGACTCCTATCCGATCCAGCCCAAGCCGCACACCTTCGAGTTCCTGCGCGAAGTCGCGCACCTCAGGCCGCGCACCAACGTGATCGCTGCGGTGACGCGCGTGCGCCACACCCTCGCGCAGGCGATCCACCGCTTCTTTCACGAACGCGGCTTCTTCTGGGTGAACACCCCGATCATCACCGCCGCCGACGCCGAGGGCGCGGGCGCGCTGTTCCGCGTTTCGACGCTGGACTTCGCGAACCTCCCCCGGGAGGGGGGAAAGATCGACTTCTCGAAGGACTTCTTCGGGCGCGAGACCTTCCTCACCGTCTCGGGCCAGCTCAACGTCGAGGCGTATTGCCTCGCGCTCTCGAAGGTGTACACCTTCGGCCCCACCTTTCGCGCCGAGAACTCGAACACCAGCCGGCACCTCGCGGAATTCTGGATGATCGAGCCGGAGATCGCGTTCGCCGATCTTTCGGACAACGCGGATCTCGCCGAGGCGCTGCTCAAGTCGATCTTCAAATCCCTCCTGCAGGAAAGAAAAGAAGACATGGCTTTCTTCGACGAGCGCGTCGAGAAAGGCATCGTGGCGAAGCTGCAGGGCATCGTGGAGTCGGAATTCGTGCGCATGGACTACGGCGAGGCGATCTCGATCCTCGAGCGCGCGAAGGAGAAGTTCGAGTTCCCCGTGAAGTGGGGCGTCGACCTGCAGTCGGAGCACGAGCGCTACCTCACGGAGAAGCACGCGAAGAAGCCGGTCGTGGTGATGAACTACCCGAAGGCCATCAAGGCGTTCTACATGCGCCTGAACGACGACGACCGCACTGTCGCGGCGATGGACGTGCTTGCCCCGGGCATCGGCGAGATCGTCGGCGGCAGCCAGCGCGAGGAGCGCCTCGACCGCCTGGACGCCCGGATGGCGGAAGTCGGCATCGACAAGGAGAGCCTCTCCTGGTACCGCGACCTGCGCCGCTACGGCACGGTGCCGCACGCGGGCTTCGGCCTGGGCTTCGAGCGCACCGTGTCCTACGCCACCGGGCTCTCCAACGTGCGCGACGCGATTCCCTTTCCCCGGACGCCGGGCAACGCGAAGTACTGATGCGGATACGGCTTGCCACGCCCGCCGATGCGGCGGTGCTGATCGAGTTCAACTCCGCCATGGCGCTCGAGACCGAGCGCAAGGATCTTCTAGCGGAGGTGATCAGCGCCGGCGTCCACGGTCTTCTGGGCAGCGCCGCTGCGGGCTTCTATGTCGTTGCGGAAAAAGACGACCGGGTGGTGGGCTCGCTCCTGATCACCAAAGAGTGGAGCGACTGGCGAAACGGCAGCTTCTGGTGGATCCAGAGCGTTTACGTAAGGCCCGAATGGCGGCGCCAAGGCGTCTACAAGCAGCTCTACCGCCACGTCCAAGAGCTTGCTGCGCAGGACCCGGCAGCGTGCGGCTTCCGGCTTTACGTCGAGCGGGAGAACAGCCGCGCCCAGGCCACGTACCGGGCGCTCGGGATGAAAGAGACTCGCTACCTCGTCTTCGAGGAGCTCAAGCCCGGCGTTCGGTTCTACCGGTAGAACACGTGGCGCCCGATGCGCGCCACTTTCTGCCTCTCCTTGGCCCACTCCGGCTGGATGTAGTTGGCGTGGAAGTGCAGCGCGCCGGGCATCACCGCTTGTCGCCGCTGGTAATACACGTCCTCGGCGACCTTGACTGCGCGCTTCCAGGCCGTGCCCTTGGGCGCGTCGAGGGACTCGAACTCGGTCCAGGAGAATGCGCCGACGTAGCGCTTGCGCAGCGGGTCCCAGTTCGTCTGGTACACCACCTCGCACACGGTCTTGGGATACAACGGCGAAGCCTTGCGGTTCATGGTGACTTCCGCCACCGCATACTGGCCGGCCGGGGGCTCGCCGCGCGCCTCGTAGTACACGTTGAGCGCCAGGCATTCGAGGCTGCGCGCGTGGAACTCGCGCACCCTGGCGGTCTGCTCGTCGCGGTGCGCGGAGACGGCGCCGAGCGCAAGCACGAGCACGCCGACCACGGCGCAAAAGAACATCGCGAAGGCCAGCGCGGCCTTGTCGGCCCGCCACCACATCAGGCGCAGCTTCAAGAACATGCGCAACTTTGCCGGGGCCGCACGCCCCTGCGAAGGTCAAATTACCTTCTTAAGGTTCTTTACGCTCCGCCCGAAAAATTCGGGGACGGAGCCCTAATTCGTTAGCTGCGCGTTGCCAGAATTAGCGCTCCGTCCCCGAATTTTTACGCTTCGACGCCGAAAACCCGCTTCTTGAGCTCGGCAAGACGGTCGCGCGCCGCCGCGGCCTCCTCGAACTCCAGGTTCCTGGCGTGCTCGAGCATCTTCTTCTCGATCGCCTTGATCTCGCGCGCGATCTGCTTTTCGCTCATCGCTTCGTAGCGCGCCTCTTCCTGCGCGACCTGCGCCTGCGAGGCGTCGTACACGCCGTCGATCAGGTCCTTGATGCGCTTGATGATGCCCTTGGGCGTGATGCTGTGGTGCACGTTGTAGGCGAGCTGCTTCGTGCGCCGCCGGTCCGTTTCCCCGATCGCCTTCTTGATGGAATCGGTCACCCGGTCGGCATACAGGATCGCCGTGCCGTTGATGTGGCGGGCGGCACGGCCGATGGTCTGGATGAGAGAGCGCTCCGAACGCAGGAAACCTTCCTTGTCCGCATCGAGGATCGCCACCAGGGAAACCTCCGGCAGGTCGAGGCCCTCGCGCAGCAGGTTGATTCCCACGAGCACGTCGAACTCGCCCAGGCGCAGGTCGCGGATGATCTCCACTCGTTCCACCGTCTCCACCTCGGAGTGCAGGTAGCGCACCTTGACCCCATGCTCGGCCAGGTATTCGGTGAGCTCTTCCGCCATTCTCTTGGTCAGGGTCGTCACAAGGATTCGTTCATGCCGTGACACCTTGTCCCTGATCTCGGACAAGAGATCATCCACCTGCGTGGAGGCCGGACGCACGATCACCTGCGGATCGACCAGCCCGGTCGGGCGCACCACCTGCTCCACCACCTGGCCGGACTTCTCGCGCTCGTAATCCGCCGGGGTCGCAGAGACGAACACCGTCTGGCGCACCACTTTCTCGAACTCGTCGAAGCGCAGCGGCCGGTTGTCGAGCGCCGATGGGAGGCGAAAGCCGTACTCGACCAGGTTCTCCTTGCGCGAGCGGTCGCCGCGGTACATGCCGCCGAGCTGCGGGATCGTGACGTGGCTCTCGTCGATGATCATCAGCGCGTCCTGCGGCAGGTAGTCGATGAGCGTCGGCGGCGGTTCGCCCGCCTGACGGCCGGACAGGTGGCGCGAATAGTTCTCGATCCCCTTGCAGAAGCCGAGCTCGGCGAGCATCTCGAGGTCGAAGCGCGTGCGCTGCTCGATCCGCTGCGCCTCCACCAGGCGCCCGGCTTTCTGGAAGAAGTCGATGCGGCTGCGCAGCTCCGCCTTGATCGCCTCGATCGCGCGCAGCGTAGTCTCGCGCGGCGTGACGTAGTGGCTCGACGGGTACACCGTGAAGCGCGCCATCGGGTGGTGCACCCTGCCGGTCAGCGGGTCGAACACCTCCAGCTTTTCCACCAGGTCATCCAGCAGAGAGATTCGAATCGCCTGCTCGGCGTGCTCCGCCGGGAACACGTCGATCACGTCGCCGCGCACACGGAAAGTGCCGCGGCGGAAGTCGAGCTCGTTCCGCTCGTACTGCATCGCCACCAGGCGCGCGAGCACGTCGCGCTGCGACATCTTCTCGCCCTGGCGCAGGTGCAGGATCATGCCGTGGTACTCCTCCGGGTCGCCGATACCGTAGATCGCCGATACCGTCGCCACGATCACCACGTCGCGGCGCTCGAGCAGCGACTTGGTCGCCGACAGGCGCATCTGCTCTATGTGCTCGTTGATCGACGAATCCTTCTCTATGTAGAGATCGCGCGCCGGCACGTACGCCTCCGGCTGGTAATAGTCGTAGTACGAGACGAAATACTCGACCGCGTTGTCGGGAAAGAACTCGCGGAACTCGGAGTAGAGCTGCGCGGCGAGCGTCTTGTTCGGCGCGAGCACCAGCGCCGGTCGGCCGAGGCGCGCGATGACGTGCGCCATCGTGTACGTCTTGCCCGAGCCCGTGACGCCGAGCAGCGTCTGGAACGAGAGGCCGTCCCGGATTCCTTCGACGAGCGCGTCGATCGCCTCCGGCTGGTCGCCGCCGGGCGGAAAAAGCTCTGCTAATTTGAATGCCACGAGTAGAATGCGATTGCGAAACCCGCCATTTTAGACGAATGAACGCGCCACACTCACCCTCCCCGCTCGCCTCGGTGCCGATGGCGCCGGCCGACCCGATCCTCGGCGTCACCGAAGCCTTCGTCGCCGACACCAGCCCGAAGAAGGTCAACCTCGGCGTCGGCGTGTACACCGACGACCACGGCAAGATCCCGGTCTTGGAGTGCGTGCGCCATGCCGAGAGCGAGCGGCTGAAGTCCGTGCCCGCGCGCGGCTACCTGCCGATCGACGGCCTCGCGGCCTACGACCTCGCGGTTCAGGAATTGGTTTTTGCTTCTCAACAAAGCAATATTGTGACGGTGCAGGCCCTCGGCGGCACCGGCGGCCTGAAAATCGGCGCCGACTTCCTGAAGCACATCAATCCCGCGGCCGAGGTCTGGATCAGCGAGCCGAGTTGGGAGAACCACCGCCAGCTCTTCGAGGCGG
The DNA here is from genome assembly GCA_036559525.1 of Burkholderiales bacterium. Lineage (GTDB taxonomy): Bacteria > Pseudomonadota > Gammaproteobacteria > Burkholderiales > SG8-39 > SCGC-AG-212-J23. Next base: position 43,219 of record DATBSZ010000231.1, read on the forward strand.
CCGGGTTCAAGGTCAATTCCTACCGCTACTACGATCCGACGACGCGCGGTCTGGATGTCACCGGCATGCTGAACTCGTTGAGCGCCTTGCCGGCCGGCTCGATCGTGGTGCTGCACGCGTGCTGCCACAACCCCACCGGGGTCGACCTCGACAAGGATCGCTGGGGCGAAGTGCTGGAGATCGTGCGCTCGCGCGGCCTCGTGCCGTTCCTCGATCTCGCCTACCAGGGCTTCGCCGAGGGCCTCGATGCTGACGCCCACGCCGCGCGGCTGTTCGCCGCCGCCATGTCGCCGGTCTTCCTGTCGAGCTCGTTCTCCAAATCGTTCTCCCTCTACGGCGAGCGGGTGGGCGCGCTGAGCGTCGTCACCGGCAGCCCCGAGGAAGCGAAGCGCGTGCTTTCGCAGGTCAAGCGCATCGTGCGCACCAACTACTCCAACCCGCCCACCCACGGCTGCCAGATCGTTGCCACGGTCCTCGGCAACCCCCAGCTCCGCAGCCTGTGGGACCGCGAGCTCGGCGAGATGCGCGATCGCATCAAGGCGATGCGAAAGCGGCTGGTCGAGAGCATCCATTCCCGCGTGCAGAACACCGACTTCAGCTTCGTGCTGAAGCAGCGCGGCATGTTCTCCTACTCCGGGCTGACGAAGGAGCAGGTGCGGCACCTGCGCGAGGAGTACTCGATCTACACCATCGACACCGGCCGCATCTGCGTCGCCGCGCTCACCTCGAAGAACGTCGACTACGTCTCCGACGCGATCGCCAAAGTAATCCGGTAAAATTCCGGGTTCTTCCGGATCCCCGATAGCTCAGTTGGTAGAGCGACGGACTGTTAATCCGCAGGTCGTAGGTTCGAGCCCTACTCGGGGAGCCAACTAGCTGTTTTCACGCCGTACTAGCGCCAGCTATTTTTTCACGACCTCCCAAGTCCCTTCGAGCAGCCCGTCGAGGGGAATCAGCTTGTAGGTGCTTTCTCCGATCTTCTGGACGTTAGAGCACCCGCTGCCAAGATTACTACTGTACTTGGTGCAGAACTTGTTGCCCTCGATCCGCCAGGAGCCAATGTGCGTGGTCGTGGCGGGGCCTTCGTTGAAGCGCACAGTTCCGTCCTTCTGATAGACAGCGGTACCCGTGCGGGCTGCGGTGTTCGGGCGGTCGGCCCCCGTGATCCTGACGCTCAGCCCGTTCGACAGCAGCGCCTTCAACTGCGCGTTGGTAAGGACAGTCGGCTGCGGCTTCTGCGCCCAGGCATGGCCGGCACAGCCGAGCATCGCAACTGCGAGAAACGTCGTCAGATTTCTATTCATTGAGTCCCTCCGTCGCAAATCCTACTCCGTGTGCCGACGCGCCGCATCTGATTGGACCAAGGGCTTATAGTCGGCGAGTTCTTCTCTGCGGACAATTCTGTTTTCCGATGGCAGGAGGCCTGGCGCCATGCGCAAGCTCGATGTTCTGCTCCTTTGCTGCACCCTGACGTTCGTTGCCTTCTCTTTCCCGGCGGTGGCCCAAAAGGCTGCTGCCGAGCCAAAACCGTTGCCGGAAGATCCACTCGGCCGGGGCACGCCCTACGGCGCGGTGATCGGGTTTCTGCAGGCGGCGAACAAGGCTGACTATGAGCTTGCCTCCAAGTATCTGGAGGGCAAACAGTCGGCCAAGAGAAAAGCAGAACTCGCGCGCGATCTCCATGTGGTCTTGAACCGGGGCGTAAAAACCGGCCCGGACGATTTGAGCAAAGCGCCGGCGGGAACCCTGGACGACGGTCTCCCCGCGAACCTGGAAAAAGTGGGCACGGCGACCTTCGAAAGCGAAAGCCTGGACGTCGTGCTTCGCCTCACGAAGACACCCGACACGCAGCCGATCTGGCTCTTCTCCGCTGAGACCCTGCTTGGCGTGACTGCGGCGGCTAGCCAACTCGATCTCCCTTGGGCCGAAGCGATCTGGCCGGAATCGTTCAGAGACATCCGCTTCCTGTCTTACCCACTTTTCACGTGGCTCAACGTGCTCGTGGGCGTTCCGCTCCTGGTGGGGATTGCCTGGCCCCTCACCCGGGGCCTTCTCAGGCTTCTTCATCCTTTGGACCTGCGCCACGGCGAGGGTGTGCTGGCCCAGATCAAGTGGCTGCTGTTCCTTCTGATCTTGTCTCTCCTGGCGCGTATCGTCGCCACGCAAGCTGCCACAGCGGAGGGGCGCATTTTCGTCACCTCTGTTGCCAACGTATTCATCGTCGTGGCTGCCGGCTGGATCTTGGTTCGGGTGACGAAACTTGTGGCCCGATTGAAGACTCAGCACCTGCGAAAGGTTGGGTTGCCGGGCAAGATCGCGACCGTCGAACTAGCCACCTGGCTGTTTGTATCTGTCTGGTTCACTGCGGCTTCGTTCCTGATCCTGCGCAGCTTGGGCTTCGACCTTACGGCCGTCGTTGCCGGACTCGGCATTGGCGGACTCGCGTTTGCGTTCGCCGCCCAGAAGACGATCGAGAATCTCTTCGGCACGGTAACGGTCGTTGCTGATGAAGCCATCCAGGTCGGTGACTACTGCCAGGTAGGGACAATTGAGGGCCGCGTCGAAAACATCGGTCTGCGCTCCACCCAGATTCGCACCGCCGATCGGGTACTGGTCAGCGTTCCGAATGGGCAGCTTGCCGCGGGGACTATTGGAAATCTGGCCCGGCGCGACAAATTTCTTTTCCGCCATAACATTCTGTTGGCATACGAAACCACGGCCGACCAGCTTCGCCATGTCCTCGCGGAGATCAGGAAAATGATGCTCGCACAAGCCAAGCTCGAACCTGAAACCGTCACGACCCGATTGATCCGGTTTGGCGGCGCCTCCCTCGAGCTGGAGGCCTTTGCGTATGTGGCAACTCGCGATGAGGGTGTCTTCCTCGATACTCAGGAAGAACTTCTACTGCGGATCATGGATATCGTCGAAGCCAGTGGAGTGCGGCGCGTAGCGGCGTAGAATCGCGACCGCAAATGAGCGCCGCGCTGCAACTCCTGCTGGTCGCGCTCTGCCTTGTGCTCGCAGGCACGGCGCGCGCGGACGACTGGTCGGCGTGGCAACGCGCCTACGATCCGGCAACGCGCACACGTTTCATTCCCGTAGAGCTCTGGACCGGCGCGCCTTGGGACGGCACGCAGGAGATCCGCATGGCGCCCGCTGCGCTCGAGTTCGGGCAGCGGGGAGACAAAAGCATCAAGGGGCCGACGACTTGGAACTTCATCCAGGTCTACGAGCGCGTGAACCGCGACAAGCTCCAACGCTTCGCCATCCGCGACGACAAGACGGGCCTGGGCCGCGTTTTCGACTCGCGCTATCCGGAGCTTGACTGCCGCGGCGAGGTGAAATTTCCGCTCGGCCGCTGGAAGCAGGGTGAGGTACGCGAGTACCAGCTCGACTGCGCGGGCGACAGGCGGCCGCGCCCGCGTCCGCTCAAAGTGACGATCGAGGAGATTGATTTCGTCTACGGCGGCGTACCGCACTCGCTGCGCTTCCATTGGCTCTTCATGGAAGGGCGCGGCCGCGGCACCGACATGCGCTACGTGTACAGCCCGCTGCGCGGACTGGTCAACGTGCAGGGGAACGAGTAGAGCCTCACGACACCACGAGCATCAGGACGATCGAAAGCACACCGACGATCAGCGAGCACAAACCCGCCCCCAGCAGCACTCTGTCGCCGAAGGTCAGTTCTTTCATTTCCATTTGAGTCCCCTGAGTTAGGAAATAATTTCGACGAAGGCATGATGCCGAGTGTCGGCTTGAGGACGTTATCCCCCGCGCGCCAGGCGTTTTCCCCCAGGCGCCAATCGCACTAGCGGCTGGCTGGGGCTATGCGATCTGCGCTCTCGCTCCGGTAGCAAGACGTGCAGTATTCTTCCCGTCAAGCAAAGCAGGGAGAACCACAGTGAGTGAGTCAGGCGGCGGACGCGCCGGCGATCAGTCGCGCCAGAGTTTCCTTGCCTCGATGGGCCAGATGTTCCGACGGCTCCTTGAATTGCACGGCCTCGACGCAGTCGGCATCGCTCGGCATGCGGGTGTCGACCTCGCGGCCATCCCCGCTCCGGGCGAGCGCATCGAAGTCGACAAGATCGACGCGATACTCCGCGTCGCGATCCCGCTCGTCAGTGATCCCGCCTTCGGGGTCCAAGCCGCACGCTGCTGGCACCCCTCGGAACTGGGCGTCCTTGGATATGCCTGGCTGTCGAGCTCGACGCTTCGCACCGGGCTCGAACGGGCCGCGCGCTATTCGCGCCTGGTAGGCGAGCGCGGCATTACCGAGATCGAGGACACCAGGCAGGGGCTCAAAGTCCGCTTCTGGGCCAACCGCGGCAATCCCGCCGTCGTGCCGGTGGCTGCGGTCTTCGTCGACATCGCGATGGCGATCCTGCTCGATCTATGCCGCATGAACGCAGGAGCGGCTCTGCGGCCGGTTGGCGCGTCCCTGCGTCGCCGCAAGCCCGAACCCGCAGACGCCTACGCGCGCTTCTTCGGATGCCCGGTCCAGTTCGGCGCCGAGGAGAACACGTTCGTGCTTTCGGCCAAAGACGCTGACTGCCCGCTCCCGTCGGCAAACCGACAACTCGCAGCAGTGTTCGACAAGATGCTTATCGAGGAGCTGGCCCGGCTAGACAAGTCCGACGTCGTCTCGCGGTGCCGTGCGGCGGTGCTGCAGGACCTGTCCTCGGGCGAAGGAACTGCGGAAGATACGGCGAAGCAACTTCACATGAGCCCGCGCACGCTACAGCGCAAGCTCGCCGAGGCGAACACGACTTACCTTCAGCTCGTCGACGACACGCGCAAAGACCTGGCCTTACGCTACATCGAAGACCCGCGCCGCTCGGTCACCGACATCACCTTCTCGCTTGGGTTCTCCCAGCCGAGCGCGTTCACTCGCGCGTTCAAGCGCTGGACGGGGCTCAGTCCAAGCGACTACCGGACGAAGTCGCCCACCTTCCGCTAGCAGCAAGCAGGCCCCGACGATGGCGCGCCAGGGTTAGCGCCTGGCGTCAGCGGTCAAGTTCCTTTCTTGGGTCTCGGCGATAGTTCGCCACCACCCGCGCTGCGAACACGCAGTCGCGGCACACGACTTGAGGCAACCCGAAAATGGACTACCGGCTGCAGAAAATGGATTACCGGCTGTTTCGTCTCCGCGATGGCGATCCCATCGAAGCTTTGGAAGCGCACGTCCTGGCCCGCGCCTACGTCGACGCTTGGCGTGCGCTGTATCTATGCGAACCGATCGGCGAGCACGCCATCGATAGCCTGGGTCTCGCGATCGATTTTGGCCGTCGTGCTCGCCGTCTTCAATAGTCGCTCTCCCATGAAGAAGCTGCACCTTGAACAGGCCGCGCAGTGCGGGACGCTTGATCAAGCCGAAAGCGTATTGCGCCTGAGCGCGCCGCGGGCGTGGTGGGCCGTCGAGCGCACGGAGACGGCCGTGGTGGTCTCGCACATTTGGGAAAACCGTGAGCCGATTCTGTGCGCGCTGATTGTGGAGCGCGCACCGTGCGGCGCGCAAGAACACTCACTGGAGGTGCCGTAATGTTGGCCGTATTGTTCTGGACCCTGTTCTCGCTGGTGCTGCTGATGATCGTCCCTGATCGCTGGCATGCCCGGCGCGAAATCGCCAAACGCCAAGTGGGAGTACGCCGACAGTCCCCAAGGACGCGTTCGCGCGCCTAGTCTCGGGCGGACCCGGCCTGGGCCAAAGCGTTGTGTACCGTAAAGGGAAGGAGAGGTTGCAGCGCCTCGACGGCCGGGTCCAACCTGCACCCTACGCCGGTCGACCAGTGCCGTATGTTCGATGCCGTACACAACCGCCAGAATCACCAGCGCGGCGACGCCGCTCGTCGTTCGATCGTTACGGCCAGACGAAGTCGCGTACGACGTCTCTTATTCCCGACGCCTCCCCCGGAGCAAATCACTTTTCCTTCACTTGGCGCCGCTTCCAGCGCCGGCCAGGTCGGGGCTGCGACGGATCCGGCGCCATTCCCACGGCGCCATCGGATTTGTCGCCGACCACAAGCCGCGGCGAGATAGTCGCGCAGCATCCTGCTGGGCATACAGGCTGTAGTCGGTCACGTAGCGATCGAACACCCACGCCATGCCGCGACGGACCTGCTCGAAGTTGGCGTCTCTGCCGGCACACGTCACGCGGCCGATGGTGCGGCCGTTTCGGTCTTTTCCATGCTCACGGATGAACGCACGTTGTGACATGCACAGCTCCGCCAGCGAATCCTTGGAGCGCTGGCCGAACGCTTGGCGCATTTCGGGCGCATCGATGCTGTCCAGCCGGACGCGCGTTTGCTTTGAACCTGCTAGAACCGTAAGGGTGTCGCCGTCCTGCACGGCGACCACATGGCCGGAGAAGTCTGCGAGGGCCAGCCACGGTATCGCTGCGAAGGCAAGCAGCGCAAACCTAACGGCGTCGCCGAGGCGCACGAGGCTGAACTTCGCGGATTGCGCGGACCGACTTGAGGAGTCGCACCAGCGCCCGCGCGCCCTCGGGCGTCGAGTCCCAGGTGCTCAGCGCCGCGCGCACGACCGCGTCCTTGGCGGTCGGCGCCGGCTCAGCGACGCCCGCGGCCTGCGCCTTTGGATCGGCGGCGTAGGCGAGCAGCTTGCGCACGTTCGAGGACACCCGCTTGAACTGGCCGCGGAAGAGGCGCGACACCTGGCTCTGGTGGATCCGGGTGTCGGCGGCGACGCGGGTGGTTTGCACGCGCTCGGCGAGGACCGCCAGCGCGCGCCGAGCCTCAGCCAGCTCGCGATCGGGATCGGGGCGTTTGACATTCATTTGCATTTTGCATATCGTCCTGCATATGCATAATAAGACCGGACGGCCGGCGGTGGCAACTTGGGCGGCAGCGAGCTAGAAAAACTCGCCCCGCCGGCCGCAACCCGGCACACCACGGTGCTGTGCGCCGAGGTCGGCGCGCCGCCGCAGCCCGCCGCGCGCTACCTGGAGGTGCTCGGGCAGGCGGCTGAGCTGAGCGGCGGTCGCGTGCTGCACACGCACCCCAACGGCGTGCTCGCGCTCTTTTCGACGCCGGATGCGGCCGCCGCCGCCGCGGCGCGAATGCACGTGTACGCGCAGGCGCTGCCGCCGGAGCAGCCGAAGCTCGATGTGCGCATCGGGTTCCATGCCGGTCCGGTCGCACAGCGCAACGAGGACATCTTCGGCGACACGGTCAATCTCGCGCTGCAGCTTGCCGATCACGCAAGGGGCGGCCAGATCCTCACCTCCCACGACACCGCCTCCAGTCTCACGCCGGCCGTCCAGGGACTGGTGCGCCCCATCAAGCATCTGCGGATGCAAGGAAAGAAGAGCGACCTGCTGCTCGGCGAGCTGATGTGGAAGGATGCGGTGAACCAGATCGTGTCGGCCCGCCGCGCCTCTTCCCCCGCGCGCGCGGTTCTGCGCGTCACCTACCGGGGCAAGGCGATCTTCCGCCGCCGGGAGGGCGACACGATGGCGCTAGGCCGGGACCCGCAATGCGACCTGAAGGTGGATGACGCCGCCGTTTCGAGGCAGCACTGCACGATCGCGCGTAAGGGCGCGGTCTTCGTCCTTCGCGACCACAGCAGCAACGGCACGTTCGTCACCGTCGCGGGCCAGAGCGAGGCACGCATTCACGACCAGGAGCTCGCGCTCGGCAAATCGGGCCTGATCGCGTTGGGCCAGTCCGCACCCACGACCGAGCACGTCATCAGCTACGTCTGCGAACCCCAAAACTAAGGGGCCGCTGCCTAAGGTTTGCGCGGAAAGTGCGCCAGAAAGTGCGCGACGTCGATCAAATCCTGATCGTTCAAGCCTGAAACAGTCTCGGGCATGACCGCCATGCCGTAGCCGGTGCGGACCCCCTTCTTATAGTCGCGCAATGCCTTGAGGAGGTAGTCCTCGCGCTGGTTGGCGAGGCGCGGCATGTTCTCGCGGCCGGAGTAGTCGGGGTTATGGCAGTTGGCGCAGCGCTCCTTTTCCGCGATCGCGCGGCCACGCGCGACGCGTGCGATCTCGGGCTTCTCTGCCGGACGCGGGGGCGGCGGCATCTTGGCGATCAGGTCGGCGAATGCCTGCAGCTCGGCGTCGGTCAGGCCCGCAGCGGCGGCGTTCATGAGGACGTTGTCGCGCCGGCCTTCACGGAACAGGAAAAGCTGCGCGAGGACGAAGAAAGCGGGCTGGCCGCCGAGCGAGGGCGTGAGCGGCGTCGACGACGTGCCCTTCGCGCCGTGGCAGGCGAAGCAGGCCTCCTTCCGCTGCGCGACCGGCTGGGCGGCAGCGGAAAGAGCCGTTGCTAGCAGGGCAATTCCGACCCCGCGGGTCACTTCCCGCGCATTACTGCCCGCCGCATTACTTTCCGGTATACGTGATGCGATAGATCGCGCCGTTGTGGTCGTCGGAAACGAGCAGCGACCCGTCCTTCATCACCATCACGTCGGCCGGCCGGCCGAGGTAGGTGTTCTTTTCCACCAGTCCGGTGAGGAACGGCTCCATCCTGGCGTTGCCCTTGGCGTCGATGAAGACCGCGACGACGTCGGCCGCGTACTTCTGCGTCCGGTTCCAAGGGCCGTGGCGCGCGAGGAAAATCGCGTTCTGGTACTTGGCGGGGAACATCTTGCCGGTGTAGAAGCGCATGCCGAGCGGCGCCGAGTGCGCGCCGATGAGCAGCGCCGGCTTGGCGTAATCGCTGCACTTCTTGCCCCAGCCGAACTGCGGATCGGTCATCACCCCCGAATGGCAGTACGGGTATCCGAAATGCTGCTTGCCGGGCTGGGTGACGCGGTTCAGCTCGTCGGGCGGCATGTCCTCGGACAGCCAGTCGCGCTGGTTGTCGCCGAACCACAGCTCCTTGGTGGTGGGGTGAAAATCGAAGCCCACCGTGTTGCGCATGCCCTCCACCACCGACTCGAAGCCGGTGCCGTCCAGGTTCATGCGGAAGATGCGCGAGTACGCCGCCGAAGGCTCGCAGATGTTGCACGGCGCGCCGACGGGGACGTAGAGCTTGCCGTCGGGCCCGATCTTGATGAACTTCCAGCCGTGCGGCACGTCGCCCGGCAGCTTGTCGTACACCATCGCCGCCTTGGGCGGATTGTCGAGCTTCGCTTCGATGTCGTCATAGCGCGTGATGTCCTTGGGCGTGGCGACGTACAGCGAGCCCTTGTGAAACTCGATGCCGTTCGGCAGGAACAGCTTCTCGGCGATGGTCTTCACTTCACGCTTGCCGCCGCGGTCGACCACCGCGTAGATCTTGCCGGCGACGAAAAGCGAGCTCACGAACACCGTCCCCTGGTCGCCCTCGCGCATTCCGCGGGCGTCGAGGATGCCGCTCACCCACACCTCGGCCTTGAAGCCGGGCGGCAGCTTGATCTTCTTGAGCGGAAGCTTGTCGGCGGCGGTCGGAACCGGGTGCGCCGGAACCGGCGCCATCTTGTCGGCGGCATCTGCTTTGGGCCTGCCGATCGCCCAGAAGGGCTCCTCCTTCTTCTCCTGCGCCAGAGCCTGGGATGCCGCCAGTATCGCGGTGACCGCGATTGCGAAAACTCTCATGCCCCACCTCCCTTGATGAACGTCGAAGAGCTTACAGCGCAAGGCCGATCTCGGTCGAGGGTGAGCCATACGCCTTCTGGAACACCACGCGGTAGCTCTCGAGCGCGCCGTCGCGCCGGAACTGGTGCGCGCAGCCCCAAAGATAGAGCTGGAACAGGCGACAAGTGCGCTCGCCATAGCGCCGCGCGAGCTCGTCGTGCGCCGCCTCGAGGTTGCGCGCCCATTGCTGCAGGGTCAGGAAATAGCTGTGGCGGTCGTTGTGCACGGCGATCGTCTCGAACGCCGTGCCGTTGGCCGCCGCGAGCAGGTCGGGCATCACGACCGGCGTGTGCGAGCCGGGAAACACGTAGCGATAGGTGAACGAGCTGACGTTGAACTTCCGGCGGTTGGACGCGAAATCCATGTACAGCCGCCCGCCGGTCTTGAGCAGCCGGTCGAACTGCGCGAACAGGCGCTTGTAGTTGGGCAGATGCTCCATCACGCCGAGCAGGACGATGGCGTCGTACTGCCGGCTCGAGGCGTAGGCGAAGATGCTCTCATAGACCACGTCCACCCTGCCCTTGCGGAGGAAGTCGTACTGCTCGCGCGAGATCGTGAGCGCGGTGACCTTCGCTCCGCGCGCCCCGGCGTAACCCGCGAACGAGCCCCATCCGCCGCCGACGTCGAGCACGCTCGACCCCGGCGATAGGCGGCACGCGCGCATCACGTAATCGAGCTTGTTCTCCGCGGCTTTCTCCAGCGGTTCGTCGTCGGCGTGATAGAGCGCTTGCGAATAGAGCCTGAAACGCCGGTCGAGGAAAGCGAAATAGAAATCGTTGCCGTAGTCGTAGTGCCGCGCCACCCAGTCCTTGTCGGTGCGCACGGCACCGAAGAGGACCGGCCGCATGAACCGCCAGAGCGAGTGCAGCGGGTGCCAGTCGGACGCGATCCTGCGCAGGTCCAGGGCAGCCAGAAAGCTGCCCGCGAAATTTATCTCTTCGTCTATGTAGGCTTCGCAGATCGCAGTTTCGTCGAGGGATTCCAGCGCGCGAGCCGCTCTCGCGGTGCGCAGGTGCAGGCTGAAGGCGGGAGCGCCGGCGCCGATCCGGTGCACCGCGCCGTCGGGCAACTCGACATCGAATGGCGCCATCGCGACGCCGCCCAGGCGGCGCCTGAGCTTCAGGATGACGGACGGCTCGTCGGCGGATTCCGCCGTGGTCGAAGGCAGCATTTATCGTTCTGAACTGCGGCGAGAATGTAGCATTGCCGCAGATGAAGTGCTTTCGGTGCAATAGCGAAACACCGGCCGACGCGAAGTTCTGTCCGGCCTGCGGCGCCGGTCTGACCGCCGCGCCCTCCCCCCAGAGCTACACGCCCAAGCACCTCGCCGAGAAGATCCTGCGCTCGCGCCACGCGGTCGTCGGTGAGCGCAAGCAGATCAGCGTGCTCTTCGCCGACATGAAGGGCTCGATGGAGCTCCTCGCCGAGCGCGACCCCGAGGAAGCGCACAACATCCTCGACCCGATGCTCCGGCACATGATGGACGCGGTCCATCGCTACGAAGGCACGGTGAACCAGGTGCTGGGCGACGGCATCATGGCGCTCTTCGGCGCGCCGCTCGCCCACGAGGACCACGCGGTGCGCGCCTGCCACGCCGCGCTCCGCATGCAGCAGACGGTCGGCTGGTACGCGGAGGAGCTGCGCCGCGGCCGCGGCGTGGACGTGCAGATCCGCGTCGGGCTCAACTCGGGCGAGGTGGTGGTGCGCGCGATCGACAGCGACCTGCACATGGACTACTCGGCCATCGGCCAGACCACGCACCTGGCCGCGCGCATGGAGCAGCTCGCGCGCCCCGGATCCACCCTGATCTCGCGCGAGACCCTGCGGCTGGCCGAGGGCTATGTGGAGATCAAGGCGCTCGGGCCGGTGCCGGTGAAGGGCATGCCGGAGCCGGTCGAGATCTTCGAGCTGGTCCGCTCCGAGCAGGTGCACTCCCGTCTCGAGGCCAGCGCCGCGCGCGGCCTGACGCCCTTCGTGGGCCGCGAAGCCGAGGTGGACGCGCTCCACCAGGCGATGGCGCGCGCTGCGGCGGGCCACGGCCAGGTGGTGGCGGTGTCGGGCGAGCCGGGCGTCGGCAAGTCGCGCCTGTTCTGGGAGTTCACCCACTCCCATCGCGCGCACGGCTGGCTCATGATGGAGGCGCAGGCGACGTCGTACGGCAAGAACACCTCGTACCTGACGGTCAAGGAGCTGCTCCAGAACTATTTCCACCTGGAGGAGCGCGATGACGTCCGGCGCGTGCGCGAGAAAGTCACCGGCAAGCTGCTGACGCTGGACGAGAGCCTGCGGCCGACCCTGCCCGCGTTCCTCCAGCTCCTCGACGTGCCGGTGGACGACGCGGAGTGGCAGACCCCGGATCTGCCGCAGCGCCGCCAGCGCATGCTCGACGCGGTCAAGCGGCTCATTCTCCGGGAAGGCCAGGTGCAGCCCGTGCTCCTGGTGTTCGAGAACCTCCACTGGCTGGACTCCGAGAGTCAGGCCTTCCTCGACAGCCTGGTGGACAGCCTGCCCCTGGCCCGCGCCCTCGTGCTCGTGAGCTACCGGCCCGAGTACCAGCACGGGTGGGCGCGGAAGAGCTACTACACCCAGTTCCGGATCGATCCGCTCCCGCCCCAGAGCTCGGAGGAGCTGCTCCGCGCGCTGATGGGCGACGACCCCGGGCTGGGCCCGCTCAAG
>DATBSZ010000232.1:0-5248 GCA_036559525.1 Burkholderiales bacterium
AGCATTGGCTGCGGCCGCGCGATGCCACAGCGAATGGCGCCAGCCGTAGCCGATGGCGAAGGTCGCCGCCAGCCCGATCGCGGAATAGAGGAGCGTGGTCGCCGCGAAGCCGATCAGCGCGATGATCGGCCCGGCCGCGAGCAGGCCGAGCGGCAGGCCCCAGACCGCGAGGATGCGCACGCCCATCACGCGGCCCCGCATCGCTTCGTCCGACGAGCGCAGCATGACCGCGGCCAGGGGCGTGAGGCAGAAGCTCTGCGCCGCCCCTGCCACGAAGAGAAATCCCATGCCGAAGGGCAGGGACGTGGTCTGCCCGAACAGCAGGACCGCGGCAAACCACAAAGCGCCGCTCCAGAGCATGACGCGCGCGGCGCGCATCGGAAAAACGCTGGCGCTGACCAGGAGCGAGCCCGCCAGCGCTCCCACCCAGAAAGCCCCGGCAAGGTAGCCCAGTCCGGACTGGTCGACTGCGTAGATCTCCTTGGCAACGTAGGGCAGCAGCCCGAGGACGAAGGGGTAGGCGAGAAGGTTGACCAGAAATGCCAGGCTGAAGGCGCCGAGCAGGTCGGGCTTCTCCCACACGTGCCTGAATCCCTCGCGCAGGTCGGAGAGCGGATGCGCCGCCGCGACCGCGCGCGGCGTGCGCGCCACCCCGAGCGACAGCAGGAACGAGGCGACGTACATCGCGGTGACGACGGCATACGCCGGTCCCATGCCGATCCACGCCACGCCCGCGGTGCCGGTCACCGCGCCCGCCACCCGGGCCGTGTCCGAGGTGGTTCGCGAAATGGCGAGGGCGCGCATCAGCACGTCCGGATGCATCGTCTGTCCCACCAGGGTGTTCCGCATCACCATGTCGGAGGGCCGCACGAGCCCGGCCAGCCCCGCGATCGCGAACACGTGCCAGGTCGCCAGCGCCTCGGTGAGAATGAGCGCGGTCAGCACGGCCGCGAGCAGCGCGTAAACGCCGCGCGTGATGCAGAGCATGGTTCGATGCCCGATGCGGTCTCCCGCCAAGCCGAAGAACGGCGAGAAGAGAGAGCCGAGCCAGACCAGCGCGGCGACGACCACGAGCTGCTGCACCGACCCCGTCGTGGAGAGGATGTACCAGCCGAGGATCAGGGCCTCCATCTCGAAGGCCCACGACGCGGCGAGGTCCGCGGGCCACTGGAAACGGAAGCTTCGGACCGCGAAGGGCGATGCCATCTGCGAAAATCAGGGGTAATGAAAGACGAAGAGTACATGCACCGCGCGCTGGAGCTTGCACGGCGCGCCCAGGACGAGGGCGAAGTGCCGATCGGCGCGGTGGTGGTGCTGGATGGCGAAATCATCGGCGAAGGCTGGAACCGGCCGATCGCCGCGTCCGACCCAACCGCCCATGCCGAGATCCAAGCAATACGTGAAGCAGCAAAAAAGCTCGGCAACTACCGCCTCACTAGCGCCACGCTCTACGTGACGCTCGAGCCCTGCGACATGTGCATCGGCGCCATGTTTCATGCGCGGGTCGCGCGCGCCGTGTACGGCGCTTCGGATCCGAAGAAGCTGGTGCTGAAAAACGAAGTCGTCCTTCAGGGAGGCGTTCTGGCGCAGGAGTGCGGCGCGCTCCTTTCGAAATTCTTCGCGGCCAAGCGATGAACATGGTCATCGACATCGGCAAGCAGGAGCTGAGGTACGGCGACAAGACCTACGCCGTCTCCACCTCCAAGTTCGGCCCGGGCGAGAAGAACGGCAGCTTCTGCACGCCGCGCGGCAGCCACATCGTGCGCGCCAAGATCGGCGCCGGGCAGCCCTTGGGAGCGGTGTTCGTGCGGCGCCGCCCGACGGGCGAAGTGTGGTCTCCCGATCTGCACGAGCGCTATCCGGGACGCGACTGGATCCTCACCCGCATCCTGTGGCTGTCGGGCTGCGAGCCGGGCCGCAATCGCCTCGGCGAGGTCGACACCATGCGGCGCTACATCTACATCCACGGCAGCCCGGACAGCGCCGAGCTCGGAAAGCCCGGCTCGATCGGCTGCGTGCGCATGCGCAACCGCGATGTGGCCGAGCTGTTCGATCTGGTGCCGGCATACACGCCCGTTTCCATTCGGTAAAGCTGTATTGCCGGGAGGTAAAGTCGCGCGCGTCACGGACGAAACACTCCTAAGATCGATTCACGGGAGGTTTCGATGACACGCGTTCTCGCCTCGCTGCTCCTCGTGTCGATGCTGGCCGGCACCAGCGCCGCGCTCGCGCAATCCTGCGGCATCTACCCACGAACCATCACCACGCTCAAGGAGAAGGGCGGGCGCGTCGACTGGTCGCGCGCCCACGGCCTGATCGCCTACGACGACGACCGCAATGCCGACGGCTACTTCGACATCCGCGTCATGTCGCGCGACGGCTCGGTGGACTATTGCCTGACCTGCTGGGAGCCGCAGCAGGCGCCGCCCGGGCTGAAGAAGAACAAGGGGCAGCCGGCATGGCATCCGTCCGGCAACCACCTCGTGTTCCAGGCGGAATTCGACGACAGCAGCGTTGGGCCGAAAGCCTCGAATCCCGGCCGCGGCGTCAACAACGTGCTCTGGCTCACCGACCGGAACGGGACGGAGTTTCACCCGCTCACGCTGCCCTCCACCGTCACGCCGGCAACCGGCGTGCTGCATCCGCACTTCTCCGACGACGGCGAGAAGCTTTCGTGGTCCGAGATGTACGAGCCTTCCGCCATCGGACAAGCGGGAAAGGCCGCGGGCTTCTGGAGGCTGATGACGGCGAAATTCGTCGCGGGCAACCCGCCGCGCCTGGAGAACATCAGGGCGCACCTCCCCATGGCCGAGGGCTTCTACGAGAACCACGGGTTCTCCCCGGACGGCTCGCTCGTCATTTTCTCGAGCAACGCCGCCCGCAAGGGATACCTCGACCGGCTGAACAACGACATTTTCACCCTCGACCTCCAGAGCGGCGCCGTCACGCGCCTCACCGATACGAGGTACAACGAGCACGCGAGCTACTTTCCCGGCGGGCGCAAGATCCTCTGGATGTCCAACCGGGAAAATACCAGCCGCGGCACGGACTTGTGGATCATGAACCCGGACGGCAGCCAGAAGGAAAGGCTGACTTTCCTGAACCGCAGCGGCTGTCCGGAAGAGACGCCGAACCGCGCCGTGGCGGCCGACAGCAGCATCAACGCGACCGGCGATGCGTTCGTCGTCTACGTCCAGGACGAGCTCCTGGGCGACGTCGGCTCGATCCTGCTGGTGGAGCTCGCTTTCCCGTTCTAGCAACCAAAAGGTAATTGCAGCGGAGTAGAGTTCTCCCGTTGTCACCCAACGGGAGGAAGGAATGAAACACCGCACTCTTACGCGCGCGCTTGCGCTCGCTGCAGCCCTTTGCGCCATCCCTGTTTCGCCGGCCCTGGCCCACGGCGACGGCGATCGCCACGACGACGAGGCCCGCCGGCCGCTGGTGATCGGCCACCGCGGCGCGCACGGCTACCTGCCGGCGCACACGCTCGAAGGCTACGCGCTCGCGATCGAGCTCGGCGCCGACTACATCGAGCCGGATCTCGTCGTGACCAAGGACGGGCACCTGATTGCGAGCCACGAGCCGAACCTCATCGCCACGACTGATGTCGCGAGCCGTCCCGAGTTCGCCTCCCGCCGGCGCACCGGCGTGGTCGACGGCGCCTCCGAGGTCGGCTTCTTCGCTTCCGACTTCACCCTCGCCGAGATCAAGCGCCTGCGCCGGGTGCAGGACTTCGCGGAGCGGCCGCAGCAGTTCAACGGAAAATTCGAAATCCCGACGCTGGAAGAGGTGATCGCGCTCGCCAAGCGCAAGTCGGAAGAGAAGGGTCGCACCATCGGCGTCTACCCGGAGACCAAGCACCCGACCTACCACAAGTCGCTAGGCCTGCCGATGGAGAAGAAGCTGGTCGCGGCGCTGGCGGCGGCCGGCTGGAACCGGCGCGATGCGCCGGTGTTCATCCAGTCCTTCGAGCAGTCGAACCTGAAGGAGCTGAACCGCCTGACGCCGGTGCGCCTGGTGCAGCTGGTCGACGCGAACGACGTCAACCCCGACGGCAGCCTCGACTACACCGCGCCCTTCGACCGTCCTTACGACTGGACCGTGTCGGGCGATCCGCGCCTGCTCGCGCGCACCTTCGGCTTCTTCGCCACCGACGCCGGGCTGCGCGAGATCAAGACCTACGCCGACGGCATCGGCCCGTGGAAGCGCTACATCGTGAGCTCGGTCCCGATCGAGGGCTCGACTGCTCCCGGCGAGGCGAGCCGCAAGGCTGTGCCGCCGCCGGTCAATCCGGATCTCATCAGGCGCGCCCACAAGGTGGGGCTGCTGGTGCACACCTGGACGTTCCGCAACGAGCAGCGCCGCCTGCTTTCGGACTATGCCGGCAACCCGGTCAACGAGTACCTGGAGTTCTACCGGCTCGGGATCGACGGCGTGTTCGCGGACTTCCCGGACACCGCGGTGGTGTCGCGCGTGCTCTTCGACCTGGAGCGCGACCGGGACGCCGGCCGCTGCCTTACCGGCGAGCGCGACGGCCCGAAGCGGCACCAGCCCGACTGCGACTGAGCAGGGCCTTGACCCGGGCGCGGGTCGGCTTTCGCACGATCCCGCGCTCGGTGATGATCCCGGTGATGAGCTCGGCCGGGGTGACGTCGAAGGCGGGGTTGCGCACCGCCACGCCCTCCGGCGCCCAGCGAGAGCCGCGGTAGCCGGTAACCTCGTCGGCGGCGCGCTCCTCGATGGGGATGCGCGAGCCGTTCGCAATCTTCGGATCGAACGTGGAGAGGGGCGCGGCAACGTAGAACGGGATGCCGTGCCTCTTCGCCAGCACGGCGAGCGGGTAGGTGCCGATCTTGTTGGCGACATCGCCGTTGGCGGCGATGCGGTCGGCGCCCACCACCACGACGTCGACCTCTCCGCGGCTCATCAGGTGCCCGGCCATGCTGTCGGTGATGAGCGTGCAGGGGATGCCCTCCTGCATGAGCTCGTAGGCCGTGAGGCGCGCTCCCTGCAGGTAGGGCCGGGTTTCGCACGCGACCACGGAAATGGATTTGTTTTTCGAAGACCGGATGACCCCCAGGGCGGTGCCGTGGCCCGCTGTGGCGAGCGCGCCGGTGTTGCAGTGGGTCATCACGCGCGCCTTCCTCGGGATCAGCGCGGCGCCGAGCTTGCCCATGGCGCGGTTGGCGGCAATGTCCTCCGTGAAGATCGCCTCGGCCTCGGCTTTGAGGTCCTTGGCCTTGCGCAT
>DATBSZ010000233.1:0-1501 GCA_036559525.1 Burkholderiales bacterium
CCCGTGAAGGGAGCCGCCATGACCGCCGCCGTGATCGCCCTCAAGCCGACCTTCAAGCCCATGAACAACCACAAGTTCGAAGTGAGTTGCGCGAGCTGCAACCTGCGCGAGATCTGCCTGCCGGCGGGGCTGTGCCTCGACGACCTGGAGCGAGTCGAGAACATGGTCTACGCACGCCGCCGCATCAAGCGCGGCGAAGCCCTGTTCAACGCCGGCGCCCAGTTCAACGCGGTCTACGCGATCCGCAGCGGCTTCTTGAAGACCAGCGTGCTCGACAGCGAGGGCCGCGAGCAGGTCACCGGGTTCTTCATGGGCGGCGAGCTCGTCGGCCTGGACGGCCTGGGCTCCGGCACCTACAACGGCACCGCGGTCGCGCTCGAGGACTGCGAAATCTGCGTGCTGCCCTACGCGCGGATCGAGGAGATGGCGCGCGAAGTGCCCGCGCTGCAGCGCCACCTGCATGCGGTGCTCGCGCGCGAGATCGTGCGCGACCACGGCGTGATGCTGCTGCTCGGCTCGATGCGCGCCGAGGAGCGCCTCGCCACGTTCCTGCTCAATCTGTCCAGGCGCTTCGTGCGCCGCGGCTACTCCGCCTCCGACTTCCACCTGCGCATGACGCGCGAGGAGCTCGGCAGCTACCTCGGCCTCAAGCTCGAGACCGTGAGCCGCCTGTTCTCGCAGTTCCAGGCCGACGGCCTGATCGACGTGCAGCAGAAGCACGTGCGCATCCTCGACATCGCCGGCCTCGAGCAAGTGCTCGCGGCCAAGCACTGAGAACCCTACAAGGAGCACGACCATGTTCAAGCACATCCTGATTCCCACCGACGGCTCGCCGGTCTCGGCCAAGGCGGTCAGAGCCGGCATCGCGTTCGCGAAGCAGTCGGGCGCCAAGGTGACCGGCTATCACGCGGTCGAGCCGGTGCCGACGCACCTCTACGGCGAGGGCTACATCGCGGACAAGGCCATGGTCGCGGAGTTCGAGCGCCGCCGCCGCGACGCGGCGAAAAAGCGCATCACGGCCGTCGCGCGCGAGGCGCGCAAGGCCGGCGTGCCTTTCGAGCCGCTGGTGCAGATCGCGCGCACGCCCTACGAAGGCATCGTCGATGCGGCGCGAAAGCGCAAGTGCGACCTGATCCTCATGTCCTCGCACGGCCACCGCGGGTTCTCGCGTCTGGTCCTCGGCAGCGTCGCCGACAAGGTGATCCAGCTTTCCAAGGTGCCGGTGCTGGTGTACCGCTAGGGACGGTCTGAAGAAGTCGCCCCCGCGAAGGAACGTCACCCCCGAGTGATTTAGTCGGGGGCGGGGGCCCAGTTTTCTTTCTGAAAAGCATGGGTTCCCGCATCCGCGGGAACGACGGTTGGTCGCCTTTTTCAGAGTTTCTCTAGCGCAGGAACGCCGGCGCCAGCGCGGTCACCGCGATCAACGCAGGCGTCAGCCAGCGCAGCAGCCAATGCAGCGCCGAGGCACCCCGCGCGCCGAGACGCAGCTCCCCAGCGAGAA
>DATBSZ010000234.1:0-3881 GCA_036559525.1 Burkholderiales bacterium
ACCGCGATCCATAGCAGCATGCTGAGCATGCCGATCGCGTACCCCCACCAGTCGGGAAGCTGCAGGAACATGCTGCGCTTGCTGCGCTCGTAGGCGCCGAGGCCGCCCTCCAGCAGGCGCCACGCCAGGATCACGGCAACCGCTGCGAACACCGCGTTCATCGCCGCATCGAGCCAGCGCTGCGCGCGCTCAGGCAGCGGCTTGGTGAAGAAGTCCACCAGCACGTTGGCGCCGCGCAGGTGGCAGTACGGGAGGAAGGCGAACACCGCGATGCCGCCGAGCATCTCGACGATCTCGGAGTCGCCCAGCAGCGGGCTGCCGAAGGCGGCGCCGGCGACGGTGATCACCATCGTCGCCATGGCGCCGAGCAGCGCGATGCCGCCGACCAGCCCCCAGGCCTCGCAGGCGCGGGTCAGCGCGCTACGGATCACTTCCTGCCGTATTTCGCGGTCGTCGCCAGCAGGTCGTCGAACATCTTCTGGCCCGGCAGGCCGCGCTTGTCCATCTCGGCGATCCAGATCTTGTACACCGGCTGGATCGCGGCTATCCAGCGCTGGCGCTCTTTCTCGTCGAGCCGGTAGAGCGTGTTGCCGCGGTCGGTGATCGCTTTCTTCGCCGGCACGGTGAGCTCGTCCCACACCAGGCCGATCTTCTTCGTGTACTCGATGCCGGAGTTGGCGTCGATCAGCTTCTTCATGTCGGCCGGCAGCTTGTCGTACGACTTCTGGCTCATGAAGGTCATGATCGGCGATTGGTAGATCGGCGTCTCGAGGTGGTACTTCGTCACCTCGTGCAGGCGGTACGGCGGCACGATCGCCCAGTTGATGAACATGCCGTCGACCTGGCCGCGCTCGAGCGCCTCGTAGACGCCGGGCAGCGGGATGCCCACCGGCGTCGCGCCGAGCGCCTTGGCGGCCTCGCCGACGAAGCGTCCCGGCACCCGGAACTTCATCCCCTTGAAGTCATCCAGGGTCTTCATCGGCTTCGTGCGCGAATGGATGATCGAGGCGTCGGTGGTGTGCGAGGCGATCATCCTCGAGCCCTTGAGCTCGTTGGTCATCAGCCACTTCGTCGCCCATTCGAACACCGCCGGGCTCTGGCCGGCCGAGAGGCCGACGTTGGTGAACGGCAGCTCGGTGCCCTCGAGCCCCGGGTATCGCCCCGGCGAGAATCCCGGGACGATCAGGATCGCGTCGACCACGCCGTCGTCGAGCTGCTGCGGCAGGTCGGCGGGCTTGCCGCCGAGCTGCATGTTCGTATAGACCTCGACCTTCAGCTTGCCGCCCGACTCCTTGGTGATCTTCTCCGCCCACGGGAAGAGATGCCGCGCCTGGTCGGGCGCCTGCGGCCCGGAAAACGAATGCACCTTCAGAACGGTCTGCGCCTGCGCGGGTATGGCGCAAGCCGCGAATACGGCGAGAAAAGCGAACCTCTTCATGGAACCTCTCCCTTGGTCAACTGCGTGAATTGATGGTGTAGAACGGCGTGCCGAGCACCGGCTTCTCCCAATCCCGGTACCAGGCCTGCATATAGGGCTTGATGCGCAGCATGGTGTCGGCGCGCGCCTTGTGCTCGGGGCTCAGGCCCTTGGAGCAGAAATCCCGCACCTCGCGGTAGAGCGCATCGACGTCCATGGTGACCACCTTGCGCTCTTCCATGACCACTTTGCCGGCGATCACCGCGCTCGCCACGTCGCTGCCCAGGCCGCGCTGCACGAACGCCTCGACGATGTCGAGATCCGGGTCGAGCCACGGATCTTCGGCGATGCGCTCCAGGTCGACGAGGATCGCGTCGGCCTTCATCCCGGGCTTGAGCGTGCCGAGCTCGTTCTCGAAGCCGCACACGCGCGCCGCGTTGGTGGTCGCGATCTGCAGCGCCGTATACGCGTCCATCGGCGCCTCGGCGAGCTCGAACGACGACAGGCGGTGGATCTTGTGGATCATGCGCACTTCCATCACCGCGTCCTCGTCGTCGTTGATGGTCTTGTCGTCCATCCCCATGGCGACGTTCACGCCCGCGCGCAGGTACTGCATCACCGGCGCGACGCCGTTGCGCATGTGCAGGTTGCAGCTCGGGTGATGCGTGATCGAGGCGCCCTTCTGCGCGATCAGCGCGATGTCGGCCTCGGTGACGTGGATCGCATGCCCGTAGGTGACGTTGCGATCGACCAGGCCCAGGTCGTCGAGCCAGCGCATCGTCGGCTTGCCGTGGGCGCGCAGGCCGTAGGCCTTCTGCACCGGGGTCTGCAGGGTGTGCATATGGATCTGGACTTTTCCTCGCTGGCCCGCCAGGTCCCTGACTTTTTTCAGGTACGACTCGGTGGTCCCATGTGCCCACGCCACCGACAGCAGGATCTTGGCGTCCTCGCCGTCGTAGCGGCCGTAGAGGCTGTCGAAGAGCTCGAAGTAGTCCTCCTCCATGCGATCGCGGTCGAAGAACACCAGCGCGCGGCTCGCCTCCTGGAGCTCGGGCGGCAGCGTGCGCCAGAACGCCTCGTCGTCGAGCGCGAGGCGGTTTTTCGGGCGGATCGAAGGCGAGAACACGATGCGGATCCCGGTGTGCAGGTAGGTCTGCACGCTGCGGTGCGCGCGCTCGAGCCCCGCCTTGCCTTCGTCGTCGAAGCTGTTGTGGTGCAGCGTGGTGCATCCCGAACGGATGTGGCGCAGCGCGCACAGCCCCGAGGTGAGCTCGGGCGGCAGCACCGGCATGTACGCCCAGTCGAACAGCGCGTTCTCGAGAAAATCGGTCGGCACGCCCTTCTGGATCGGCGACAGGCCGCGGCCGTGGCTGTGCGCGTCGATGAGGCCCGGCATCAGGAGCTGCTTGCCGTTGCCGAGCACGCGCGCTCGAGGATGGCGCGCACTGACTTCAGCGAACGTTCCGCTGTCCGAGACCCTGCCGCCCGCGACCGCGATGGCACCGTCGGCGATTACCCCGGACGCTTTTTTCCTGGCGTCGGTCACCAGATGGCGCCCGCGCAGCACCAGCTCGCTCATGCGGCGAGTGTAGCAAACCGACTAGAATCGAAACGCATGGAGATGCGCAGGCGATCGTTCGAGGTCACGCGCGGCCCCGCTCTGCGCTGCCGCGGCTGGCGGCAGGAAGGCCTGCTGCGCATGCTGGAGAACGTGCTCGCCGTCGGCGAGGATCCCGAGAACCTCGTGGTGTACGCAGCGCTCGCCAAGGCGGCGCGCGACTGGGAATCGCACGACCGCATCGTCGACACCCTGCGCACCATGTCCGAGGGCGAGACGCTGCTGGTGCAATCGGGCAAGCCGATCGGCCTGCTCAAGACGCACCGCCAGGCGCCGCTCGTGCTGATGGCGAACTGCAACCTCGTCGGGCAGTGGGCGCGCGCCGAGGTGTTCTACGAGCTGCAGAAAAAGAACCTGATCTGCTGGGGCGGCCTGACCGCGGGGGACTGGCAGTACATCGGCTCGCAGGGCGTGATCCAGGGCACCTACGAAATCTTCGCGCGCATCGCCGAGCAGCGCTTCGGCGGCGACCTCGCGGGACGCTTCATCCTCACCGCCGGGCTGGGCGGCATGGGCGGCGCGCAGCCGCTCGCCGGGCGCATGGCCAACGCCGCTATCCTGTGCGTCGAGGTCGACGAGGAGCGCATCGAGCGGCGCCTGCGCTCGGGTTATCTGGATATGCGCGCCCAGAACCTGGACGAAGCACTGAGTCTGGTGAAGCAAAGAAAACCCGTGTCGATCGCACTATGCGGCAACGCGGCCGAGATCTATCCCGCGATCCTCGAGCGCGGCGTGATTCCCGACATCGTGACCGACCAGACCTCGGCGCACGACCTGCTCTACGGCTATATCCCGGCGGGCTTCACGCTCGAGCAAGTGCGCGCGATGCGCACGGCCGAGCCGCAG
>DATBSZ010000235.1:0-8143 GCA_036559525.1 Burkholderiales bacterium
GGCTGGAGCTGGAACGGAAACGGCTTGTCGCAGGTGTTTGGCACCTGCATCGAGCGGTAGTTGTCGCGCGTCATCAGCTTCCCGGGCAGGTGCTCGAGCATCCACGCCTGCAGGTACGAGAGCCGGTCGGGCAGCCCCACCACGAGGCGATTCCTGCCCGTCATCGCGCAAACGGATTCGACGAGCTCCCTCATCGTGTAGACGCGCGGCCCGCAGAGGTCGTAGGCCTTGCCGCGCGCCTCGGGCTCCTCGAGCGCGAAGTGCAGCGCGCGCGCGACGTCGCCGACGTAGACCGGCTGGAACTTCGCTTCCGGACACGGGACCGCCATGACGGGGAGAAACCGCGTCATCCCGGCAAACCGGTTCAGAAACGCGTCCTCGGGCCCGAACACCACCGAAGGGCGAAACACCGTCACGTCGAGGTCCTCGGCGGCGAGCACCGCCTGCTCGCCGATGCCCTTCGAGCGCAGGTACTCGGAAGGCGCGCCGGGCGACGCGCCGAGCGCGCTCACGTGCAGCACGCGCCGCACGCCGGCGATGCGGCACGCTGCGACGATGCCCTGCGGCAGCTCGACGTGGATGCGCGCGAAATCCGGACCGTATTCGTTCGCGCCGCGCTCGTGGCTCCGCCCGCGCCGGCTGTGCAGCACGCCGGCCAAGTTGTAGACCGCGTCCTTGCGCTCGCAGAGGCGCTCGAGCGTGCCCGGGGCCATGACGTCGGCCTCGACCACGTCCACTGTCGGAAGCAGGATGAGGTGCTTCGCGCGCTCGCGCCGGCGCGAGGGCACGGTGACGCTGATTCCGGCGGCGGCGAGCGAGGCGACGAGGTGGCGGCCGATGAAGCCCGAGCCGCCGACGACCAGGACCGAACTGACTTTCACACCCCCGATTCTACGGGAGCTTGACTGGGTCCCCGCCTGCGCGGGGACGACCATTCAGCACTTCAGCGCGCTTCGTCCTCGAATACCGGCGGCTCGGAGGACCCGGGCGGCTGGATCACGCCGAGCCTCGACTTGAGCGGCACCGGCTTCTTCTCCAGCACCGCGGAGTAATAGACCGCGTTCGACATCACCTTCTTCACATAGTCCCGCGTCTCGGAGAACGGAATCGACTCGATATAGATCGCGCCTTCGAGCGGCTTGTCGTCGCGCCAGCGCCGCGCGCGCTTCGGGCCGGCGTTGTAGGCGGCCGAAGCGAGCACCGGGTGGCCGAGCTGCTCCATCACCAGCTTGAGATACCCCGTGCCGAGCGTCACGTTGGTCTCGAGGTTGGTCACGGCTTTCGGCCGGTAGTTTCGCAGGCCGATCTTCGCCGCGACATAGCGCGCGGTTCCCGGCATGACCTGCATCAGGCCCGCGGCGCCGGCGCTCGAGCGCGCATCGGTAATGAAGCGGCTTTCCTGGCGCACCACGGCGAGCACCCACGCCTCGTCGACGCCGTGTGTGGCGGCGTAGCCGCGGAACACGTCCTGGTACGGCATCGGATAGCGCAGCGTGAAGTTGTGCAGCCGCGAGGTGCGGTCGGCGGTATGGATCGCGCGGTCGTAGACCCCGTCGCGGCGCGCGAGCTCCGCGGCGGCGAGCAGGCGCGCGTCGTCGAAAGAGCGGATGGTGAAGAGCCACTCGCGCACGCCTTCGACTCGGATGCCGAGGCGAATGAGCTCCAGCGCACGCTTGAGTCCGGGCTCCTCGGCGGCCGCGGCGACTTCCTGCTCGCTCGGGACGTGCGTCACGTCGGGCAGCCCCATCACGTAGCCGAGCTCCTCGGAGGCGAGCAGGCCGTAGAAGTCCGCCTGTCCGGCGATGCGCAGGAAATAGGCGCGGCTGCCCATCTCCTCGCCCTGGCGGGAGAGCGCGCGCCCGTACCAGTAGATCCACGCCGACTGGTGCGCAGCCGCTAACGACATGCGGTCGATCGATTCACGCACCACCGGCCACTCGCCGTCGCGCAGCGCGGCGCGCGCCTTCCACGCGAGGTGGCGGTCTTCGAGCGGCGTGTCGCCCGCGCGCGCGAACCAGTTGAGCGCGTCGTCGTGATGCTCGCGCGCCCCTTCGTAGCCGACGACGCCCCAGACGTACCTCAGCTCGGATTCGGAGAGCCGCTCGGCGAGCGGCCCTGCGAGCGCGGCGGCGGTGCCGGCCGGGTCGAGGCGCGCATAGCGAATCGCGCCGAGCACCGCGACCTCGTGCGCCGCTCGGGTCTCGAGGGCCTTGGGCAGTCGCTCGAGGAAGCGCTTGGGTTGGCGCGCCGCCTCGGCGAGCATGCGCTCATCGGGCGCCTCATTCTTGGGCAGGAGCGCAAGCGCGGTCTTCGCAGCGGTGATCTGGCCGTGCTCGAACAGCACTCGCACGCGGCGCCATACGTCGGTGACCGACAGGCGGCCGCGCGCCGAAAGGATCGCGCTCAGCCGCTGGCAGCCGTCGGGGAGCTCGGTAGGCTCGAGCCACATCGCCGTCGCTTCGGCGAGCGCGCTGTCGTCGCCGTGCTCGAGGCGCGAGATCCACCGGTAGCAGCTCACCTCGAGGTCGTCGCGCGTGTAGCGCAGGGCCTGGCGGTCGAACTCCGGCCACTCGCTGCGCTTGCCGAGCACGCGCAGCCAGTCGCTGCGCAAGCGCTCGTTCACGTACAGGTCGGCGTGCGTGGCGAGGAACTCGCGCACCTCTCGGTTGGGCACGTCCTCCAGCCGCATCGAGAGCCGCCAGTAGTCGAGCCAGGGCTCGAGGACATGGCCTTCGATCTTCTTGGCGTGCCGCGATAACTTGATCGGGTCGCCGGCGCGGTAGGCGTCGTAGGCCGCGAGCAGCGACTCGTCGGCCGAATTCTTCCCGGAGTCCTTGGCAAGCGCGGCGCCGGCGGCCAGTACGCAGGCCAGCCCCACCGCGAGGTTGCGGAAAACCTTAGAAATCATAAAACTAGGCTACCCCCATGGATGCCACCACACTAAAAGCCTGGCGTCGGGCCGAGCGCGAGCGGCTGATCGCCGCCCGTTCTGCAGTCGCTCCCGCGGTGCTCGATTCATGGCGCCGACGGATCGACAGCTTCCTCGAGCGCTCATTCCCCGGCCTTGCCCACTGCCGCCTCGCCTTCTGCTGGCCAATCAAGGGCGAATACGACGCCCGCCATCTTGCCAGAACGCTGCGCTCCCGTGGAGCGTTGACCGGACTGCCGGTCGTCGTAGCGCCGAAAACTCCGCTCATTTTCCGCGAATGGCACCCCGGGATCGCGCTTGCCAAGGGTGCGCTTGACATTCCGTACCCGGTGGGCTCACAAGAATTGACACCCGAGGCGGTTCTCCTGCCCATGAACGGCTGGGATGCGAAGGGCTATCGGCTGGGCTACGGCGCCGGATTCTTCGACCGCACACTCGCGAGCCTTGCCAGGAAACCGCTCACGATCGGCATCTCCTATGAACTGGCGAAGATGCCGTCGATCCACCCGCAGGACTGGGACCTGCCCATGGACTACGTGGTCACCGAGCGCGGCGTCTATCGGCGCGACCCGGAGGGACTGGTCTTTCTCGGCGAGCCCGATCAAGGCTCGGGGACCCTTTCCTCGCCGGTCTGCTACGCGGATGAGGATTATTTCAGCGGCAAGAAATAGCTATTTCTTGAGCGCCAGCGTGACCCCGTCGCCGATGGAAAGCATCGCGAGGTCCACGCGCTTGTCCTTGTGCACCCGGTCGTTGAACTTGCGCAGGGCGACGGTGAGCTCGTCCCGCGCCTTGTCGTTCGCCACTTCGCCCGACCACAGCACGTTGTCGACTGCGATCAGGCCCCCGCGCCGCACAAGCTTCAGGCAGCGCTCGTAGTAGTTGAGGTAGTTTGGCTTGTCGGCGTCGATGAAGACGAAGTCGAACGGGCCCTTCAGCTTCTTGAGGGTCTCCAGGGCGGGGCCGATCCTGAGATCGATCTTTTTCTCGACGCCCGCTTTCTTCCAGAAAGGCTTGCCGACGGCGGTCCATTCCTCGCTCACGTCGCAGCACACGATGCTGCCGTCCTTCGGCAGCGCGAGCGCGACGGCGAGCGCGCTGTAGCCGGTGTAGGTGCCGATTTCGAGGCAGCGCTTCGCGCCCATCAGCCTCACCAGCATCGCCATGAACTGGCCCTGGTCGGCGCCGATCTGCATCCCGGAGTACGGCACCGCGGCGGTCGCGGCGCGCAGCTCGCGCAGGACCTGCGGCTCGCGCACCGCATGCTCGTGGATGTAGCGCGCGATTTTTTCCGGCAGCAGGGGGGCGCGTCCGGCCATGGCCTATCGCAGGAACAGCTTGTACGCGGAATTGCGCGTCTCGTCGGCGTACGGATAGCCGAGCTTTTTCAGAAAAGCGCGAAATTGAGACATTTCTTTTCGCGGGACCTGCATCCCCACGAGGACGCGGCCGTAGTCGGCGCCCTGGTTGCGGTAGTGGAACAGGCTGATGTTCCAGTCGCTGCGCATGCTGTTGAGGAACCGCATCAGCGCCCCCGGGCGCTCCGGGAACTCGAACCGGTAGAGGAGCTCATCCCGGGCGAACGGCGCGCGGCCGCCGACCATGTGGCGCGTGTGCAGCTTGGCCATGTCGTTGTCGGAGAGGTCGAGCGTGGTGAGCCCGTGCCGGCGCAGGTTGCGCACGATGCGCGCGGTCTCCTCGCGCCCCTGCACCTCGATGCCCACGAAGATGTGCGCATCGCGCGTGTCGGCGATCCGGTAGTTGAACTCGGTGACGTTGCGCGCGCCGAGCAGCGCGCAGAACTTCCGGAAGCTGCCCGGCCGCTCCGGGATCGTGACCGCGAGGATCGCCTCGCGGTGCTCGCCGAGCTCGGCCTCCTCGGCGATGAAACGCAGGCGGTCGAAGTTGGTGTTCGCTCCCGAGGCCACCGCGACCAGCGCCTTGCCGCGCACGCCATGGCGCTCCACCCACGCCTTCGCCCCCGCGGTCGCCAGGGCCCCGGCGGGTTCCAGCACCACGCGCGTGTCCTCGAATACGTCCTTGATCGCCGCGCACATCGCGTCGGTGTCGGCGAGCACCATCTCGTCGACCAGGCTGCGGCACAGGCGGAAGGTCTCGCGCCCCACCTCCTTCACCGCGACGCCGTCCGCGAACAGGCCCACGTGGTCGAGCTTGATCCTTCTTCCCGCCTTGAGCGAGCGAGTCATCGCGTCCGCGTCGACGGGTTCCACGCCGATCACTTTGACGGCGGGCCGGACCCGTTTCACGTACGAAGCGATGCCGGAGATGAGCCCGCCGCCGCCGACCGGGACGAAGATCGCGTCGATCGTGCTCGGATGCTGGCGCAGGATCTCCATGCCGATGGTCCCCTGGCCGGCGATTACGTCGGGGTCATCGTATGGATGCACGAAGGCGAGACCGCGCTTCTTCTTTATCTGCATGGCCTTCGCGTACGCCTCGGAGTACGAGTCGCCGTGCAGCACCACCTCGGCGCCGCGCGCCGCCACCGCGTCGACCTTGATGCGCGGCGTAGTGATGGGCATCACGATCACCGCGCGGCAGCCCAGGCGCTGCGCCGCGAGCGCGACGCCCTGCGCATGGTTCCCCGCGCTCGCCGCGATCACCCCGCGGGCGAGCCGCTGGCGCGGCAATCCCGCCATCTTGTTGTAGGCGCCGCGCAGCTTGAACGAGAATACCGCCTGCAGGTCCTCGCGCTTGAGGTACAGGCGGTTGCCGAGGCGCTTCGACAGGCCGGGCGCGAGCTCGAGCGGCGACTCGCTCGCCACATCGTAGACCCGCGCCTTCAGGATTCTTTCGAGATAGTTCTTGTTCAAGAGCCGCCGAATTTAGCATGACGGAACTGCTCGGCCTCCTCGCCGCGAGCTTCCTCGCGGCCACGCTCGTCCCGCTGCCTTCGGAGGCGGCGCTCTTCGCCTACCTGCAGCTTCATCCCGACCGCGCCGCGCTCGCGGTCGGCGTCGCGACGCTCGGCAACACCGCCGGCGGCATGACTTCCTATTTGTTTGGCAGGCTGATCCCTCAAAAAAAACTGAATCTGAAGGCGGTCGAGTGGCTGCGCCGCTACGGCGCGCCGGTCACGGTGCTCGCCTGGCTGCCGCTCGTCGGCGACGCGCTGTGCGTGGCCGCGGGTTGGCTGCGGATAAACTGGATCGCCGCGCTGGGCTTCATGGCTGCCGGCCGACTGGGGCGCTACGCGCTGGTAGCGGCGCTATCCTGAGCTGATGCAGATCCGTCCCTTCGAGCGGGAGGACGAGCCAGCCGTGGTCGCGCTCTGGGAGGCGTGCGGGCTGACGCGGCCGTGGAACGATCCGCACAGGGACATCGCGCGCAAGCTTGCGGTGCAGCCGGAGCTTTTTCTGGTCGGCGTCGTCGAGCGCGCCGTGATCGCGACGGTCATGGCGGGATACGAAGGCCATCGCGGCTGGGTGAATTACCTTGCGGTCGCGCCCGGCGTCCGCGGCCGCGGATTCGCGCGTGCTCTAATGCTGCATGTGGAAGCGCTGCTCCTCGGCCAGGGGTGTCCGAAGGTGAACCTGCAGGTCCGCACCTCGAACGCCGAGGCGATCGCGTTCTATCACCATCTCGGCTATGTCCAGGACGAAGCCGTCAGCCTCGGCAAGCGGCTGATTCCCGATGCGCTGGGCTGAACGCGCGCGACGCCTGAAGACCGAGCTGTTCGCGCTCTACCTCGCCGCGCGCCATCCGCAGACGCCGTGGTACGCGAAGCTGGCCGTGGCGGGCTTCGTCGCCTATGCCGTGACGCCGGTGGACCTCGTGCCGGATGCGTTTCCGATCCTCGGCTGGATCGACGACCTGATCTTCGTGCCCATCGCGATCGCGCTCGCAGTGCGGTTCGTACCCCCTCCCGTGCTAGCCGAATGCCGCTTGCGAGCGCAGGAGCGCGCGCTCAAGCAGTCGAAATCGGGCTGGTGGATCATCGTGGCGGTCTGGATAACCCTTGCCGGGGCAGCCATCGTGCTCCATTACAACGGGTTTTTTGCAGTCATAAATCGGTAATGCCCGCTGCGTAGGCTGCGCGGCATGAAAATCCTACCTATCGTGTCGTTTGTCGGCGTGGCGCTGGCCGCCGCGCCGGTCCTCGCTCAGCAGCGGATCGTCAAGATCGACGGCTCGAGCACCGTGTTCCCGGTGACCGAGGCGGTCGCCGAGGACTTCCAGAAGGCGAAGAAGCAGCAGGTCAAGGTGACGGTTGGCATCTCCGGCACCGGCGGAGGCTTCAAGAAGTTCTGCCGCGGCGAGACCGACATCTCGAACGCCTCGCGGCCGATCCTGAAGGCGGAGATGGCCGACTGCGCCAAGGCGGGCATCGAGTACATCGAGCTGCCGGTGGCGTTCGACGCGCTGACGGTGGTGATCAACCCGAAGAACACCTTCATCAAGCAGCTCACCATCGCCGAAATGAAGAAGATGTGGGAGCCCGCGGCCCAGGGCAAGGTGACGCGCTGGAACCAGGTGAATCCGCAGTGGCCCGACGCGCCGATGAAGCTGTTCGGGCCGGGGGCGGACTCGGGCACCTTCGATTACTTCACCGAAGCGATCGTCGGCAAGTCCAAGTCCTCGCGCGGCGACTTCACCGCCTCCGAGGACGACAACGTCCTGGTGCAGGGCGTGTCGCGCGACGTCAACGGCCTGGGCTACTTCGGCTACGCGTATTACATCGAGAACAAGGACAAGCTGAAGGCGGTGCCGATCGTGAACGACAAGGGCCAGGCGGTCGAGCCGTCGATGGAGGCGGTGCTGAAGGGCAGCTACACGCCGCTCGCACGGCCCATTTTCATCTATGTGAACGCCAGGTCGTTCGCCAAGCCCGAGGTGAAGGAGTTCGTCGAGTTCTACATGAAGAACGGCGCCAAGCTGGCGAAGGAAGTGAAGTACGTGCCGCTGCCGGACTCGGCCTACAAGACCGCGCTCGAGCACGCGCAGAAGGGCAAGAAGGGCACCGTGTTCGGCGGCACGGCGGAAGTCGGCGTGACGATCGACGAGCTGCTGAAGCGCGAAGCCAAGCTCTGAAGCCAGCTTCGCTTTCGCTAGAATCGGGGCCGATGCAGACCCCGCAAGCCGCGCGCCTCGCGCGGCGACTTCACCGCCTCCGAGGACGACAACGTCCTGGTGCAGGGCGTGTCGCGCGACGTCAACGGCCTGGGCTACTTCGGCTACGCGTATTACATCGAG
>DATBSZ010000236.1:0-10098 GCA_036559525.1 Burkholderiales bacterium
CGTACGACAGCGCCGGCGCGGCGAATGACACGTCGGTCTACTTCTACGTTCAGAACGGCACCACCCCGCCGCCCACTCCGCCGGCCAACCAGCCGCCGACGGTGAGCTTCAAGGTACCGAAGAATGGTCAGCAGGTGTCCGGCACGCTCAACGACTCGACGTGCGAGGCGCTCGCCACCGACGACAAGGGCGTGAAGCAGGTCCAGTTCTTCCTCGGCTCGACCGCGCTCGGCACCGAGTTCGGCGCGCCGTATACCTGCGGCGTCGATACGAAGAAGTTCGCCAACGGCACGCACACACTGAAGGCGGTCGCCACCGACACGAACGGGGCGAGCACCACGTCGCAGATCAGCATCAATATCCAGAACCTCGTGGCGAACACGCCGCCCACCGTGGCGCTCACTGCCCCGGCCGCCGGCGCGAGCCTTTCCGGCACGGCGGTGGGCTACGGGGCAAGCGCCTCCGATCCCGGCGGCTCGGTGGCGAAGGTCGAGTTCTATCTCGCACCGGGCACGCAGACCGCCGGCCCGCTCGCCCCCTTCGCGACGAAAACGTCGGCGCCCTACGCCGGCACGCTCGACACGAGCAAGGTGGCGAATGGCTCGTACACGCTGATGGCCGTGGCCACCGACAACCTGGGCGCGGCCGCCACTACGCAGCGCCCCGTCACCGTCAGCAACGTCGTCGCGCCACCGGCCCCGACCCCTGTCGCGACCGCGGACATCCTCACCCGCGCAAGCGCCGACATGCCGTTCGCCCAGCAAAGCGGCTACACGGCCCAGGTCATCAATACCTATACCTCGGCCAGCGCGATCCCGGAGTCGGGCATCAGGGGCTCGGCGCTTCCGGACGGCGACACGATGCGTTTCGGCAAGGTGGCCGACCCGACGAGCTCGGCACTCAAGGCCCTCGCCTTCCAGGTGACGAGCACCGACCCGACCACTTCGGGCGGCAAGCGCACGGAGCTTTCGATCGCGCCCAATATCCAGCACGACAAGGTGTACTGGATCGCCTTCAGCGCCTACGTCCACGACTGGGGCACGCTCGGCGCGAACGACCTGGCGCTGTTCGGCACGCAACTGCACCAGGGCAACAACCAGCTCAAGGTGGGCGGCCCGGCCTTCGGCCTCTATACGAAGCAGAACGGCAGGTCCTTCAGGGTGCGAGGGCGCTATAGCGAGGCCGCGACTCCCAGCGAAAGCAACGCCTACAACGTGGAGTTCACCGACTACCCGATCCCCTTCGGCCGCTGGACCGACTTCGTGCTCAAGTTCAAGCAAAACACCAGCGGCAACGGCTTGCTGCAGGTGTGGATGGACGGCGTTCAGATCGCCGACTACCACGGCAGCCTGGGCTACAACACCGGCTACAACGACTACATCAAGTTCGGGTACTACAACTGGAGTCTCACGACGATGAGCTCGACCCCGCGCAAGGTGCTGCTGCGCTCGCCGACGATCGTCGCCGACCCGACCGGGAGCAAGTACCAGCCCGAGCAGTTGAGAGCGCTGGTGAGCGCGGACGCAGCGGCACAGTGAGGGCACCGGCCATGCTTAAACCTCACCGCGGCTTCACGCTCCTCGAGCTCCTGGTCGTGATCGTGATCATCGGAATGCTCGCCGGCTACGTCGCCCCGCGCTACTTCTCGCACGTCGGGAAGTCCGAGACCCAGGTGGCGCGTGCGCAGATCGACGCGCTGGAAAAGGCGCTCGACACCTACCGCCTGGACAACCGCCGCTACCCGAGCGCCGAGGAAGGGCTCGCGGCGATCGGGCCGTACCTGAAGAAGGCGGTGCCGAACGATCCCTGGGGCCGGCCGTACGTCTACCGCACCCCCGGCCAGCGCGGCGAGTACGAGGTCTTCTCCTACGGCCGCGACGGCAAGGCCGGCGGCACGGGCGAAGACGCCGACATCGGTACCTCGTAGCAATGCAATTCAACGTCCTGGCAGTCGATTCGCGCCAGCAGGTCGTGGCGCTCGACCTCGAAGCGGCGAGCGAAGCGCTCGCCGCCGACCAGGCGCGCGCGCGCGGCCTGAGCGTCGTTTCCCTGGAGAGGAAGGGCTTTGCCCTGCCCAAGCGCAAGGCCCGCTTCCCGGCGACGCTGTTCTCGATGGAGCTGCTGTCGCTGCTGCAAGCCGGGCTCAACCTGGTGGAAGCGCTGCAAACGCTCTCAGAAAAAGAGAGCGGCGGCGAGCGCACGGAAGTGCTCTCGGCGATCCTCGCCGCCATCCACCGCGGCGAGCCGTTCTCGCAGGCGGTCGCGGCGCTGCCGCGGCATTTCTCCCCGCTCTACGTCGCCACCATCAAGGCGGCCGAGCGCACCGGCAACGTGCCCGAGGCGCTCGGGCGCTACATCGCCTACCAGGAAGAGCTCGACCGCGTGCGCAAGAAAATCGTCTCGGCGAGCATCTACCCGGCGATCCTGGTGGTCGTCGGCGGCCTGGTGCTCGCGTTCCTCATGTTCTACGTCGTGCCGCGCTTCGCCCGGGTCTACGAGGACATGGCCGGCACGCTGCCGCTGTTCTCGAAGCTGCTGCTCGCTTTCGGCGGCTTCGTCGGCAACAACGTCTTCGTTCTCGTGGGCGCGTTCTGCGGCCTGGTCGCGGGCGCGGTCTGGGCCTGGTCGCGCCCCGAAGTGCGCTCCTGGCTCAACACCCAGGTCTGGCGCGTGCCGGCGCTCGGCAAGCGCATGAAGGTGTACCAGCTCGCGCGGCTCTACCGCACCACCGCGATGCTGCTGCGCGCCGGGATTCCGGCGGTGCGCGCCCTCGACATGGTGCGCGACCTGCTTGCCGCGCATCTGCGGCCTCAGTTGATGAAAGCGAAGAAATCCATCGAGCAGGGCGTCGCCATGTCCGCCGCGCTCGGCGCGGTGGGCCTCGCCACCCCGGTGGCGGCGCGCATGATGGTCGTCGGCGAGCGCAGCGGCGACATGGGCGAGATGCTGTCGCAGATCGCGCGCTTCCACGATGATGAAATAGCGCGCACCGTCGAGTGGTTCACCAAGGCCTTCGAGCCGATCCTGATGGCGGTGCTCGGCCTCGCGATCGGCGGCGTCGTGGTGCTCATGTACATGCCGATCTTCGAGCTCGCGGGGAGCATCCGATGAAGATGGAAACCACCGTGGTTCACACCCTTGCGGAGCTGTCGTCGCGGCTGCGCATGCCTTGCGCTTCGATCGAGGAAATGCGCGAAAGCCGGGCCGCGTTCGACCTCGTCCCCTACGCCGAAGCTTCGCGCCGCGCCTGCGTCGCGCTGCGCGCCGCCGACGGCGCAGTGTCGATCGTGCTCGCCGAGCCCTTCGACCTCGACACCCAGGACTGGCTCGAGGAGCGTCTCGGGGTGCCCTTCCACTATCGCCTCGCCAGCCGCGCGGATGTCGAGGCCTATCTCGCCCAGCAGGAAACCGGGCTGCGGGCGATGGACGGGGTCTCGAAAGACCTTCGGGCCGACACGCGGAGCGATGGCGCTCACGAAATATCATTCGAAGCGGCGGCGGACGCCGACAGCACGGTGGTGCGCCTGGTGAGCTCGACGCTGTACGACGCGCTGAAGGCCGGCGCGAGCGACGTGCACCTCGAGTCGACCGCGAGCGGCCTCTCCATCAAGTACCGGGTCGACGGCGTGCTCACCAGCGCCCAGACCATGCCGGGGACCGAGCTCGCCGAGCAGGTGATCTCGCGCATCAAGGTGATGTCGGAGCTCGACATCGCCGAGCGCCGCGTGCCGCAGGACGGGCGCTTCAAGGCGCGCCATCGAAACGGAGCCGACGCGGGCCGCGACATCGACTTTCGCGTCTCGGTGATGCCGAGCGTGTTCGGCGAGGACGCAGTGCTGCGGATTCTGGACCGCCGTGCTCTTACCGATCAGCTGCAGGGTTTGTCCCTTGAAGTGCTTGGCTTCGAACCGGGACTGCGCGCGCGCCTCTCCGATCTTTCAAAAGAACCCTACGGGATGCTGCTCGTCACGGGGCCGACCGGGAGCGGCAAGACCACCACGCTGTATGCGGTGATCTCGGAGGCGAACAAGGGCCTCGACAAGATCGTCACCATCGAGGACCCGGTCGAGTACCAGCTTCCCGGGGTGCTGCAGATCCCGGTGAACGAGCAGAAGGGCCTCACCTTCGCGCGCGGGCTGCGCTCGATCCTGCGCCACGATCCCGACCGCATCATGGTCAGCGAGATCCGCGACCCGAAGACCGCCGAGATCGCGATGCAGTCGGCCCTCACCGGACACCTGGTCTACACCACGGTGCACGCGAACAACGCGATCGACGTGCTCGGGCGCTTCCAGCACATGGGCGTCGACACCTACAACCTGGTTTCCGCCCTGAACGGGGTACTGGCGCAGCGCCTCGTACGGGTTTTGTGCAAGACCTGCCGTTCGCGTGGATGTGCTGACTGCAGGGGAACCGGTTTCAAGGGGCGCAAGGCGATCGGCGAGCTCGTGGTGCTGAACGACGAGCTGCGTGAGCTGATCGTGGCGCGCGCCCCGGCAAGGAAACTCAAGGACGCGGTGCGCGCCGCGGGCACCGTCGCGCTGCGCGAGGCGGCGATGGCGCTGGTGCAGGCCGGCGAAACCACTCTCGAGGAGATCAACCGTGTCACTTTCGTGGCTTAAGAGGAAACATCTGCGAATCGGCCTTGGCGCGAAGCGCGTCATGGTCTCCGGCGCCAAGGCAGTCGAGCTGCCGGCCGCCGACGACTGGCGCGCGGCGCTCGAGGCGCTGCCCGAGATCCTGAAGTCGCACAAGAGCCGCGAGGCGAGCGTGGTGCTCGCCGACCAGTTCGTGCGCTACGCGCTGCTGCCCTGGAACGAGGCGGTGAAGAGCCCGGCGCAGTGGCTCGCGCTCGCGCGCCATCGCTTCGGTGCGCTGCACGGCACCGCCGCCGCCGAGTGGAACGTCAAGGTCACCGACACCGCGCCGCGCGGCCCGCGCCTCGCGTGCGCGGTGGATGGCGGCCTGATCGAAGGGCTGGCTTGCGCCTTCGTCGGCGCGAGCGTCACGCTCGTCTCCGTGCAGCCGTTCCTCGTCGCGGCGTTCAACCGGATCCGGCAGATGGTCGGCAACGCCTCGTGCTGGATCGTGGTGGAGGAGCCCGGCCGCCTCACGCTCGCGCTCATCCAGCGCGGCGCGTGGGTCGCGATCCGCAGCCGCCGCAGCGACGAGCGCTGGCGCGTCGCGCTGCCCGAGATCCTGGAGCGCGAGGGCGCGTTCCTCGGGCTCAACGAGGCCTGCACCCGGGTGATCGTCTGCGCCCAGGGCGAATTCGATCCGCAGATGCACGACGCGTGGCGCGCCCATGCAATGAGTTATCGCGAACTGGCCCTGGCATGGGAATGATGAAGAAAATCCAGATTGATTTCGGGAGCGCGGGCCGCGGCTCGCCGTGGGTCGGCCGCGCCCTGCTGGCGATCGCCGCCGTGGTCTGCGTCGACGCCGCGTTCACCTATCAAGGTCTTCACCAGTCCGTGAAGGAAAACGGCGCGCGGCTGGCGAAGCGCTCTTCGACGGGCGCCGTCGCCAAGGTCTCCCCGCAGGAGGTCGCGGCGGTGCGCGAGACGGTGGAGCGCATCGCGCTGCCCTGGGACCAGCTCTTCTCGGCGCTCGAGTCCGCGGCGAGCGACAAGGTGGCGCTCGCCGCCATCGAGCCCGACACGGCCAAGGGCACGGTGACGATCTCGGGCGAGAGCAAGGACTATCTCGCGGCGCTCAGCTACGTGCTCAACCTCGGGCGCAGCGACAGCCTCGACCACGTGCAGCTCGTGCGCCACGAGCCGAAGGCGAACGACCCGAACGGCGCGGTGAGCTTCGCGGTGTCGGCTGTCTGGAGCGCAAAATGAAGTTTTCACTAAAACCCGTCCAGGAGCGTATCGGCGTCACCGGCCTCGCGGCCATCGCGCTCCTCGCCGCGGCGCTCGCGTTCTCGAATCTCGTGGTCAAGCCCCTGAAGGAGAAGAGCGCGCTCCTGCAGGACCGCGTCTCGCGCCAGGCGCCCGACGGCGCCCGGCCCTCCGCCGACAAGGTGGCGGCGGTGTACCAGTTCCTCGAGAAGGAGGAGCAGGCCACCGACTGGCTGGCGAAGCTGCACGGCATCGGCGCCGCCACCGGCGTGCAGCTCAAGTCGGCGAGCTACCGCACCCAGAAGACCGACGCGCGCATCGTGCGCTACGAGATGGTGCTGCCGGTTGCGGGCAGCTATGCGCAGATCCGCGAATTCCTCCAGCGCTCGCTCGCCGAGGTTCCGGTGCTTTCCGTGGACCAGCTCAACCTCAAGCGGGACGGGAAGAATGCCAACGTCATCCAGGCGGAAATGCGCCTCACCCTCCACATGGTGAAGTCATGAAAATGGACAAAAGACATATTGTTCTCGGGATCGTAGCGGTGACCCTGGTTGCGGGCGTCGTCGCAGGCCGCGAGCGCCCCGCGGTCGAGCTCGCGCAGCCGCGCGCGCCGCAGGCAGCCGCGGCGAAGTACGACGACATCGATCTCGACAAGCTGCGCCGCGCCGAGGTGCGAGCGCCGAGCACGGACCCGTTCGCGGCCATGAAAGGCCCCGAGATCCGCGCCGCTGCGGCCGCGGCCGCGCCCGAGGCGCCCGCAAGGCCGACCGCGCCACCGCTGCCGTTCCAGTACATCGGCAAGTGGAGTCAGGGCGACAAGGGCGAAGTGCTGCTCCAGCGCGGCGAGGAGCTGCTGCCCATCGCGCCGGGCGCGAAGCTCGGCGACTACCGCGTCGACCAGATCACCGAAGCGCGCGTCAGCTTCACCTACCTGCCTCTCAACATGAAGCAGACCCTCGACCTGCTGGGGCCGGAAGCCCGGCAATGAAGGGCTTCACGCTCATCGAGCTCCTGATCGTGGTGGCGATCGTGGCGCTGCTCGCCTCGATCGCGGCGCCGCTCGCCGAGCTGGGCTACCAGCGCGGCAAGGAGCAGGAGCTGCGCTACGCGCTGCGCGAGATTCGCGAGGCGATCGACGCCTACAAGCGGGCCTCCGACGAAGGCAAGATCGAGCGCAAGGCGGACGCCTCGGGCTACCCGCCGTCCCTCGCGACGCTGGTCGAGGGCGTGGAGGAGAAGACCAACCCGGAGAAGACCAAGATCTATTTTCTGCGGCGCATTCCCAAGGATCCGCTCGGCGGCGAGGCGTGGGGCCTGCGCAGCTACGCCAGCCCCGCTGACGATCCGCGGGACGGCAAGGACGTCTACGACGTGTATTCACGCAGCGAGGGTGTCGGGCTGAACAAGCTGCCCTACAGAGAGTGGTAGGAACGAGAATGACACTGAAGAAGAGACTCGGTTTTACGCTGGTCGAGCTGATGGTGGTCCTCACCGTCATCGCCCTTCTCCTGTCGGTCGTGGTGCCCGACTACGTCGGGCGCATGAAGCGCGCGGAGGAGTCGGCGCTGCAGGAGAACCTCGCGGTGATGCGCGATGCGCTCGACAAGCACTACGCCGACGCCGGCAAGTATCCCGCCACGATCGAGGAGCTGGTTTCGAAGCGCTATCTGCGCTCGATCCCGAGGGACCCGTTCACCCAGAAAGCGGACACCTGGGTCGCGGTGCCGCCCGCCGATCCCAAGAGCGGCGGCGTGTTCGACATCCACAGCGCCGCCAAGGGCTATGAGCGCTGGTAGGACCGCGGTTTTCTTCGCCCCCCTGACAAGGGGGGGAAGCGAGCGATTTTTGCGAGCGGGGGGTTTGCTTTTCATGAAAACCAACCCCCCGCTCGCCTCCGGCTCACGACCCCCTTATCAGGGGGTCAAAAAAATCCAGAAGGGGTTTACCTACGTGGGATTCCTCCTGGCAGTCGCGATCATGGGAGCCGGGCTGGTGGCGTATTCCGAGCTCGCCTCGCACGCCGCGCAGCGGGAAAAGGAGGCGGAGTTGCTGTTCCGCGGGAACCAGTACCGCGCAGCCATCGGCTCGTACTACAAAAAAGAGCAGCGCTTTCCGAAGTCCCTGGCGGACCTGCTGGAGGACAAGCGCTATCCGATGCCGGTGCGCCACCTGCGCAAGCTCTATCCCGACCCGGTGGCCGGAACCCCGGCCTGGGGGCTGATCGAGGCGCCCGAGGGCGGCATCATGGGGGTGTACAGCCTGTCCGAAGAAGCGCCGATCAAGATCGGCAACTTCGCCGCGCGCGATGCCGCGCTGGCCGAAGCGCCGCGCACGGCGCAGTCCGGCGAGCCGCGCTACGCCGACTGGAAGTTCTTCTACCGCCCTAGTCCGCCCGGACCAAAAGCCGCCGGTTGAGCCGCCGCATCGCCGGCGCTTCAATCGGGTGATGAGCGAAGGATCGATTGCGGTCGGGGCGCGCGCCTCGCCCCTGCGCTGGCTGTTCGGCGAGCTCCCCTGCGCACGACCCGCGGGCCGCCTGCTCGACGTCGACGCGGCGCGCGGGCTGGCGATCATCCTGGTCGTGGTCGGCCACGTCGGGGCGCGCGTCGCCACGCTCGAGGACGCCGGATGGTATGCGGACCTGAAGGCGGCGATCTATCTCTTTCACATGCCGCTGTTCATGGCGCTCACCGGGATTACCTTCGCGCTGTCGCTGCCGGCATTCACCGCCTGGAGCGAGGCCGCGCGTTTTTCCTTCAAGCGCGTGGAGCGGCTGCTCGTTCCCTACGTGGTCTTCGGCCTGGTCGTGATCCTCGGCAAGCTGGCCGCCTCGCGCGTGATGCACGTCGACAGAGCGCCGCAGGATCTCGCTGGCGAGCTCTACCTGATGCTGGTCATGCCGGGCAGCAGCGTCACCGTCTTTATCTGGTTCATCTACGTGGTGTCGATCTATCTGCTGCTCGTTCCGGCATTGTTCCGGCTCATCGGCCGGCGCCCCATGCTTCTGTTCATCGCCTCGCTGGTGCTGCAGCTCGGCGAGTGGCCGCAGCTTTTCATGCTGGACCGCGTTGTCGAGTACCTGCCCTTCTTCGCCGGCGGGATGCTGCTCTGGATGCACCGCGCAGCCTGGTTGCGCATCATGCCGGCGGTGCTATGGCCGGCCACTATCGTCTTCGTCGCGCTGCTGGTGCTGTCGCTGTGGCTCAAGCTACCCAAATGGCTGGTGGGCGCGGTGTCGGTTCCGGCAGTCCTGGCGTGGATGCACCTGCTGGCGGCGCAGCCGCAGGGATGGCTCGCGGCGCTCGGGCGTGCGAGCCTCGCCATCTACCTGATGAACACCATAGCCATCGGGCTCGTAAAAGGCGTGATGCTGAAGTTCCTGCCCTGGCACGGCGTCAACTTTCTGCT
The DNA here is from genome assembly GCA_036559525.1 of Burkholderiales bacterium. Classification (GTDB taxonomy): domain Bacteria; phylum Pseudomonadota; class Gammaproteobacteria; order Burkholderiales; family SG8-39; genus SCGC-AG-212-J23. The sequence continues at coordinate 9,255 of DATBSZ010000236.1, forward strand.
GTATTTTCCGCTGCTTACGCTTGCCGGGATCGCGCTTCCGCTGCTCGTCGCGAGCTTCGTCAAGCGCCACGCGCCGCGCGCAGGCCGCTATCTGGGAACGGCATAGTCCGTCCGGACTATCCCGGCGCATTGCAAAGTCGAGCGCCAAGTCACAGATTAGGGCCGGTGTAGAGAACGCTCTACACACGATCGGGGTTCTGGCCGACACACTGTTAACAGTCCGCAGTCACGGGGCCAAACAACGTGTAGTCAACTGCGATCGCCGCTTGAGAAGCACAGCAGCACGGGGGGCGCGGCTAGCGGCCGCGCCCTCTTTATTTCAGGGCGAGGCGGAGCCCCCGGCGACCGCGGTTTCCGCGGGCGAATTCATCCTTCCCCAGCGGTCGTGCCAGTTGCCGTCGAAGCAGTGCATGAGCTCGTGGCCGAGGGTGGCGAAGCGCTGCAGGTCGCGCTCGTTGCGCGGCGCGGGCGCGTAGATCGAGCACACCCGCGGCGCGCCCTCGGCGGCCGGCTCGGAGCGATGCGAGCAGCCGAGGATGTTGAAGAAGTTCTTGCGGCCGGAGAGCGACTCGCAGACGGCGTGCGGCTCCTCGACTCGGTTCCACACCACCGCGACGCCGCCGTCTTTGGAGTCACCGGGCGAAGTCGCGCACGCCGACAGCAAAATGAATACTGATGAAAGAAAAATTCGCGTCACGCGATCAGCATGCGCCCGACGTCGAGGCCCTCGGCGTACTTCACGCCGACCATGCGGCCGTTCAGCCGGGCGATGTCGCGGAACATCTCGGCGTCGAGGCCGCGCGTGCCGAACTGGCTGGCGTGCGCCGCGATCGCCTCCATCTTG
>DATBSZ010000237.1:0-3353 GCA_036559525.1 Burkholderiales bacterium
CCCGAGGCGACGGCGAAGGCGCTGCGCGGCGGCTGGCTCCACACCGGCGACGTCGGGAGCCTGGACGCCGAGGGCTTCCTCACCATCAAGGACCGCTCGAAGGACATGATCATCTCGGGCGGCGCCAACATCTACCCGCGCGAGATCGAGGAGGTGCTGCTGCGCCACCCGGCGGTCGCCGAGTGCTCGGTCGTCGGCCGTCCGCACCCGGAATGGGGCGAGGAAGTCGTCGCTTTCATCGTCAAGAAATCAGCGTTGAGAATCGAAGAGCTCGATTCCCTGTGCCTGGACAACATCGCGCGCTTCAAGCGGCCGCGGGACTACCGCTTCGTGGACGCGCTGCCGAAGAACAACTACGGCAAGGTGCTGAAAACCGAGCTGAGGAAGCTCCTCAGTGCAGCCGGGGGCCCCGCGGCGCATCCCCCCGCACCCAGTTCGGATCGTCGATGATGTGGGTCTCGCGCACCACGCCCTCGGGGGAGACGTGGACCAGGAACCATCTCGGCGTGGGGTATCCAGGGGTGCGCATCGGGTAGGTCCAGATTTCGTTGCCCGAAAGCGCCTGCTTCATCGGCTCGTACGGCGGACCGAGAAGGTCGCACACCTCGCTGGCGCGGGTCACGCCGGGCTTGAGCTTCTCGGTGTTCTCGGGGGTGAGGCGCTGCTCGAGCGCGACCAGCTTGCCGTCGGGCGCGATGCGCGCGGCGTAGGTGGCGTAACCCCAAGGTAATCGCGGGTAGTAGTACACCGTCTCGCCGCCGGCGCCCGGGCGCTTGTCGGCGGCCGCGCCCATGACCGCCTCGACGTCGGCGACGGTCGACTGGCCGGCCACGAGCCCCCTGCCGTCGATGCTGGCGCAGCCCGCGAGCAGCAGGAAGACCGCCGCTCGCATCAACGCCCGCATGCCTTTCCTATTCGCCCTTGCCGGGCTCGGGGGTGAAGTACTTCTCGAACTTGCCCGGCACTTCTTTCCACGCGTCGGCGTCGGGCGGCGGCGTCCCCTTGCGCGTGATGTTCGGCCATTTGACCGAGAAGTCGGCGTTCAGCTTGAGCCACTTCTCCGCCTTGGGATCGGAGTCGGGCAGGATCGCCTTAGGCGGGCACTCGGGCTCGCACACGCCGCAGTCGATGCACTCGTCGGGATGGATGACGAGCATGTTCTCGCCCTCGTAGAAGCAGTCGACCGGGCAGACCTCGACGCAGTCCATGTGCTTGCACTTGATGCAGTCTTCAGTGACGACATAAGTCATAGGGCGCGCATTATAAAGCGCCGAGAACCGGCGTAGCGAAGCGTCGACTTATAGCTCATTGAATTACCTACAGTGCGCCGGGGCATAATGCCGTTGCCCCGCCCCGCCGGGAGGGCGATCATTGCGCGATGTCCCGGCACACCTTCCTCGCGCCGTTCCTTATCATTTCGGGCGCGTTCCTGCTAATCCTTACCGCCGGCGCGGAGATTGTCGCCGCGTTCGCGGTCTGGCTGGCCGGAGAGGGCGATCTGCCGGGAGAGCTCATCCTGCACGCACTGGTCGCGGGCGCGGCGCTGATGCTCGCGGCGGCGGTGATCATGACGCGCCGCTCGGTGCAGCGCACGGCCGCGGCCGAGGCGGCGCTGCGCGAAAGCGAGGAGCGGCTGCGCCTGGTGGCGAACAACGTCCCCGCGCTCATCTCCTACGTCGACCGCGAGCGGCGCTACCGCTTCAGCAACCGCACCTATGACGACTGGTTCGGCATCCCCCACGAGCGCATGCAGGGCCGCAGCGTCGCGGAGGTGTTCGGCGAGGAAACCTACGAGCGCATGCAGCCGGACATCGAGCGCTGCATGGCAGGCGACAGCGTGGAATTCGAGCTCACCACCGCGAGCGGCGGCAAAGCACGCATGCTGCAGGTCGCGTGCGTGCCGCACCTCGGCCGGGAGGGAGAGGTCCTCGGGTTCTACATGCTCGCGAACGACGTGACGGCGCTCAAGCGCGCGCAGGAGGACCTGCGCGTCGCCGCCGCGCGGCTGCAGAACGACGCGCAGCGCCTCGAGTTCCTCGCCCACCACGACACGCTCACCGGGCTTCCCAACCGCGCGATGTTCGCCGAGCGCGCGCGCGAGGCCGTGGCGCACGCGCGCCGGCACGACAAGACCGCGGCGTTCCTGTTCCTCGACATGGACAACTTCAAGCAGGTCAACGACAGCCTCGGCCACGAGGTCGGCGACGGCCTGCTGAAGGTCATGGCCGCGCGCCTGAAGGCGAGCGTGCGCGGCGACGACTTCGTCGCGCGCATCGGCGGCGACGAGTTCTGCGTGCTCCTCCAGGACATCTCCGAGCCGCGCGAGGCGGCGGCGGTGGCGCAGAAGCTGCTGTACGAGCTCGGCAAGCCCTACCGCGTCGGCGGGCACGAGCTCGCTTCCGGCGCAAGCATCGGCATCGCGTGCGTGCCGCAGGACGGCGACGAGGTGGACACGCTGCTGCGGCTCGCCGACCATGCCATGTACCGCGCCAAGGAGCTCGGCCGCAACGGCTACCAGTTCTTCTCCGGGATCCTGAACGACGACGCCGCGGCCGCGGTCGAGCTGGCCGAGGACCTGCGCGCCGGCGTCGGGCGCGGGGAGCTGTTCCTCGTGTACCAGCCGCGCGTCGACATCGCCACGCGCAAGGCTGTCGGCGCCGAGGCGCTGCTGCGCTGGCGCCATCCGCGCCACGGCGTGCTCGCGCCGGAGGCCTTCCTTCCGCTTGCCGACGATACCGGCCTCCTTGTCGAGGTCGGCGGCTGGATCCTGCGCGAGGCCTGCATCCAGGGCCGGCGCTGGATCGAAGCCGGCATTCATCCGTTCTCGATGGTCGTCAACATGAGCGCGCGCCAGCTGCGCAGCGAGGGCCTCGCCGGCCATGTGCGCGATGCGCTGAAGGCGAGCGGCTTGCCCGCGGGGTCGCTCCTCATCGAGGTCCCCGAGACTTCGGTGCGCCAGATCTCCGAGCCCATCGAACAGGCCCTCGCCGAAATCACCGCCAGCGGCGCCCGCCTCAGCGTCGACGACTTCGGCACCGGCTACGCGTCGCTGCCCATGCTGCAACGGCTGCGCGCGAGCGCCGTCTGCATCGACCGCAGCCTGATCGCCGGCGTGCCCCACGACAGCGAGCGCGCCGGCCTCGCGCGCGCCCTGATCGTTCTTGCCCGCGGCCTGGAGTTCGAGGTCGTGGCGAAGGGCGTCGAGACCCAGGCGCAGCGCGACTTCCTCATCGAGGCCGGCTGCCGCATCTGCCAGGGCGAGCTGTTCGCCCCCGCGCGCGCCGCCGAAGAAGTCGAGCCCTTCCTGCGCTCGCGCCGCGCCGCCTAGACACCGCCGCGCTAAGATAACCGGC
>DATBSZ010000238.1:0-5569 GCA_036559525.1 Burkholderiales bacterium
CAATAACCAATTTCCGGGTCATCAGAACTTGGTGCCGAAGTCGATGCGGTACTGCGTCCAGGCCTGCGAGCCGTAGCCGTCGCTGAATTGGATCCACTGCTGGTTCACCAGCCCGCGGAAGAAGCCCCTGCCGACGTCCAGGCGCACGCCGACGCCGGCGTTGTAGCTGAACTTCGTCGTCGCGGCCGTGGGCACGTAGGTGCCGCAGTACGAGCCATACCACGGGTAATACCAGCAGAACGACTCCGGCAGGCCCGACGGGATGTTGGTGTCGACATAGGTCCAGCCCAGGCCGCCGGTGACGAAGGGGGTGAACTCGCTGGTCAAGAAGTGATAGGTGCCGGTGAAGCGGATCGTCGAGGTCTCGACGGTGCCGTTGATGTTGCCCGAGAAGTTGGTGTTCCCCTGTCCGGGCTGCACGTTGGCGCGGTAATCGGTCTCGCTCCACGCAAAGTCGATTCCTGCCTGCCAGTGCGAGTTGAAGTTGTAGGCATAGCCCAGGCTGATGCCGAAGCCGGTATCGGTGCGCGCGGTCGTGCCGCCGTCGAAGACGTAGCTTTCGCCGTCGGTGAACACCGGCCCGAGGTAGATCTCTCCCTTGCCGGCGCGGTTGGACTGCGCGAGGGCCGGCGCGGCGGCGAGCAGCGCGGCGGCAACCAGGATCACTTTGAATATCTTTTGCATGATTAGTCCTTAAAGGTCGCACCCTTGATGGCGTACCCCGGCAGCTTTTTCGGCGCCGGATACGCCTGGAGGTAGCGAATGTTTTCGAATGGAATGATCACCAGCGCGCCGTCGGCCTCGATCACGAGGTGGCGCGCTTCCAGCGCCTCTTTCAGGCGTGCGGCCATGGTAGCGTCGCCATCGGCAACCTGCTGCGGAAACTCGAGCAGCTTCTTCGAGCCATCCACGAAATGGATGATCAAGCGGCGTTGTTCCGGCATTCAGTCTCCCTTGGGGTTCACATCGGTTCCAGCTCGCCCTGGCGCAGCGCGACGCGCTGGCCGACGTGGAAGCGGTTGCCGTCGCGGCGCTGGAGCGTGCGCTTCTCGCCCATGTCCATTGCCACGGTGATCTCGTAGGTGGTCTCGCCGAGGCGCGCCTGCATGTCGGGCGTGCCCGCCGCCCCGAAGCTCCAGCCGTCGGAGCGTTCGCCACCGCCGAAATGGAACTGCGCCACCGTGCCGACCACGGGGCCGGTATCGAGGCCCGACGGCGAGCCGGGCGTGGCCGGCGCGGGCCTCTGCGAGAGACCCGACGCGCTCATCTCGCGGATCGAGCGCACCTCGCCGCACACCAGGCAGGTCTGCGCCCAGACGGTCAAAGCCGAAAAACCGAAAAAGGCCGCAAGAGCGCGCATTTGCTACTCGGACAGGGTCTGGATGAAATACGCCGCCGAAAGCAGCAGGCTCGGCGGGCCGAGCGGCCCGAGCCAGCGGCCGTAGATCTTCTCGATCTCGCCGGTGCGGTAGACACGCGCGAGCACGCGGTTCACCGCCAGGCGCCAGTCGTGGTCGTTACGCCGCAACATCAGCGCGTATTGCTCGATGGAGAAGTCCTGGTCCAGCAGCTTGTAAGTCCCCCGCCCGGTTCCGCTCATCACCACCAGGCCGATCAGCGAAGTGCGATCGGAGGCGAAGCCCTCGACCTGCCCTTCGCGCAAGAGCGCGAGGCCTTCGTCGCGCGTCTTCACGGTGGCGATTTGCGCCTTGACCGTGTGGCGCGCGAGCCCCGCGCGCAGCGCCCGCTCGGTGGTCGTGCCGCTGATCACCGCCAGGCGCTTGCCGTCGAAGTCCGCGAGCCGGGCGAGTTCGGCGTCCCCCTTGACCAGCACGCTGCCGCCGTCGACGAAGGTCACCAGGCTGAAGTCGACGAGCTGCTGGCGCGTGAGCGTCCAGGTGGTGGTGCTGCACTCGAGGTCGACTTTCCCGGCGCGCACCGCCTCGATGCGGTCCTGGATGGTGAGCTTGACCCAGCGCACCTTGAGCCCCTGGCGCTTGAGCTGCGCCGCGACGCCGTCGGCCACCGTGCGGCACAGCTCGACCGAGTAGCCCTGCGGCTCGTTGTTGCCGTCGGTGTAGGAGAACGGCGCCGCGCCGTCGATGTAGCCGAGCGTGATCACGCCGCTCTTGCGGATCTTGTCCAGGGTCTGCGCCCCCGCGAGGAACGGCGCTCCGAGCAGGACCAGAAGGAAAAAACTGCGCACCAGCATCGTCATCCTTTCTTGTAGAGCCACGCGCTGAGCAAAGTGTATGTCACCGCCAACACCAGCGGCCCGACGAAGATTCCGATCAGCCCGAACGCGATCAGGCCGCCGATCACGCCGAGGAAGATGAGGAGCAGCGGCAGGTTCGCGCCCTTCTTGATCAGGATCGGGCGCACCACGTTGTCGAGCGTGCCCGCAACCACGGTGACCACGAGCAGGAACGTGCCCCAGCCCGCCTCGCCGGTCCAGTACAGCCAGATCACCGGCACGATCAGCACCGGCACCGCGCCGATCTGGGCCACCGCCAGGAGGAACATTACCGCCGTCAGGACCGCCGCGAACGGCACGCCCGCGACCGCAAGGCCGATACCGCCGATCAGCGACTGCACCACCGCCGTGACCACCACGCCGAGCGCCACGCCGCGGATCGCCTGCGCAGAGAGGCGCACCGCGCCTTCGCCCGGCTCGCCGCCGACGCGCGCGCCGAAGCGCAGCACCCAGTCGGCAGCTTCTTCCCCCTGCGCGTACAGGACCGCAGCGGCGATCACCGTGAGCAGGAACTGGATGAACAGTGCGCCGAAGCTGCCCATCTCGGCCACGAACCACGCCGCCAGGGCCCGCGTGTAGGGCGCGATCCTGGCCGACACCCCCTCGGCGCCCTGCGCCGCCACGTCCTGCCACAGCGTGACCGCGCGTTCGCCGACCAGCGGCAGGCCTGCGAGCCACGAGGGCGGCGCCCCCAGCTTGAATTCGCTCAGGCGCTTCGCCCAGTCCACGATGTTGTCGACGTTGGCGACGATCGTCCCAATCGCGAGCGACAGCGGCACGACCAGGATCAGCAACAGGACGAGCGACATCACCGTGACCGCAGCCCAGCGCCGGCCGCCCAGCCGCTTCTGCGCCGCGAGCATCAGCGGCCAGGTCGAGACCACGATCATCACCGCCCAGATGATCGCGCCGAGGAACGGCCGCAGGATCCAGAACGAAGCGGCGATCAGCCCGCCGAGGAACAGCACGACGAGCAGGATGCGCGCGAGATCGCCCTGGCCCTTCTCGATCATATTCCCTTCGGCAGCACACTCATGCCGGCGGCCTGGGCCGCCGCGCCAAGCCCTCGCGCAGGCCCTCGTCGTAGGGCGCCGGCTTGAATAGCTCACCGCAGATGTCTTTGTAGCGATCGGCCTGCATCGCGGCGCCCTGGATGCCGTCGCGCAGGCCGACGTCCTTCCAGTTGGCGCGCTCGCAGCGGTCCTGGCGCGATTCGGCAACCCTCGTCTTCATGTCGGCGCACGCCGAGAGGAGTCCTGCAAGAGCGGCAAGCACAATCACGAGTCGCATTCGGCCTCCTATTTCTTCTCGGGAGAGGCGAGCAGGTCGCTCAGGTCCACCCAGCCTCCGCCCATGGCCTTGTATACGTTGATGACCTGCGTCAGCCGGTCGGCCTGGTTGGTGACCAGGTTCAGCTCGGCGCTGAAGAGATCGTTCTCCGCCACCAGCACCTCGACGTAGCTCGCCGCGCCGTTGTCGAAGCGCACGCGCGAAAGGCGCGCGTAGTTGCGCAGCGCGCGCACGCGCCGGGTCTGCGCCTCCGACTGCTCGCGCGTCTTCTGCGAGCCGACCAGCGCGTCGTTGGTCTCGCGCAGCGCGTTAAGGATGGTCTGGCGGTAGAAGTACAGCGCCTGCTCCCGCGCGGCTTCGGCCGAGCGCACCTGGCCTTCGATATTGCCGAAGGTAAAGATCGGCCCCACCAGGCTGGCGGCGATAAAGGCCGTTCGCGCCGGCCCGGTAAGGAAATTGCTGAAGTCGGTGCTGGCCGTGCCGATGGCGCCGGTGAGCGAGAACGACGGGAAGTAAAGCGCCTTCGCCGCGCCGATGCCGGCGTTGGCGGTGACCAGGTTCTGCTCCGCTTGCAGGATGTCGGGCCGGCGCTCGAGCAGCTCGGAGGGCAGGCCGGCGGGGATCGCCGGCGGCGCGAGCTCGTCGATCGTCCTGCCGCGCGGGATCGGCCCGGGGTGGCGCCCGAGGAGCGTCGAGATCAGGTTCTCCTGCTGGGCGATGGAGAACTCGAACGCCGGGATCGCGGCGAGCGCGAGCTCGTACTGCGACTCGATCTGCGCCATCTCGACGTCCGAGATCACGCCGCCGCGCAGGCGCAGCTCGAACAGCTTGCGCGTCTCGGCATAGTTCTGCGCGGTGCCGCGCGCGATCTCGAGCTGGCGGTCGAGCGCGCGCAGGCTGACGTAGGCCACCGCGGCGGTGCTGACGATCGACAGGATCACGCCGCGCCTGCCCTGCTCGCTCGCGTAGACCTGCGCCTGCACCGCCTCGCTCTGGCGCCGCACGCGGCCGAAGAGGTCGATCTGCCAGTCCGCGCTCAAACTCCCCTGGTAGAGCGAATAGGTGTTGTCGTCGCCGGACCCGAGCGGCGGCTGGCCGACGCGGCTCGCGCGGTTGTAGCTCGCGTCCGCGCCGTAGCCGAACTGCGGGAAAAACTGCGAGCGCGTGGTGCGCAGCGCGCCGAGGAACCGATCGACGTTCGCCGCGGCCGCCTTCACGTCGAGGTTGCCGAGCAGCGCCTCTTCGATCAGCTGGTTGAGCGCCGGGTCGCCGAACTGCTCCCACCACTTGGTGTTCGCGACCTCGGCGGCCTTCGGGTAGTCGATGCGGTACTCGGGCGGCGACTCGACCGCCGGCCGCTCGTAGTCCGGGCCGACCGCGCAAGCTGAAAGCAATGTCCCGACGAGGACAATACTCCGCCTCATTTATTCATCCTTGTGAGGTGCATGCGCCGCCTTGGGCGCGGCGCCGCCGGCGGGCGCCGGTTCCTTCTTGCTCGCGAATCTCTCGCTCATCGATTCCAGCATCCAGAAGAACAGCGGCACGAAGAAGATGGCGATGATGGTCGAAGCGAGCATGCCGCCGATCACGCCGGTGCCGATCGCGCGCAAGCTGTTAGCCCCGGGCCCTGTCGCGATTGCGAGCGGCACGCAGCCCAAAATGAACGCGAACGAGGTCATCACGATCGCGCGCAGCCGCATCCCGGCCGCCTCGATCGCGGCCTCGCGCGCCCCCATGCCGTGGTGCACCTTCTCGATCGCAACTTCACAAATAAGGATGGCGTTCTTCGCGGAGAGCCCCACCAGGGTCACCATACCGACCTGGAAATAGACGTCGTTCTCCAGCCCCAGGGCCCAGGTGAACACGAGCGCGCCGAAGATCGCGAACGGCACGGTCAGCACCACCGCCACCGGCAGGGTCCACTTCTCGAACTGCGCCGCGAGCAGCAGGAACACCACGATCAGCCCGAAGATGAAGGCCGAGGACGAGGTGCTGCCCGACTCCTTTTCCTGCAGCGCCTGGCCG
>DATBSZ010000239.1:0-6609 GCA_036559525.1 Burkholderiales bacterium
CAATTCAGCCAGGCCGCCAAGCTCACCGCGGCGATGCGCACCGAGATCGGCAAGGCGCTGATCGGCCAGCCCGAGGTCATCGACGCGGTGCTGTGCGCGCTGCTCGCCGGCGGCCACGTGCTGGTCGAGGGCGTGCCCGGCTTGGGGAAAACGCTCCTGGTAAAGGCGCTCGCGCGCACGATCTCCGGCACCTTCGGCCGCATCCAGTTCACGCCGGACCTCATGCCCGCCGACGTCACCGGGCATACGCTCTACGATCCGAAGAACCAGGTGTTCACGACGCGCCGCGGGCCGGTCTTCGTGAACCTGCTGCTCGCCGACGAGATCAACCGCGCGCCGGCGAAGACGCAGGCGGCGCTGCTCGAGGTGATGCAGGAAGCGCAGGTCACGATCGAGGGCGAGGCGCACCGGCTCGAGCCGCCGTTCATGGTGCTCGCAACCCAGAATCCGATCGAGCAGGAGGGCACCTACGCCCTGCCGGAAGCGCAGCTCGACCGCTTCCTGCTGAAAGTGAAGATCGACTATCCGTCGCAGGCCGACGAGCTCGCCCTGGTGCGCCATGTCACCGAGGGCAAGGTCGGCGACCGGCTGGAGGTGGAGCAGGTAGCAAGCCTGGTCAAGCCCGCCACCGTGACCTCGCTGCAGGCGATTACCGCCTCGCTCGGCGCCGACGACGCGGTGCTCGACTACGCGCTGCGCCTGGTGCGCGCGACGCGCGCCTGGGCGGGGGTGGTCGCGGGAGCCGGGCCGCGCGGCGCCATTTCCCTGGTGCGCGCGGCGCGCGCCGCGGCGCTCCTGCAGGGCCGCGACTTCGTGACGCCGGATGATGTCAAGAAAATGGCGCTGCCCGCGCTGCGCCATCGCATCATGCCCTCGCCCGAGCTCGAGCTCGAGGGACGCGACACCGACGCGATCCTGAAAGGTCTTCTCGAGAAAATCGAAGCCCCGCGCAAATGATTCCTTCCGCCCGGCTCCTTTGGGCGGTGCTGGTGATCGCGGCGATCGCGGTCGCGGTCTCGATCTACCCGGAGTTCCAGCTTCCCTGGACCGGCTTCGCGGCGGGCTTCGTGCTGCTCGCGCTGCTCGATGCCTTCGCCGGGCTGCGGCTTCCCGCGCCGGCGCTGGCGCGGAACGTCCCGGGATCGCTGGCGCTCGGCGTGAGCTCGGAGGTGCGGCTGCGCATCGCCAATGCCGCCGGGCTGCGCGTGCGCCTGGACTTGCACGACCACCACCCGCCCAGCTTCGAAGCCGAGGGGCTGCCGCGGCGGCTCACGCTCGAGCGCGGGCAGTGGACCGAGGTGGCTTACCAGGTGCGCCCGGTGGCGCGCGGCGAAACGCAGTTCAGCGCGGCTGAAGCCCGGCTTTTTTCACCGATAGGGCTATGGCAGATCTCCCGCAAGATTGGCGCCCCAAGCCCGGTTCGCGTCTACCCCAACTTCCGCGCGCTGGCGAAGTACACGCTGCTCGCCACCGACAACCGGCTGTCGCAGATCGGCGTGCTCCAGGTGCGCAAGCGCGGCGAGGGCATGGAGTTCCACCAGCTGCGGGAATACCGGCAGGGCGACTCGCAGCGCGCCATCGACTGGAAGGCGACCTCGCGCACCCAGCGGCTGATCGCGCGCGAGTACGAGGAGGAGAAGGACCAGCGCGTCATGCTCGTCATCGACTGCGGACGACGCATGGCATCGAAGGACGATGAGCTTTCCCATTTCGATCACGCCCTGAACGCGGCGTTGCTGCTAGCGCACGTCGCGCTGCGGCAGGGCGACGCGGTCGGGATGATGACCATGGCGGGGATCAACCGCTTCGTCGAGCCGCGCAAGTCCGTCGGCGCGGTGAACGCCGTCCTCAACCGCGTCTACGACATCGAGCCGACGCTCGAGGTGCCCGACTACAACCTGGCGGCGCGCGACGTGATGCGGCGGCTGCGCCGGCGCTCGCTCGTCATCGTGCTCACCAACCTGCGCGACGAGGACGACGAGACCCTGCTGCCGGCGCTGAAGCTCCTGCGCACCCGGCACCTGGTCGTCCTGGCCTCGCTTCGCGAAGCCATCATTTCCCGGGCGCTCTCCGCGCGGGTCGACAGCTTCGACCGCGCCGTCACCCACGCCGCCGCCGCCGAGTACCTCGCCGCGCGCGAGCGCACCTTCCGCCGCATCGGCGCCTCGGGCGCCGTCTGCCTGGACGTCGAGCCGGAACGGCTCGCCATCTCGCTCGTCAACCGTTACCTGGAATTGAAGCGCGAGGGTCGCCTTTAACCCCGAAAAAACCTTTATAATTCGCGCCCTATGAAACCAGGCATCCACCCCGACTACAAAGCGGTGATCTTCCTCGACACCAGCTCGAACCACTCCTTCCTCACGCGCTCGGCGATCGACACCAAGGGCCGCGAGACCATGAAGTGGGAAGACGGCAAGGAATACCCCGTCGTCAAGATCGAGGTGTCCTCGGAATCGCATCCGTACTACACCGGCAAGCAGAAGATCGTCGACACCGCCGGGCGCGTCGAGAAGTTCAAGCGCCGCTACACCAAGAAGACTCCGGAGAAAAAGGCCTAACTGGTCTTTGGGGGATGCTCCCCCGCCTCAGCTTACCCCCCACTCCAGCGGCGCTAGCGCTCATTGCGCTCGCGTTCGCGCTTCCCGGCCTCGCCGGGCACGACCTGTGGAAGACGCACGACGCCATCGGCCTCGGCATCGTGCACGACATGGCCGAGAGCGGCGCGCCGCTCGTGCCGCGCATCGCGGGAAACCCGTGGCTGTTCGACCCGCCGCTCTACCACTGGCTGGCCCTGAGCTTCGGCAAGGCGCTGCAATTCATCCTGGAGTTCCATTCCGCAGCGCGGCTGGCGAGCGGCACGCTGGTCCTCGCCGCTTTCTTCCTGATCTACCTCGCGGCGCGCCGCTGGGCGCGTCCCGACGACGATCGCCGCGTGCACGGCGCGGCCGCGATGCTCGTGCTCCTGGGCTCGATCGGCCTGATCGTGCATGCGCACGAGGCGCTGCCCGAGCTCGCCGCCCTCGCCGCCCTGTGCGGCGCGCTCGCCGCGCTGCCGCAGGCTGCGCGCCGGCCGCTGTTGGCCGGCGCGCTCTTCGGCGCCGCGGTCGGCATCGCTGCGCTCTCCGCGATGTGGATCTCGCCGGCCGCGCTGCTCCTCGCGGTGATCGCCGCGCATGTGCTCTGTCCGCAGTGGCGTACGCGAAGCGCATGGGTTTTCGTCCCGGTGTCCCTTCTCGCGGCACTGGCGGTGGCGGCGAGCTGGCCCCTCGCGCTCGCGTGGCGCGAGCCGGAAACGTTCGCGCTGTGGCGCCACGTGGCCTGGCAGCCGATCGGCGATCCGGTGGCGAACCTGCGCTATTTCCTCGTCACCGGGAGCTGGTTTGCCTGGCCGGCGTGGCCGCTGGCGGTGTGGGCGGCGTGGTCGCTGCGCCGGCGCTGGAGCGAGCCCCGGCTCTTCGTGCCGGCGGTGGCAAGCGTGCTCCTCCTTCTCTTTGCGGCGTACTGGGGGCCGGCGCAGGACGTGCACCTGATCCCGCTGCTCGCGCCGCTCGCGCTGCTCGGCTCCCAGGGCGCGCTGGTCCTGAGGCGCGGCGCGGCGGGCGCGCTCGACTGGTTCGGCGTGCTCGGCTTCGGCTTCTTCGGGCTGCTGATCTGGTTCTGCTGGTTCGCCATGCTGACCGGAGTGCCGGCGCGCTTCGCCAACAACTTCTTCAAGACGGCGCCCGGCTTCTCGCCCGAGTTCAAGCTCGCGTACGTCGCGTTCGCGCTGGTGCTCGCCGCGGGCTGGGTGGTCCTGATCTTCTACACCACGCGCTCGCCGATGCGCAGCGTGCTGCGCTGGGCGGCCGGCATCGTGCTGCTGTGGGGCACGGGGGCGATGCTGCTCATGCCCTGGGCCGACTATCAGAAGAGCTACCGCTCGGTGGCGCTGCAGCTGCGCTCGAAAATCGCGGTCGGCTCGGGCTGCATCGCACAGAAGGCGCTCGGCGTGTCGCAGGCCGCCGCGCTCGACTACCACGCGGGCATCCGCGCGCGCCCCTACGACCTGGTGCGGCCGAACGCCTGTCCGCTGCTGCTCGTGCAGGGCAACCCGCTGCATGAATTCGACGGGCCCGGCGCCGGCTGGGTCAAGCTTGCCGACGTCGGCCGCCCCGGCGACCGCGCCGAGCGGTACCGCCTATATCGACTGGGTAAATGAATACACGCTCCCCGACGCAATGCCCGGCCTGGGCGAAGCTCTCGCAGCACGCCGAAAGCTGGCGCGCGGTGCACTTGCGCGAGCTCTTCTCCGCCGACGCGGCGCGCGGCCGGCAGTTCGTCGCCGAGACCCCCGGCCTGCGCTACGACTATTCGCGCCAGCGCCTCGGCGCAATCACCCTGCGCCTGCTCGCGCATCTCGCCGCCGAGCGCGGCTTCGCCGAATGGCGCGAAGCGCTCCTCGCCGGCAGCGAGGTGAACTCGACCGAGAAGCGCGCCGCCTGGCATACGGCCTTGCGGGCGGGCGATGGCGCCCCGCGCGAGGTCAAGGAAACGCTCGCTCGCATGAAAGAGCTCAGCGGCAAGCTGAGAGCGGAAAAGCGGTTCAAACGGGTCATCAACCTCGGAACCGGCGGCTCGGACCTCGGGCCGCGGCTCCTCGCCGACGCATTGAGCGACAACGCGCTGGACGTGCGCTTCGCCGCCAATGTCGATCCGCGCGACCTCGCCCGCGCGCTCCAGGGCGCCGAGCCGGCGAGCACGCTCCTCATCGTCGCGTCGAAGACGTTCACCACCCAGGAGACGATGGCGAACGCGCTCGCCGCGAAGGAATGGGGTGCCAAGGCGTTCTACGCGGTCACTTCGAATGTGCAGGCGGCGGAGGCATTCGGCGCCGCCGAGATCCTGCCGATGTGGGATTGGGTCGGCGGGCGCTTCTCGGTCTGGTCGGCGGTGGGGTTCGCGGCCGCCTGCGCCATCGGCTTCGATTCGTTCCAGCAGTTCCTGCAGGGCGGCAACGACATCGACCGGCACTTCGCCGAAACGCCGCTGGAAAAGAACGTCCCGGCGCTGATGGCGCTGATCGGCGTGTGGAACGCCAACTTCCTCGGCTCGCCGACGCACGCAGTGCTGCCGTACGCGAACGCGCTGCGCCTGCTCCCGGCCTTCCTGCAGCAGCTCGAGATGGAGTCGAACGGCAAGCGTGTCGATCGCGAGGGCCGCGTCGTCGACTACGCCACCGCGCCGGTGCTCTGGGGCGGCGAAGGCACGGTGAGCCAGCACTCCTTCCACCAGCTCCTGCACCAGGGCACCCACGCGGTCCCGGCCGATTTCGTCGACGTCGGGGAAAGTCGCGTTCTTACGGCAAACCTTCGCGCCCAGGCCGACGCGCTGGCGTACGGCACCGACGATCCGAAGCTGCCGCCGCATCAGCAGTACCCCGGCAACCGGCCCTCGAGTGTGCTGTCGCTGGAGAAGATGGACGCGAGGAACCTGGGACGCCTCATCGCCCTCTACGAGCACAAGGTCTTCACCCAGGGGGTGATCTGGAACATCAACAGCTTCGACCAGTGGGGCGTCGAGCTCGGCAAGAAACTTGCCCAGAAAATCCTTACCGAAGGAAAAAACGAGGAGCGCTAATGGATCAGGAAACGTTCAATCTGAGCATCCGCAAGTTCCTGAAGATGGTCGGGGTCAACTCGCAGCGCGAGATCGAGCAGGCGGTGCAGAAATCCCTGCAATCCGGCAAGCTGAAAGGCGAGGAAACGATCCCGGTGAAAGTGATGCTCGAGATTCCGGCGCTCGGCGTGAAGGTGCCGTTCGACGGCGAGATCAGACTAAAATAGGTCCGTGAACAAGGCACGAGAGTTCGACCAATCCGTGGTCGCCGAGCTGAAGGCGCTGCTCGGCGAGCGGGTGTCGACCGCCGCGGCGGTGCGCGAGCACCACGGCAAGGACGAGTCGTACTTTCCCTACGCGCCGCCTGATGTTGTCGTATTCGTAAGAACAACCGAAGAGGTGCGCGACGTCGTGAACATCTGCCGCCGCCACCGCGTGCCGATGATCCCCTACGGCGTCGGCACCTCGCTCGAGGGCCACATCCTCGCGATCGCGGGCGGCGTCTCGATCGACCTTTCGCAGATGAACCAGGTGCTCGCGGTGCACGAGCAGGACCTCGACGCGGTGGTGCAGGCGGGCGTGACGCGCAAGCAGCTGAACGAGTTCATCAAGCACACGGGGCTGTTCTTCCCGGTCGATCCCGGAGCCGACGCGACCCTCGGCGGCATGGCCGCGACGCGGGCCTCCGGAACCAATGCGGTGCGCTACGGCACGATGCGCGAGAACGTGCTGTCGCTGAAGGTGGTGCTCGCCGACGGCCGCATCATCCAGACCTCGCGGCGCGCGAAGAAATCCGCCGCAGGCTACGACCTCACGCGCCTGTTCGTCGGCTCGGAAGGCACGCTGGGCATCATCACCGAGGTGACGGTGCGCCTGTACCCGGTGCAGGAAGCGATGTCGGCGGCGGTCTGCGCCTTCGACAGCGTGGACGGCTGCACCAACACCGTGATCCAGACCATCCAGTCCGGCATCCCGATCGCGCGCTGCGACATCGTGTGCGAGAAGACCGTCGAC
>DATBSZ010000240.1:0-20133 GCA_036559525.1 Burkholderiales bacterium
ACCGCGGGCACGGCGTATTTCCGCCGCACCGCCGACAAGACGCTGCACGACCGCTTCCTCCCGATCGTAAGCACGGCGACCGAGAAGGTCGGCGTCGCCCAGCGCTACAAGGAGTTCGCGCGACCGGCGGCCGCGCTCGGCCTGCTCAAGACCGAGCACGCCGACCTCGACGAGTACGTGACGCAGAAGGCCCTCGAGGGGCTTTACTTCATGCTCGGCGAGGAAGAGAAGAAGATCCGCAAGGATCCGGTCGGCACCGGCAGCGCGATCCTGCGAAAGGTGTTCGGCGCTCTCTAGCGGGTGCGCAATCCCTCGTCTGCCCGTCCTCCAAGCCGGCTATCCTCTTATGCGCATGCGTGTGCCCGCGAATCTTTGCCCCAAGCAGAGGTGTTCAGTAACCTAAACGCTTGAGCGGAAAGCGTGGAGTACTCACGCAACCCAGAAATGCCCGCTTGCATGACATTTACGCGGTTCACTACACGTTAGGTGGCACATCGGTCGCACAATGCCGGAGCAGGTGAAAGCGTTCTTATTGTCCTTAACTTTTCCGGGCGAAAGCGTAGAGTTCGAGCACGGTTCGTTGCGAAGGCGGCGCATGAGCCTCGGGACGGGCAGGTGCGGAGCGAAAGGGAATGAATCGCCGTAGTGCAGTCGCAGCCCTGCTTTTCACGCTCGCCGCACCAACGCGGCTCGCTGCGCAGACCGCACGTCTCCCGCGCATCGGTTACCTGACTCTCGCCCCGCTTGGCGACAAGGCCTCGGATGAACGCCTAGCCTTTCTGGAAGGCTTGCGTGAACTGGGGTACGTCGACGGCAAGACCGTCGAGATGGTTTACCGCTCTGGCGAGATGAACCTCGACATTCTCGAATTTGCCGCGCAGGCTTTGGTCGACGCGAAGGTCGACGTGATCGCCGCCTCCGGGACGGTCCCAGCCCTCGCCGCGAAGAAACTGACTCGGACGATTCCGATCGTGATGATCTTTTCCTCCGAACCCGTGCTCGCGGGTTTGGTCGTAGACCTCGCCAGGCCCGTTGGCAACGTTACAGGTGTGGCAACCATTCAGACTGAGCTCGACCCGAAGCGGCTTGCGATGTTGAAAGAGATCAGTCCCACGATCACGAAAGTGGCGGTGCTCTGGACGCGCTTTCACCCATCCCACCGCGCCGAACTGCAGGCCGTCGAGAAAGCGGGCCAGGTGCTGGGTCTTACAATGGAGTCATTTGATGTGACGGACGACTTGCTCGGCGCCCTCCGCAAAATGGAAACACGGCTGCCGGATGCGATTTTTGTCCTTTGGGACGTGCGCACCCTCAACTTCCGCCAGTTCATCATCGATTTCGCCCTCAAGCACAACCTGCCGACGAGCATGCCCCTCGAGCCTTACGTCGAAGCGGGCGGTCTGATCTCCTATGGCCCGAACGTACAGTCCATCTTCCGCCGCAGCGCCACCTACGTGCACCGAATCCTACAGGGCGCGAAACCCGCCGACCTCCCGGTCGAGCGGCCGTCGAAGTTTGATCTCGTGGTGAATCTGAAGACCGCCGAAAAGCTGAGACTCAAGCTGCCTCACGCCCTCCTGCTGCTCGCGGACCGGGTGATTCAATGACGAGTTGTGGCCGCTTGCGGCCCGTCGA
The DNA here is from genome assembly GCA_036559525.1 of Burkholderiales bacterium. Classification (GTDB taxonomy): domain Bacteria; phylum Pseudomonadota; class Gammaproteobacteria; order Burkholderiales; family SG8-39; genus SCGC-AG-212-J23. The sequence goes on from DATBSZ010000240.1 coordinate 1,636, forward strand.
GGAGGACAACATGAAGACCATCCCGCTCGCGCTGGCCGCCGGCGTATTAGCACTTGCGTTTTGCGGCCCGGTCGATGCGCGTGTGACGCGCATCGTCATCGACGAAGTGCTGCCCATGCCCGCGGGCAGCCCGGCTGGAGCCATCGCCTACGAGCAGGTGGCGGGGCGCGCTTTCGGCGAGCTCGACCCGAAGCTCCCCGGCAACGCCATCATCCAGGACATCGAACTGGCCAAGGATGCCGACGGCAAGGTGCGCTATGTCGCCACGTTCCTGATTAGCAAGCCGGTGGACGTGAGCCGCGCCAGCGGACTGATGTGGCACAACGTGCCCAATCGCGGACGCCCGGTGGCGCTGCCCGCGCAGGAGCGCGCCTTCGGGGACATCGTTCTCGACAGCGCCTGGCAGGGCGACAACAGTGGCTGGACCGCGGTACGGGACAGGGCCAGCGTCGCCGGCAACCATTTCCTGCAAGTGGCGGTCGCGCGGGGCGCGGGCGGCGCGCCGATCACCGGCGAGGTATTCGGGCGCATCGCCAATCGTTCGGGCATGGGCTCGCAACCCCTGATCGTGTTGTTCAATCCGGTGCCGTACAAGCCAGTGAGCCTGGATACGACCAGGTCGAAGCTGGTATCGCGCGGCCGCGAAAACCAGCTGGGAGAGGTATTCGACGAAATCGCCGTTCCGGCGAGCGATTGGGCGTGGGCACGCTGCGACGCGAACAATCCATTCCCCGGCGTGCCCGATCCGGCGCAAATCTGCCTGAAAAACGGCTTCGACGGCACGCGGCTGTACCAGGTCGTGTTCACCGCCGCCGATCCTCATGTGCTGGGCATCGGCTTCGCCGCGTGGCGCGATGTCGGCGCGTTCTTCAAGAAAGCCGCCGCAGATGACGCAGGCACGCGGAACCCGATCGCCAAAGCCGTCACTCACAGCATCGCGCGCGGCGTTTCGCAATCGGGAAACTACCTGCGCGGCTGGTTGCACCTCGGCTTCAACCGGGCCGAAGACGGCGGCATGGTGCACGACGGCATGTGGCCGATCATCGCCGGGCGCCGCATCGCGTTGAATTTCCGCTGGGCACAGCCCGATGGCGCGATGGAGTTGTATCAAGCGGGCAGCGAAGGACCGCAGTGGTGGTCGCCGCATCCGGACCCGGTTCGCGGCCATCCGTCGGCGGGAATTCTCGATCGCTGTACCGCGACACGAACCTGCCCGAAGGTGATCGAGCATTTCGGTTCTGCCGAAGTGTGGGCACTCAAGCTCACGCCGGAATGGGTGGGCGCGGACGCCAAAGCCGATTTGCCACTGCCGGACACGGTGCGCCGCTACTACATTGCCAGTACGACTCACGGCGGCGGCGCAGGCGGGTTCGACACCAGCCTGCCCGGCGTCGGGCTGCCCAAGACGGGAGTCGCCTGCCCGGGCAACAACTTCGGCACCGGGGTGCTGCCCGCCAATCCCGTGCCGCATGCGCAAACCGTGAACGCCATTCGCGTGCATTTCCGCGACTGGGTGATGAAAGGCGTGCCGCCGCCGCCCAGCCGCTATCCGACCTTGGCGCGGGGCCAGCTGGCCGAGTCACACAAGGCGGCCATCGGGTTTCCCACGCTCCCCGGGCTGCGCGCCACCGTGCCGGAGCCGGACTTCATCATGCGAGTGCACGACTACGATTGGGGCCCGCAGTTCAATGCGGTCGATGGGTCCGGCATCGCTTCGCTGGCGCCGCCGCGCATCAGGCAGAGTCTGAAGATGCTGGCGCCCAAGGTCGATGCCGATGGCAACGAAGTCGGCGGCGTGCCGGTGGTGCTGCTCGACGCACCGCTCGGCACCTACCTGGGCTGGAATGTCGCGGCGGGCGGATTTCACAAAGGCCAGATCTGCTACTACGCCGGCGGCATGATTCCCTTCGCACGCAACGCCGAGGAGCGACGCGCCAACCACGACCCACGTCCGTCGCTAGAGGAACGCTACGGCTCCCACGAGGGCTACGTGGCGGCGGTGAAGAAAGCCGCGGCACGCGCGATGGCGGAACGGTTCCTGCTGCAGGAAGATGCCGCGGCGCTGATCGCTGCAGCGGAGAAAAGCGCGGTGCTGCGCTGATGCGTGAGCGACTTCAGCGCTTCTTGCCCAGCTCGGCAATCTTGCGTTTCGCAAGCTCGACGTATGCGCCTTGCGGGAACTGCTCGACGTACAGCGCGAGGTCCTCGGGATCGTCGCTGTCCTTGACCTCGTTCCAGAATTCCGTCTCGGCTTCGCTGCTGACAGTCCTGGGCGCAGGCGATGCCGCCGCGGGGAGGACTTCGTCAGGGTCCTCCGGCGGCTTGCCTTCGAGGATGCGTTTGAGCGAGGTGGCGAAGCTGCGCGCGGTCTGATAACGCTGCTCGGCGGCCTTGGCGAGGGCGCGGGCGACGACACGGTCGATCGCGGTCGGAATCTGCACCAGCGAGGACGGCCAGACCGGATCGTCCTGGACGATCTTTTTCGCCAGCGCCCACTGCGTTCCCTCGAACGGCTTTTGCCCCGTGAGCAGCTGGTAGAAGACCACCCCGGCCGAGAAGATGTCCGTGCGCCGGTCGAGCGTCTGCCCCTGGATCTGCTCGGGGGACATGTAGGACGGCGTGCCGACGATCGTGCCGGCGCGCGTCGCCTCGAGCTGCTCGCCGTCGGGCTCGGTGAAGCGCGCGACGCCGAAATCGGTGAGCTTGGCGTGGCCGCCGGCGTCGATCATCAGGTTGGCCGGCTTGATGTCGCGGTGGATGACGCCGGCCTCGTGCGCGCACTCGAGCGCGTCGAGCAGCTCGGTCATCAGGCGGAAGATGGTCTTGAGGTCGAAGCGTTCCTTCTTTTCGAAATGGTCCTTGAGCTCCTTGCCCTTGATGTACTCCATCACGATGTACGCGAGGTCGCCCTCGTTGCCGAAGTCGTACACCTGGACGATATTGGGGTGGTTGAGCCGCGCGACGGCGCGCACCTCGCGCTTGAAGCGCACCGTGTAATGGCGCGCGGTCGCTTCGTCGAGTGTGGCGGTCAGGATGGTCTTGATCGCCACCCGGCGGTTTAGCTTGGGGTCGTGGCCGTCGTAGACCAGGCCCATCGCGCCTTTCCCGAGCACGCCCTGGATCTGGTAGCGGCCCAGCGATTTCAGCTCGCCCATCGCGCTAGTGTGCCTTATCCCAGTTGTCGCCGACCCCCACCTCAACGATGAGGGGCACCTCGAGCTTGGCCACCGATTGCATTAGCTCCGGGACTTTCGTCTTCACGGTCTCGAGCTCGCCCACGGGCACCTCGAGCACGAGCTCGTCGTGCACCTGCATGATCAGCATTGCCTTCAGCTTCTCCTTCTCCAGGAAACCTTGCACTGAAATCATGGCGAGCTTGATCAGGTCCGCCGCGGTGCCCTGCATCGGCGCGTTGATCGCGGCGCGCTCGGCGGCCTGGCGGCGCACCGGCGCGCCGCTCTTGAGCTCGGGCAGCCACAGCCGCCGGCCGAATACCGTCTCGACGTAGCCGAGCTCGCGCGCGCGGGCGCGCGTCTCGTCCATGTAGCGCTTCGCGCCTGGAAAGCGCGCGAAGTACCGGTCTACGTAGATCTGCGCGGTGCCGCGGTCGATGCCGAGGTTCTGCGCCACGCCGAAGGACGACATGCCGTAGATCAGGCCGAAGTTGATCACCTTCGCTACGCGTCGATGGTCGGGTTCTACTGCAGACAGAGGAACCCCGAAGACCTCGGCGGCAGTCGCGCGATGGACATCCTCGCCCTCGGCGAACGCGCGCCGCAGGTTCGCGTCGCCTGAGAGGTGCGCCATGATCCTGAGCTCGATCTGCGAATAATCGGCCGACACGATCTTCGAGCCCGGCGACGCGATGAAACACTCTCGGATGCGCCGTCCGGCCGGCGTGCGGATCGGAATGTTCTGCAGGTTGGGCTCGTTGGACGAGAGCCTGCCGGTGACCGCGGTGGTCTGCGAGTAGGTCGTGTGCACGCGGCCGGTCTTCGCGTTGATGCTTCTGGGCAATTTGTCCGTATAGGTCGACTTCAGTTTCGAGAGCGTGCGGTGCTCGAGGATCAGCTTCGGCAGCGGATGGTCGAGCGCGAGCTCGGCGAGCGAGTCCTCGTCGGTCGAAGGCTGGCCCGACGGCGTCTTCTTCTTGACCGGCAGCTTCAGCCGGTCGAACAAGATCTCCTGGATCTGCTTTGGCGAGCCGAGGTTGAAGGGCTGGCCCGCTGCGGAATAAGCGTCTTGTTCTTTTTGTAACATCTCTTTTCCGAGCTCGTGGCTCTGCGCGTCGAGCTTCTCCCGGTCAAGCAGCACGCCGTTGCGCTCCATGCGCCAGAGCACCGGCAGCACCGGCATCTCGATCGAGCCGTAGACGAACTTCAGCTTCTCGTCGCTTTCGATCTTTTCGAAAAGCAAGCCATGAAGCGCGAGCGCGCAGTCGGTCTTTCCGGCGGCGTACTCGGTGGCGCGCGCGACGTCGACCGCGGAGAACGGGATGCGCCCGGCGCCTTTGCCGGTCACTTCGTCGTAGCCGAGAATGGTCCAGCCGCAGTAGCGCTGCGCGAGCATGCCGAGCTCGTGGCGCTCGTGCACTTCCAGCACGTAGGATTCGAGCAGCGTGTCGTGCACGCAGCCCGCGAGGCGCACGCCGTGATTCGCGAGCGCGTGCGTATCGAGCTTCACGTCCTCGCCGACCTTCCGGCGGTCGTCGCGCTCGAGCCAGGGCTTGAGAAGCTCGAGCGCCGCATCGACCGCGAGCTGCGCCGGCGCGCCCGCGTACTCGTGCGCAAGCGGCAGGTAAACCGCCTCGTCGCCGAAGGCGAACGACAGGCCGACGATGCGCGCCGTCATCGGCTCCTCGCCCACGCAGTGGGTGTCGAAGCCCACGAGGTCCGCCGCTTCGATCTTGAGCAGCAGGTCCTTCAGCTCGTCTTCCGTGAGGATCGTGCGATGCCTGCGCTTCTGCATCGCCGTTGCCGCGGCCGGGCTGGCGGCCGCGGGCGCCGACGCAAGCCCCTCGAATTCCTTCAGCCAGGACTTGAAGCCGAAGCGCTCGTACTGCTCGCGCTGGCGCGCGGGGTCGGGCTTCTTCTGCAGATTCTCGATTTTTACGTCGAGAGGCACGTCACGCTTGATGGTGAGGAGGTGGCGCGCCTTCGGGAGCCAGTCGCGCGCCTTGCGCAGGTTCTCACCGGCCAGCCCGCTGATCTCGTCGGCGTGCGCGAGTACGCCTTCGAGCGAGCCGTACTTCTCGATCCACTTGGCCGCGGTCTTCGGGCCGACCTTGTCGACGCCGGGAATGTTGTCGATCTGGTCGCCGATGAGGGTGAGGTAGTCGAGGAATTTCTCCGGCGGCACGCCGAATTTCTTCTTCACGCCCTCGATGTCGAGCAGCTCGTTGGACATGGTGTTGACGAGCGTCACGCGCTCGTCCACCAGCTGCGCGAAGTCCTTGTCGCCGGTCGAGATCACCGCGCGCCAGCCGTCGCGCTTCGCCTCCTCGGCGAGCGTGGCGATCACGTCGTCGGCCTCGACGCCTTCGACGATGAGCATCGGCCAGCCGAGCGCCTCGACCGCCTCGTGCAGCGGGGCGACCTGCACGCGCAGATCGTCGGGCATGGGCGTGCGGTTCGCCTTGTACTCGGAGTACTCGGCGTCGCGGAAGGTCTTGCCCTTGGCGTCGAACACGCATGCGAGCGCCGCCGGCTTATAATCGGTCGCAAGCTTGCGCAGCATGTTGAGCACGCCGTAGATCGCGCCGGTCGGCTCGCCGGTCTGCGGGCTCTTCAGCCCGGGCAGCGCGTGGAATGCGCGGTACAGGTACGACGAGCCGTCGACCAGCAATAACGTTTTCTCAGGATTACTTCCCGACATGAATCAAGACAGGCAACCGAAGCTGGCCGAGCTGGCGAAAGAGGTTCCCGCGCCCGAGGCGTGGAGGGTGTTCGGCATTATGGCAGAGTTGGTCGAGGCGACCGAGCGCCTGGTCGGCATCCATCCGGCGGTGTCGGTGTTCGGCAGCGCGCGCGTCAAGCCCGGCACGCCGTACTACGAGCTCGCCGAAGAGACCGCGCGGCTGCTTTCGGATGCCGGCTTCGCGGTGGTGTGCGGCGGCGGGCCGGGGCTGATGGAAGCGACCAACCGCGGCGCGTTCAAGGGCGCCGGCCTGGCGGTGGGGCTCAACATCGACCTGCCGATGGAGCAGCCCTCTAGCCGCTACCAGCACATCAGCCTGCGCTTCAAGCACTTCTTCACGCGCAAGGCGATGTTCGCCAAGGTCGCGACCGCTTTCATCGTGCTGCCCGGAGGATACGGCACGCTCGATGAGCTGTTCGAGGCGCTCACGCTGGTGCAGACGGGCAAGACGCGCAAGATGCCGATCATCCTGGTGCACGAGCCCTACTGGCGCGGCCTGCTCACGTGGATGCGCGAGAGGCTCGCCGCCGAGGGCATGATCGACGCTGGCGATCTCGACCTCGTGCAGGTGTACGACAAGCCGCAGCAGGTCGTCGATGCGATCTTCGCTTTCTACGAGAAGCGCGGCTTCGCGCCGTCCCCCGCAGAGCGAGAGGTGCTGTTGAACCTCTAGTAGAATCGACGCGATGCGGCGCCTGCTGTTGGTAGGGTTTCTCGTCATTTTTTCGACGCTGTCACACGCGCAAAGCCGCCCGCCCAAGCTCGAGCCGCTACCCGAGCCGCCGCCTCCTCCGCCGATGGCGCCGGAGGAGCCCACGGTGCGCATCCCGGTCGAGACCGGCGACAAGATCGAGGAAGTGCGCGAGGGCGGCCGCGTAGTGATGCTCAAGGTCACGCCGCCGCACGGCAAGCCCTACTACCTGGTCGACACGACCGGCAACGGCAACTGGATGCGCCGCGATTCGCTCGACGACGGCGTGCGGGTGCCGATGTGGCCGATTCACACGTGGGACTGATTGTCGGTTTACACGCCCGTTTCGGAGGTTGAGCTCGACGGCTGGCTCAGGAACTATTCGGTCGGCCGGCTGACGGCGTGCGAGCCGATCAAGGCCGGCATCGAGAACACCAACTACTTCGTCACCACCACGCAGGGCCGCTATGTCCTGACGCTGTTCGAGCGGCTGCCGGCGGAGGAGCTGCCGTTCTACCTGCACCTCATGGCGCACCTCGCGCGCCACGGGATTCCGTGCCCGGCGCCGATCGCCGATCTCTCCGACCAGTACCTCGGCAGCCTCAACGGCAAGCCCGCGGCCCTCGTCACGCGGCTGTCCGGAGGCTCTCTCGAGAAGCCGGAGGCGGCGCACTGCGAGGAGCTCGGCGCGCTCCTCGGCCGCATGCACCTCGCCGGCCGCTCTTATAGCGCCTACCTGGAGAATCCGCGCGGTCCGAAGTGGTGGCGCTTCGCGGCGAGGGAAGTCAGGAGTTTCTTGAACAAAAAAGAAGTTGAGATGGTGGATGAAGAGCTGCAATACCAGGCAGAGCAGCGCTTTCCGGATCTGCCGCGCGGGCCGGTGCACGCGGACCTCTTTCGCGACAACGCGCTGTGGGAGGGTGCGCGCATTTCCGGCGTGGTCGACTTCTATTTCGCCGGCGTCGACTGCCTGCTCTACGACGTCGCGGTGTGCGCCAACGATTGGTGCCTCAAGGATCTGAAGGCAGATCAGGGCCTCGATCCGGCTCGGATGAAAGCCCTGCTCGGTGCCTATCATGCGTTGCGGCCGTTCACCGCGCTCGAGCGCGAGGCCTGGCCGGCGATGCTGCGCGCCGCGGCGCTGCGCTTCTGGCTGTCGCGCCTGTACGACTTCCACTTGCCGCGCCCGGGCATGCTGGTGCACGCGCACGACCCGGAGCACTTCCGCCGGGTCCTTGAGTCGCGCATCGCGGTCCCGACTCCCTGGATCGCCTGATGCAGGCGCGGATCGTGGAGACGCGAAAGGGCGTGCGCTGGCTTGTCGACGGCTGGCGCCTGTTCCGTGCCGCGCCCTTGGGATGGATCGCGATGGTGTTCGCGTACTGGCTGATCATGACGCTGGTTTCGGTGGTGCCGCTCGTCGGCGTCGCCGCCGCGTCGATCCTGGTGCCGGCCTTTTCCGTGGGCTTCATGGCCGCGGCGCGGGCGGCGGCAAGCCGCGGACCGGTGGAGCTCGCGCAGCTTTTCGACGGTTTTCGCCACCATCTCAGGAGCCAGATGGTGCTCGGGGTGGTCTACCTCGCCTGTCTCGCGTTGCTGCTCGCCGCGACCGCGCTGGCCGACGAGGGTGCGCTTGCGACGTGGATGCTCGCCGGGCGCAAGCCGGAGGACGAAGTCCTGCAGTCCGAGGAGTTTCTTACTGCGCTCGTCGCGGCAGCGGCGCTTTATGCGCCGGTGCTGATGATGTTCTGGTTCGCGCCGCTGCTTGCCGCCTGGCACGGGGCCGGTCCCGCGAAGGCGGTTTTCTTCAGCTTCTTCGCCTGCCTCATGAACTGGCGTGCCTTCCTCGCGTACGGCGCCGTCACCGCGCTTCTCACCCTGGCGCTGCCGCTGGCAGTGCTCGGCATCGTGACGCTCGCTTCGCTGAAAGTTGCCCCGATGGCGCTGGTGTTTCCGTTGCTCATCGTGCTGTTGCCGACCTTGTTCGCCAGCTTCTACGCCAGCTATAGGGACGTATTCGGCGCTGAATGAATCGCATCCGCGAAATTCCCTACAACTACACGTCGTTCTCCGACCGTGAGATCACGCTGCGTCTTCTCGGCCCGGACGGCTGGGCGCTGATCGCCGAGCTGCGCGACGAGCGCCGCACCGGCCGCTCGTCGCGCATGCTCTACGAAGTGCTGGGAGAGATCTGGGCCATCCAGCGCAATCCCTATCTCGAGGACGAGCTGGTCAACCGGCCGCAGCGCCGCGCCGAGGCGCTCGGCGGCATGCGCCGGCGGCTGGCCGAGATCGAAGCGCGCCGCGCCGGAAGTCTCAAGGTGGCGCGGCTCCTGGAGCTCACGCGCGCGGCAGTCGACGGCTTCGAGGAAGAATTCGCCGTCACGCGCGCGCTGCGCGCCAAGGCGATGCGGCGCCTGGCGCGCGTCACACGCCGCGACAACATCCTGTTCGACGGCTTCGCGCGCGTCTCGCACGTCACCGACGCTACCGACTGGCGCGTCGAGGTGCCGTTCGTGGTGCTCACCCCGGACAGCGAAGAGGAAATCCAACCGCTGGTCCGGGAGCTGATCGCCCTCGGCCTCACCATCATCCCGCGCGGCGGCGGCACGGGCTACACCGGCGGCGTCATCCCGCTCACGCGCCGCTCGGCGGTGATCAACACCGAGAAGCTCGAAAGCCTCGGACCGATCGAGCACGCCGAGCTTCCCGGCGTGGCGCGCCCGCAGCCCACGATCCGCGCATCGGCGGGAGTGGTGACCCGGCGCGTGATGGACCTCGCCGAGGAGGGCGGGCTGGTATTCGCGGTCGATCCGACCTCCGCGGATGCTTCGTGCATCGGCGGCAACGTGGCGATGAACGCCGGGGGCAAGAAGGCCGTGCTCTGGGGCACCGCGATCGACAACCTGGTCTGGTGGCGCATGGTGACGCCGCAGGGCGAGTGGCTCGAGGTCGAGCGACTCGAGCACAACCTCGGCAAGATCCACGACGCGCCGAAGGTGCGCTTCGGATTGAAGTATTTCCAGGGAAAGAAGCTGAAGCAGGAGCGCGTTCTCGAGATCCCCGGGTCGCACTTCCGCAAGGCGGGCCTCGGCAAGGACGTGAGCGACAAGTTCCTCGCCGGGCTGCCGGGGGTCCAGAAGGAGGGCACCGACGGCATCATCGTCGCGGCGCGCTTTCTCCTGCACCGCATGCCGGCGCACACGCGCACGGTGTGCCTGGAGTTCTTCGGGCTGGCGCGCGATGCCGTTCCGGCCATTGTGGAAGTAAAAAACTACATTGAAAAATCGAAAGCGGTCTTGTTGGCCGGCCTGGAGCACCTCGACGAGCGCTACGTCAAGGCGGTCGGCTACGCCACCAAGTCGCGGCGCAGCCAGCGCCCGCGCATGGTGCTGATCGGGGACCTCGTCGGCGACGACGTCGACGCGGTCGCCGCGGCGGCGTCCGGGGTGGTGCGCATCGCGAACGCCCGCGGCGGCGAAGGGTTCATCGCGGTCTCGCCCGAGGCGCGCAAGCGCTTCTGGCTCGACCGCGCGCGCACCGCGGCGATCGCCAAGCACACCAACGCCTTCAAGATCAACGAGGACGTGGTGATCCCGCTGGAGAAGCTCGGCGAGTACACCGACGGCGTCGAGCGCATCAACATCGAGTTCTCGGTGCGCAACAAGCTCGAGCTGCTGGACGCCCTGGAAGAGTATTTCTCCGGCGAATTGGCGGTCGAGGATAGGGACCTGCTCGGCGAGCGGCCCGGCCGCGCGCTCGAGCTGCTGCGGCGGGTGCGCGGCCGCTGGCAGGCGATCGCCTCGGACATGGACCACTACTTCGACGAGCTCCAGTCCTACCGCCAGCGCCTGTCATGGAAGACCGAGGTGCGCGACGAGCTGCGCCACATCTTCGACGGCGTCGCCTTCCGCCGGATTCTCGAAGGGACTGAGGAGGCTCACAAGAGGATCCTCCGGGGACGTGTCTTCGTCGCACTGCATATGCACGCCGGCGACGGCAACGTGCACACCAACATCCCGGTCAACTCCGACGACTACCAGATGCTGCAGCGTGCATCCGACGCGGTGGCGCGAATCATGCGCCTCGCGCGCTCGCTCGGCGGCGTGATCTCCGGCGAGCACGGCATCGGCATCACCAAGCTCGAATTCCTCGAGCCCGCCGAGATCGAGGCGTTTCGCGCGTACAAGCAGGCGGTCGATCCCGAGGGCCGCTTCAACGCCGGCAAGCTCCTCGCCGGCGGCGACCTGGCCGACGCCTATACGCCGAGCTTCTCGCTGATCGGCGCCGAGTCGCTGATCCTCGACGAGACCGACCTCGGGCGCGTCGCCGGCGCGATCAAGGACTGCCTGCGCTGCGGCAAGTGCAAGCCGCCCTGCGCGACGCATGTCCCGCGCGCCAACCTGCTGTATTCGCCGCGCAACAAGATCCTCGCCACCTCGCTCCTGATCGAGGCGATCCTCTACGAGGAGCAGACGCGGCGCGGTGTCGCGCTCGCGCACTACGACGAGTTCGGCGATGTCGCCGATCACTGCACCGTGTGCCACAAGTGCGAGCCGGCGTGCCCGGTGGACATCGACTTCGGCGACGTTTCGATCATCATGCGCAACTACCTGCGCCGCGCCGGCAAGCGCCGCTTCAACCCGGGAACCAAGGCATCGATGCTGTTCCTCGGGCTGACCGACCCGCGCGCGGTGAAGATGGCGCGCACCGTGATGATCGATTGGGGTTACCGGGCCCAAAGGGCCGCTTTTTCGCTTTTCAAGACTTTCGGAGTTGTGAGAAAGCAGACGGCGGCGCCGCCGCTCACCACGGGCCAGAAGCCGCTGCGCGCGCAGGTCGTCCACTTCATCAACAAGCCGATGCCGGGGCGGCTGCCGAAGAAGACCGCGCGGGCGCTGCTGGACATCGAGGACGCGAAAGTGGTGCCGATCATCCGCGATCCGGCGAAGGTGAACGAAGACTCGGACGCGGTGTTCTACTTCCCGGGCTGCGGCTCGGAGCGCCTGTTCTCTCAGGTGGGGCTCGCCACGCAGGCCATGCTCTACGAGGTGGGCACGCAATGCGTGCTGCCGCCGGGATACCTGTGCTGCGGCTACCCGCAGACCGCAGCCGGCGAGTCGGAGAAGGGCGAGCGCATCATCGTGCAGAACCGCGTGCTCTTCCACCGTCTCGCCACCACGCTCAACTATCTCGATATCCGCACCGTGATCGTCTCGTGCGGCACCTGCCTCGACCAGCTCGAGAAGTACGAGTTCGGTGCGATCTTCCCCGGCGCCCGGCTCCTCGACATCCACGAATACCTGCTCGAGAAAGGCGTGAAGGCGAACGATGTCCCCGGGGTCAAATACCTGTATCACGATCCCTGCCACACGCCGATCAAGACCGCCAAGCCGCTCAGCGTGGTGAACGGCCTGATCGGAGAGGCTCGCCTTTCCGAGCGCTGCTGCGGCGAGTCGGGCACGCTCGCGATGACGCGGCCCGACATCTCGACCCAGGTTCGCTTCAGCAAGGAAGAGTCGCTCAGGAAGGGCATTGCCGATCTCGGCGGCGACGCTTCCCCGGTCAAGATTCTGACCTCCTGCCCCTCCTGCCTTCAGGGCCTCGCGCGCTTCGAGGATGACACGGGCGCGCAGGCGGACTACATTGTGGTCGAGCTGGCGCGGCGGTTGCTCGGCGAGAACTGGCTGCCCGAGTTCGTCGCCAAGGCAAACGCCGGCGGCATCGAAAGGGTTCTGCTGTGATCGAGCGCGTACCCACCGGCATCACGCTGCACCAGAAGTCGCGCGTGCTGGAGATCGCGTTCGCCGACGGGCGCACGTTTCGGCTGCCGTACGAGTTCCTGCGGGTGTATTCGCCCTCGGCCGAGGTGCGCGGCCACGGCCCCGGCCAGGAGGTGCTGCAGATCGGCAAGCGCAACGTCGAGATCCGCTCGCTCGAGCCGGTGGGCTCGTACGCGGTGCAGCCGCAGTTTTCCGACGGGCACAGCACCGGCATCTATTCGTGGGACTATCTGTACGAGCTCGGCGAGAGCCAGGAGAGCCTCTGGTCCCAATACCTGGAGAGGCTCAAGGCGGCCAATGCAAGCCGGGAATAAAGCCGACACCGTAAAGCGCGTCTTCGACTCGGTGGCCGAGCGCTACGACGTCATGAACGACCTGATGTCGCTCGGCCTGCACCGCGCGTGGAAGGCGTTCGCGGTTTCCATCGCGCGGCCGAAGCCGGGCGAGCGCATGCTCGACATTGCCACCGGCAGCGGCGACCTGGCGCTCGCGCTCTCGCGCAGGGTGCTGCCCGGCGGCGAGGTGTGGATCACCGACATCAACCGGCGGATGCTCGAGCGCGGCCGCGACCGGCTGCTCGATCGCGGTCTTGCGCTGCCCGCGGTGCAGTGCGACGCCGAGCGGCTGCCGTTTCCGTCGGCGCATTTCGATTGCGTCACCGTCGGCTTCGGGCTGCGCAACATGACGCGAAAAGACGCCGCGCTCGCCGAGATGGCGCGCGTGCTGAAGCCTGGCGGGCGCCTGGTGGTGCTCGAATTCTCCAAAGTCTGGAAGCCGCTCGAGCGCGCCTACGATTGGTACTCTTTCAAGGTGTTACCGTGGCTCGGGGACAGGGTCGCGGGCGACGCCGACGCCTACCGCTACCTCGCCGAGTCGATCCGCCTGCACCCCGACCAGGGCGCGCTCGCCGAGATGCTGCGCGCCGCGGGCCTCGCGGACGTCGAAGTGTTTAACCTTGCCGCGGGCGTGGTTGCGGTCCATAGAGGGGTGCGTTTTTGATAGCATTGACGGTTCGGAGGTGTGCATCATGAGCAAGTGGCTACTTACAGCGGTAATCATCGGATTTGGCGGAATTTTCGTGGCGACGGAGGTCGAAGCCCGCCGTCTCGGCGGCGGCCGCAACATGGGCGCGCAACGCAACGTGACCGCTCCGCCGGCGCAAACGCCGGCCAAGCAGCAACAGGCCGCGCCGGCGCAACAACAGCCCGGCCAAGCCACTCCGGCTGCGGCGCGCACGCCATGGGCGGGCATCCTCGGCGGGCTCGCGCTCGGCGGGATGCTCGGCTACCTCTTCGGCGGCAGCGGCCTGATGGGCTTCCTGCTCCTCGCGTTGCTCGCGATTGCCGCGGTGGTCGTGGTACGCGCGTTGATGCAGCGGCGCCAGGAAACCTCGCGACCGGTGCAATTCGCCGGCATGCGCGAAACCGTGAATGTCACGCCCGACTCCGGTGGCGGACAGATGCCAATTGCCAAGAGCAATGTTCCTGCTGGCTTCGATGCCGGCAGCTTCCTGCGCGCGGCGAAGCTCAATTACCTCAGGCTGCAGGCGGCGAACGACGCTGGACGGATGGAGGACATCCGCGAGTTCACCACCGACGAGCTCTTCGAGGCGCTAAAGAGCGAGCTGGGCGAGCGCAGCCAGACCGAGGTCGCCGGGCTCGAGGCCGAGCTGCTTGAGGTTGCGACCGAGGGCAAAGAGCATTGGGCTAGCGTGCGCTTCTCAGGCCAGGTGCGCGAGGCGCCCGGCGCCGCGCCCGAGGCTTTCGCGGAAGTCTGGAACCTCGTGAAGCCCGCCGACGGGTCGAGCGGCTGGCTGCTCGCCGGCATCCAGCAGATGCATTGAACGAGTCGCTGTCCTTCCAAAAGGCCACCCCCGCGGTGGCCTTTTGCTTTGTGTTGAACCGGCTGCTCGCCGCCGAGCCTTGGGCGCGGCTGCGCCTCGCGCCCTTCGCCGGCGAGACGGTCGAGCTGCGCGCGCCGCTCCTTCCCACGCTACGCTTGCGCATTCTCGCGGGGGGAACAGTGGAACCGGGCGGCGCTGAACCTGGGTTGACCATGACGTTGAAGCCTGAGCTGCTCGCCGCGCTTGCCCGCGGCGAGGAGCACGCGATGCGCTCGGTCGACGTGGAAGGCGACCCGAAGCTAGCGGCCGAGGTCCTGGTCCTCGCGCGGCACCTGCGCTGGGATGCCGAGGAAGACCTGTCGCGCCTGGTGGGGGACGTCGCGGCGCACCGTCTCGCGCAGGCAGGACGCGCGTTCGCGGCCTGGCACCTGGATGCGGCGCAGCGCCTGGCCGCGGCGGTGGCCGACTACGTCACCGAGGAAAAGCAGCTCCTCGCGCGCCGCGCCGACCTCGTCACCCTCGGCGATTCGGTCGCGCGCCTGCGCGACGCGGTTGCAAGGCTCGACAAGCGGGTCGAGCGGCTTGGCTAGGGTTACCCGGCTCGCGCGCATCGTCGCGATCGGCCTGCGCTTCGGGCTGCACGAATTCGTCCCGCGCTTTTCGCGCAACCTCCTTGTAAGAGCGTTCGCCGGGCACAAGGGCGAGCCGCGCGGTCAACGCCTCAGGGAAGCGCTCGAGACGCTCGGGCCGATCTACGTGAAGTTCGGCCAGGTGCTCTCCACGCGGCGGGATCTCCTGCCGCTCGACATCGCCGACGAGCTCGCCCGGCTGCAGGACCGCGTGCCGCCTTTTGGCTCCGATCTCGCGGTGGCGGAGGTGGAGAGATCGCTGGGCAAGCCGCTCGACGTTTTGTTCTCGAGTTTTGAAAGAACCCCAGTGGCAAGCGCTTCCATCGCCCAGGTCCATCTCGCCGTCCTGCACGACGGCGCCGAGGTCGCGGTGAAGGTGTTGCGGCCCGGGGTCGAGGCGGCGATCGCGCGCGACCTCGAGCTGCTCGAGACCGGCGCGGGCCTCGCCGAGCGGCTCCTGGTCGACGGCCGGCGCCTGAAGCCGCGCGAGGTAGTCGCCGAGTTTGCGCGCCACCTGGACGACGAGCTCGACCTCATGCGCGAGGCAGCGAATGCCAGCCAGCTCGGACGCAATTTCGCCGGCTCGCCGCTGCTCCTCGTGCCCGCGGTGCACTGGGATCTCTGCGCGCAGCGCGTGATGGTGATGGAGCGCATGCATGGAACACCGATCTCTCAAGTCGAGGTACTAAGACAAAAGGGAATTGACATTCCCGCCTTGGCCCGAGCCGGGGTCGAGATCTTCTTCACCCAGGTGTTCCGCCACGGGTTCTTCCACGCCGACATGCATCCGGGCAACATCCTCGTGGCGACGGAGGAGGAAATGCGTGGGCGCTATATAGCCCTCGACTTCGGCATCATGGGCACGCTCACCGAGGTCGACAAGAACTACCTCGCCCAGAACTTTCTCGCGTTCTTCAACCGCGACTACCGGCGCGTGGCGCAGGCGCATCTCGACGCCGGCTGGGTGCCGGCGGGCACGCGCGTCGACGAGTTCGAGGCGGCGATCCGCGCGGTGTGCGAGCCGATCTTCGCGCGCCCGCTCCGGGAGATTTATTTCGGAAAGCTGCTCCTGCGCCTGTTCCAGACCTCGCGGCGCTTCAACGTCGAGGTGCAGCCCCAGCTCGTCATGCTGCAGAAGACGCTGCTCAACATCGAGGGCCTCGGGCGCGAGCTCGACCCGGACCTCGACCTGTGGCAGACCGCGAAGCCCTTCCTCGAGCGCTGGATGCGCGAGCAGGTCGGCTGGCGCGGCCTCGTCCGCACCATCCGCCACGAGGCGCCGTTCTGGGCCGCCACCCTGCCGCAGCTTCCGCGCCTGGTGCATCGCGCGCTCGCCGAAGACCGCCTCGGCGCGCTGCATACCGCGGTCGAGCGCTTGGCCGACGAGCACGCACGGCGCAACCGGTTGCTCTCCGTGGTACTCGTCGCGCTTGTGGTCTGGCTGGCGGCGACGCTCGCCACGCTGTTCCTCTAGTCATTCAACGGATGGCGCAGGACAGCTCACGCCCCGAGTTCTGGGACACGCGCTTCCGCGATGGCGTCACCCCGTGGGACGCGGGGGGCGTGCCGCCTGCCTTGAAGAATTGGATCGGGAGACGCAGCGGCCGCCTGCGTGTGCTCATCCCCGGCGCCGGGACCGGCTACGAGGTGCGGCTTTTCGCCGGGCATGGGCACGACGTGCTGGCCATCGACTTCTCCGACGCGGCCATCGAGGCCGCGAAGCGCGAGCTGGGTTCGCTCTCCGGCCGGGTGAGGAAGGCCGACTTCTTCGGGCTGCAAGATGGCCCGTTCGATGTTGTCTATGAACGCGCGTTCCTGTGTGCCCTGCCGCGCACGCTGTGGTCCGAGTGGGCGCGGCGGATGGCCGAGCTCGTGAGTCCGGGGGGCGTGCTCGCCGGCTTCTTCTACCTCGACGACAACCAGCGCGGCCCGCCGTTCGGGGTTTCGCAAGAGGGATTGAAAGACCTTCTGGGGAAGACGTTTGAGATGACGGAAAGCCGGGTGCTCCCGCCCGAGCAGTCCCTGCCGGTATTCCAGGGGAAGGAAATTTGGCAGGTTTGGACGCGGCGGCTATGATTGCCCGCGCGTGCTGATCGGCTCGGTCGCCCTGTATCTCGCCCTCACCATCGCCATCGGGCTGTGGGCGGCGAAGCGCGTGCACAACGCCAAGGACTACGTGGTCGCGGGCCGCAGCCTGCCGCTTTACATGAGCGCGGCCACGGTGTTCGCTACCTGGTTCGGCGCTGAGACGGTGCTCTCGGTCTCGGCGACCTTCGCCAAGGACGGCCTGGGCGGCATCGTCGCCGACCCGTTCGGCGCTTCGTTCTGCCTGCTGTTCGTGGCGATCTTCTTCGCGCGGGCGTTTTACCGCATGGATCTGCTGACCATCGGCGACTTCTACCGCAAGCGCTACGGCAAGACGGTCGAAGTGATCACCAGCGTCGCGATCACCGCTTCGTATCTCGGCTGGACCTCGGCACAGCTCACCGCGCTCGGCCTGGTGTTCTCGGTGCTGTCCGGCGGCGCCATCAGCCTGAGCACCGGCATCCTCATCGGCGCCGGGATCGTGGTCTTCTACACGATCTTCGGCGGCATGTGGTCGGTCGCGCTCACCGATCTTTTCCAGTCGGTGGTGATCCTGGTCGGCCTGGTGGCCGTGGCGTGGCTGGTGGGCGACATGGCGGGCGGCGCGGGCAAGGTCATCGCCGCCGCGTCGGAAGCCGGCAAGTTCGAGTTCTGGCCGAAGGGCGGCACCAAGGAGTGGCTCTGGTTCCTCGCCGCCTGGATGACCCTCGCCATCGGCTCGATCCCCCAGCAGGACGTGTTCCAGCGCGTCACTGCGGCCAAGGACGAGAAGACCGCGGTGCGCGGCACGCTGATCGGCGGCTTCGTGTACTTCTGCTTCGCCTTCGTCCCGATTTTCATCGCCTATGCCGCGCTGGTGATCGACCCGGGCTATGAAAAGCTCTTCGCCGGCGAGGACGCGCGCGAGATCCAGCGCATCCTGCCCGACCTGATCCTCAACCGCACGCCGGTCTGGGCGCAGGTGCTGTTCTTCGGCGCGTTGCTCTCGGCGATCCTGTCGACGGCGAGCGGCGCGCTAATTGCCCCGACGTCCCTCTTCACTGAGAACGTGATCCGGCCGTTCTTCCGCGGCATGAGCGACCGCCAGTTCATGCTCCTGCTTCGCGTGATCCTGGTGACCTTCACGCTCGCGGCGCTGCTCTTCGCGCTCAACTCCAAGAGCACGATGTACGAGATGGTGCAGAACGCCTACAAGGTGACCCTGGTGTCATGCATCGTGCCGCTCGCGGCGGGCATCTTCTGGAAGCGCGCCAATGTCCCGGGAGCGATCCTATCGGTGGTCTTTGGCCTGGCCTCCTGGACGATTGCGGAATGGGTCGCGGCGGACGCGACGGTGCCGCCGCAGCTCGTGGGCCTGGGCTTCTCGCTCGTCGGGATGGTGCTCGGCTCGCTCGTGCCGAGCGCAGCGGTCCAGCCGGCGGCCCACCACCACGGCAAGCACTGAGCTCCCCGCAGCGTCAGGCCCGACGAGCGGCTCGGCGCTCGCGCGCATCCTGCTCCTTGTGTATGCCCTGCTCGTCGTTTACGCCACGCTTTACCCGCTTGCCGGGT
>DATBSZ010000241.1:0-13695 GCA_036559525.1 Burkholderiales bacterium
GCCGCCCGTTCCATCGACGCTTCGCCCATCACGTAGTGCCTGAAGGGCGTGAGCGGCGCGAGGAACGCGAGGTTGAGCGCGGGCTTGCGCTGCGCCGCCGCGTCCATGTACTGCGGGAACGTCTCCCAGTCCCACGTGATCCCGGCGTCGAGGACCTCGAACGGGATCGCCTCCACGTTCACCAGGTCCCGCATCGCGATCTCGCGCGCAGCCGGCCTGCAGGGCGCGATCCCCACCCCGCAGTTCCCCATCACTACCGTCGTCACGCCGTGCCAGCTCGACGGCGTGGTCGCGCCATCCCAGCAGATCTGCGCGTCGTAGTGGGTGTGCGGGTCGATGAAGCCCGGCGCGACGACCAGCCCCGAGGCATCGATGGTTTTTCGGGGGTTTACGGAAACGGCTTTTTCAACGGAATGGATTCGCCCGTCCGAAATCGCGATATCCGCCCGCCGCGCCGGCGCGCCGTTGCCGTCGATGAGCGTTGCGTTCCGGACCAGGATGTCGCAGGGCATCCTGGAATCATACCGGGCGCTAGAATTAGGCCCCATGCCCGGCCAAACCGGCGGCTGCCTCTGCGGCGCCATCCGCTACACCATCGACGCGCCCATCGCCGGGCTGCGCGCCTGCCACTGCCAGAACTGCCAGAAGTCCTCGGGCACGGGCGGCACCGTCAACGCGGTCGTGCCGACCGACAGGTTCAGGATCACCCAGGGCTCGACGCGCAAGTACGACGACTCCGCCACGCGCAGCGGCCGCATCCTGAGCCGCCATTTCTGCGAGAAGTGCGGCTCGCCGATCTACAGCCACCGCAACCCCAATCCCGGCTTCGTCGTGGTGCGCGCCGGCACCCTCGACGACAAGAGCGCGCTCAAGATCGCCGGCAACATCTGGACCTCCACCGCCGCCTCGTGGGCGCACATCGATCCTTCGACCGAGTGCCACCCCGAGAACATGCCGCCCCCGCCGCCGAAGGCCTGAGCGGCTCAGCGCGGGCGCTTAACCCTGCTTCACCGCCTTCTTGTAGCGCTTCGCGGCGAGCTTGAACGCGCGCGCGTGCCGCGCCATCTCGGCCCTCGCCCGGGCCTTGAACCTGGCGAGCTGGACCCTGGCTTTCTTCAGGTTCTTCTGCGCCTTGAGCTTCCTCGCTTGGGATGCCTTGGACATGAGCCTTCTCCCTCGACGGTTGGACAACGTGGCCGCATCCTAGCCCAACTCCTAGCAGGCTGGCGGCGGCGCCAGGGCGAGCTTCGGATCGATCGCGCGCAACCCGTTCGGCCAGGTGAGCTTGGTGAAGTCGAGCGGCTCGGTGGTGAGCCCGGCGCCGCGCGCCCACTTGGAGAGGCTGCAGAAGTCGTCGTAGTACACCTTGTCGATTGCGATCGGGCGGATGTTGGTGTCCCACTGGTCGCGCGTCGCCTTCTCGCTCAGGCTGTAGGTCTTGGCGGCGAACGCCGCGACGGCCTTGAAGTCGCTTTCGGCCTTGGCGCGGCCTTTCATGATGGCGCGCAGGAAGCGCGTCACCTTGTCCGCGCCGTCGGGGGTGTTGAGGAACTCGGGGCGCGCGCCCGCCACCAGGTAGCCCTGGACATAGCCGGTCGCGTCCGAAAGCTGGTGGGCGTCGTTCGGGCAGATCTCGAGCGTGCGCGAGCCGATCGGCTGCCAGATGAAGAAAGCCGAGATGTCGCCCTTGCACAGCGCCGCCGGCAGCAGCTGCGTGTCGAGGTTCTTGACCGACACGGTCTTGGGATCCACCTTGTTCTTCGCCAGGTACTCCGAGACGAACCACGACCCGGTCGAGCCGACGCGCGTGGCGACGATCTTGCCGGCGAGGTCCGCGGGCTTCCGAATGTCCTTGCGCGCGATCACCACGTAGCCCTTGGCGTCGCGCTCGATCGCGGCGAAGGTCTGGTACTGCCCCGGGTTGTTGAAGAAGTACTGCACGCTCGGCAGATCGCCGGTCATCACGATGTCGCCCTGGCCGGTGCGGAAGGTCTGGAACGCCGTGGTGCCCGACGGGAACACGCGGTACTCGACGTCGAGGCCCTGCTCCTTGAAGTAGCCGTACTCGAGCGCCATCCAGATGGCGTCGTTGTTCACCGAAGGCTGGCCGAACAGGACGACTTTCTTCAGGGGCTGCGCCTGCGCCGTTCCCGCCGCCAGAACCAGTGCCGCCAAGATGCTTGCCAGTCTCATGAGGCCTCCTCCTAGGTCAGCGCAATATACGACATGTAGCGCGAGAGCATGCGATCGACCGCCATGCGGAACAAGCGGTCGAAGATGAAGCCGATGACGCAGATCGTCAGCAGCGCGACGAAGATGCGGTTGGTCTGGAGCAGGATCGAGGAGTGCTGCAGCAGGTAGCCGATGCCCGAATCCGCCGCCAGGATCTCGGCCGGGATGATGCTCATGAACGACGAGGCCATGGCGATGCGCATCCCGGTCACGATGTACGGCGCCGCCGAGGGAATCACCACCAGCAGGAAAATCTGCAGCGGGCTGGCGCCCAGGCACTCGGCCGCGCGCTGGCGGATGATCGGCGCGCGCATCACCCCGGCGGTGGTGTTGATCAGCACGATGAAGAACGTGCCCCAGAAAATGAGGAAATACTTGGAGGTCTCGCCGATGCCGAACCAGATCACCGCGATCGGGATCATCGCCGTGGGCGAAAGATAGCGCAGCAGCTCGATGATGGGATCGAGCAGGTCGTTGACGAGCTTTATCCTTCCCAAAATGACCCCCAACACGATGCCCGCGGCGCATCCCGTCACGAAGCCGATGCCGACGCGCGCGAGGCTGATCGCCACGTGCCGAAAGATTTCCCCGCTCTTCACCATCGGGATCATGGTCTCGAGCACCACCAGCGGCGGCGGAATCAGGAAGGGGTTGAAGACGAAGGTCGAAAGGAATTGCCACCCGGCAAAGGCGATGACGATGGACCCGACGAAAAACGCCGCCGCCCTCACATCAACAGCCCTTCCACGCGCTTGAAGAGCCGCCCCGCCGCCGGATCGCCGAGGTCGCGCGGCCGCGGCAGGCCGACGTCGATCACTTCGGTGATGCGCGACCCCGGCCCGACCGACATGAGACAGATCCGGTCGGCGAGGGTCACCGCCTCGGCGATGTCGTGGGTGACGAAGACGATGGTCTTGCCGGTGCGCTGCCAGATGTCGAGCAGGAAGCCGTGCATCCTGCGCCGCGTCAGCGCGTCCAGCGCGCCGAACGGCTCGTCCATGAGGAGCACCTTCGGCTCGACCGCCAGCGCCCGCGCGATCTGCAGGCGCTGGCGCATGCCGCCCGAGAGCTGGGCCGGGAACTTGCGGCGATGCTCGGCGAGGCCGACCATCGCCAGGTACTTGTCGATGATGGCCGGCCATTGCTCTTTCGGCAGCTTGCGCACGCGCAGCGCGAAGCGCACGTTCTCCTCGGCGGAGTACCACGGCAGGAGCGCCGAGCCCGCGTCCTGGAAGAACATCACGCGGTCCTTGCCCGCGCCGCGCACCGGCGCGCCGTCGAACTGCACCGTGCCGCCGCTCGCCTGCTCGAAGCCCGCGAGGATGTTGAGGAGCGTGGACTTGCCGCAGCCGGAGGGGCCGAGCAGGCAGACGAGCTCGCCTTCCGACACCGACAGGTCGATGCCCTCGAGCGCGACGTAGCGCTCCGGCTCCGCGCCGAAGACCTTGCTGACGTTTCGCACCGCGAGCACAGCGCCTCACCCCCCTCGTCGTATCCTAACGCATGGCCAACATCGAAATGCGCGGCGTGGAGAACCTCGCCGGAACCGCCGTGCCGTACGCCTACGCAGTGAAGGCCGGCCCGTGGCTGTTCCTCACCGGGCACGAGGCGTTCGACTTCGCCGCCGGCCCCGCGCCCGAGGTCGAAGGGCCCGCGGGCTTTCCTTCGTTCGGCGCGCCGCGCCTCAAGCGCGAAGCCGAATACATCCTGAAGCGCATGCGGAAAACGCTCGCCGAGTTCGGCTCCGACTTCAGGCACAGCGTGCGCGTCGACCAGTACTACCCGGTGTTCGAGGCGGTGCGCGCCTACCAACTGGCGAGGCACGGCGAGTTCGGCGACTACATCCCGCCTTCCACCTCGGTGCTGATGAAGCGCCTGTTCAGCGCAAGCTCGCACATCTCCATGTCGATGATCGCGGTCGTTCCCGGGAAGGACTACGAGATCGGCAAGCTCTACCCGAAGGAAGTGCCGGTGCCGGTCGGCTCGTTCTTCGTGCCGGCGATCACCTGCAACGACTTCGTGTTCGTCGCCGGCCAGATGGCGAGCGACGAGAACGCGCTCGACCCGTCGGTGCGCCTGCCGAAGGAAGTGCGCAACTGGGGCGGCCCGAACGCGGTGCGCCGCCAGACCGAGTTCATCATCAAGAAGCGCCTCGAGCCCGCGCTCAAGGCGGGCGGCGCGTCATGGAAGGACATCCTCAAGGCGCAGATCTACGTCCCGACCGCGGCCGACATTCCGGACGCGCTCGACGTGTGGCAGCAGCACGTCGGCGCGCACCCGTGCGCGCTCACCGCCGTGCCCACTCACGGCTTCGGCTTCATCGACGGGATCGTCGAGATCAACCTCCTCGCCCTGCGCGACGGCGCGAAGCGCAAGAAAGAGGTCCTGAAGGTCGACCTGCCGGCGATGTCGATGTATGGCGCGGTCGTGCGCGCCGGCGAGCTCGTGTTCCCGTCGGGTTTCATGCCGGTCGGCTTTGCTTCTTCGGATCCTTTCGACAGCCTTGCGCGCGCCTCGCAGGTCCAGGCCCTCGCCGCCCTCGGCTTCGCCGACAAGGTCTGCCGCGCCGCCGGCACCACGCTCCAGAACGTCGTGCGCGCGCAGTGGTTCATGGCCGACGCCACCCAGTTCCCGGGCGTCGCGCTCGCCTGGATGAGCCGGCAGGGAAAGCAGCCCCATCCCTTCGTCTGCGTCCAGGTCCCCGCCCCGCTCCCCGCCCCGGGCGCGGCGCTCACCGCCGACTTCTGGATCTACGCCCCTTAGGCGCGCTTCAGCCGTAGCACCGTGAAGGCCGTCACCGGGCGTTGGAAACCCTTGAGATTCAGCTCGCCGGCCGGCTCGGTGTCGGCGAGCTCGGCGATCGCCGCCTGGACGCGCTGGCTGATCAGGATCTGGCCGCCCTGCGCCTCGGCGCACAGCCGCGCGGCGAGATTGCTCACGGTGCCGATGGCGCTGTAGTCCCAGCGCCCCTCGAAGCCGATCGTGCCGATCGTGGCGTAGCCCTGGGCGATGCCGATGCCGGCATGGAGCTCGTAGCCGCTCTTGCGCCAGCGCGCCGCGAGCTCCTCGAGGCGCGCGCGCATCTCGAGGGTCATGCGCAGCGCGCGCTCCGCCGGGTTGGGCACCGGCACCGGATCGTTGAAGAAGATCATCATGCCGTCGCCGGTGAAGCGCTCGAGCGTGCCTTCGTGCGCCAGGATCGTCTCGCCCATGCGCGCGTGGTACTCGCGCAGCACCGACATCACCTCCTCGGGCTCGGCCACCTCGGCGAACGCGGTGAAGCCGCGAAGATCGAGGAACACCACCGTGATCTCGCGCCGGTGCGATTGCAGCGGGTCGCCGGCGCCGCCCTGCACGATCAGCTCGGCGAGCTGGGGCGAGAAGAAGCGCTTCAGCCGCCCGACGCGCTCGAGCTCGGCGAGCTGCTGGCGCACGCGCTCTTCCAGCGTGGCGTTCCAGCGCTCGAGCTCGGCGGCCTGCTCCTGCACCGTGTCGTGCAGCTGCTTGATGCGCAGCATCGACTTGACGCGCGCCGAGAGCGACTGCGCGTCGAACGGCTTGGTCAGGTAGTCGTCGCCGCCGGCCTCGAAGCCGGCGACCACGTCCTTCGCGTCGGCCAGCGCGGTGACCATGATGATCGGCGTGAACGGAATCGCCGGGTCGCCCTTCAGCGCGCGGCACACCGCGATGCCGTCGACCTTCGGCATCATGATGTCGAGCAGGATGAGATCGGGGCGCGTCGCGCGCGCCACGGCGAGCGCCTCTTCGCCGTCGCGCGCGGTCACTACTTCGTAGCCGTCGTGCGAGAGCCGCGTCTCGAGCATGCGGACGTTCGCCGGCGTATCGTCCGCGACCAGGATGCGAGGCGGGGTCCTCAAGCGCGTGGAGTATACTCGCCGCGCTTCCAATGCGGCTCGCTCGAACTGATCCGCTCGCGGCGTTTCTCCTGCGCACTCCGCTCGGAGCCCTGGTTCGCTGGGTTGCGGGCGTGCGCTCGACGGTACAGCGCAAGCTCCTCGCGGCCTTCCTCGGGATCGCGTTCCTCGTCCTCGCCATGGGCGCGTTCAGCGTGTACACCATGCGCGGCATGTCGCGGCAGAGCGAGCTCCTCGACCAGGCGCACCAGCGCCTCGACTGGTCGCAGCAGATCCATCACTCGCTCGCCATGCAGATGCACCTCACCGCGATGGCGCTACTCGTGCGCGACGAGAAAGCGCTGGCGTCGATCCTGCGCGAGAACAACCGCTTCAACGAGGCGCTTGCCCACCTGGAGTCGGCGGTGGAGGAGTCCGAGAAGCTCGTGATCCAGAAGATCCGCACCGGCCAGGAAGAGGCGATGACCCTGGTCGCGGACATCGCGAATCTCGTGCGCGACGGGAAGATCGACGCGGCGACGCGGCTGCACGGCACCCGCGAGGACCCGCTCTACCGCTCGATCGACGCGCTGGTCGCCGAGGTGGTGCAGAAGGAGAATGCGCGCATGGTCGGCCTGCGCGAGAGCCTGCGCGCCACCAACCAGCGCTCGCTCCTCGTCATCGGGAGCGCGGCGGCGATCGCCGTGCTGCTCGCGCTCGCCGGCGGCTTCGTCATCTCGTGGGCGCTGATCCAGCCGGTGCGCGCCGCGCACGGCTTTCTCGACGAGCTCTCCGCCGGGCGCTTCGGCGGCTCGGTCACGGTGCAGAACCGCGACGAGTTCGGCGCGCTCGCCGAGCAGCTCACCGCCACCTCGCAGGAGCTCGCCCGCCTCGACGAGGAGCAGCGGCGCGCCGCGCGCGAGCTCGGCGCGCTCAACGCCAGGCTCGAGCAGGCGAGCAAGGCGAAATCCGAGTTCCTCGCCAACATGAGCCACGAGCTGCGCACGCCGCTGAACGCGATCCTCGGCTTCACCGAGATGCTCACCGACGGGCTGTACGGGCCGCTGCCCGGGGAATTCGGCGAGCCGCTCGCCGACATCCAGACCAACGGCAAGCACCTGCTGCGCCTGATCAACGACGTGCTCGACCTTTCCAAGATCGAGGCTGGCCGCATGGAGCTCGCGCTGTCCGAGTACTCGGCAAGCGACGTGGTGACGAGCGTGCGAGCATCGCTCCGCTCCCTCGCCGAGGAGAAGGGCCTGCACTTCAAGGTCGCGATCGACGATGGCCTGCCCGAGATCGTGTACGGCGACCCGAAGCGCGTCACCCAATGCCTGTTCAACCTCGCCGGCAACGCGCTCAAGTTCACCAAGCAGGGCGGCGTCACGATCCGCGCGGCGCGCGACGGCGACAGCGTGCGCTACAGCGTCACGGACACCGGCATCGGCATTCCCGAGGACCAGCTCGGCGCGGTGTTCGCCGAGTTCCGCCAGGTCGATTCCACCATCACGCGCGAGTTCGGCGGCACGGGCCTCGGCTTGAGCATCACCAAGAAGTTCGTCGAGATGCACGGCGGGCGCATCTGGGTCGAGAGCCGCCTGAACGAGGGCTCGACCTTCCATTTCACGATCCCCATCAAGGCGCAGGTGACGAGCACGGTATGAAGACCATCCTGTACGTCGAGGACAACGAGTTCAACCGCAAGATCGTGCGCCAGCTCCTGGCGAAGACGAAGTACAAGCTGCGCGAGGCGCACGACGGCGAAAGCGCGGTCAAGGACGCATTGGGGGATCCGCCCGACCTGATCCTGATGGACGTCCAGCTCCCGAAGATGTCGGGCCTCGACGCGACGCGCCAGCTCCGCGCCGACAAGCGCACCGCCGCCATTCCCATCGTCGTCATCACGTCGTACGCTCTAAGCGGCGACGCGGAAAAAGCCAGGGACGCGGGGGCGACGGCGTACCTCGCCAAGCCCTACAGCCCGCGCGACCTGCTGGCGAAAATCCGGGAGCTGGTTCCCGAAGCTTGAACAAGGAGAGGCAATGGCAAAGCTGACGCGCAGGATCGCGGTGATCGCCGCCGCGGGGGCGTTCTCGCTACCGGCCGCGGCCGGCCAGGAAGAGCAGTTCACGCCCGAGTTCGCCGCCGTGCGCTCGTCGTTCGACGAGAAGCACACCCCGAAGCTCACCGCGCCCGACTCGGTGAAGCGCGGGCAGTGGTTCGACGTGAGTGTGAACGTCGGCGCCGGCGGGGTGCATCCGTCGCTCTCCGAGCACCACGTGCGCTACATCGCGCTCTACAAGGACACTGCCGAGATCGCCCGCGTCTACCTGCACCCGGTGTTCTCGGCGCCGCGGGTCACCTTCACCATCGCGCTCGACTCGAGCGGCGTGCTGCGCGCGCTCGCCGAGCCGACTCACTCGGCGGCCTGGGAGGCCTCCAAGAAGATCAAGGTCGCGCCTTAGGCGCGAGCGTCTTGATGTCGAAGTCAGTAGCACCGCCCTGCGCCCCGACCGTGACCTCGCGGGTCGTCTGGCCGAGGGCCTCCTGCCACATGCGCACCCGGTACTTTCCAGGCGGCACGTTGGCGATGCGGTAGGCGCCGGCCGCGTCGGTCACCGCATAGAAGGGGTGCTCGGCGACCACGACCCAGCTCTTCATCCAGGAGTGCAGGTCGCAGGCGATGGTCACGAGCTCCGGCTTGGTGAAGGTGATCGGGATCGTGCGGTTGTGCGGCTGCGTGCGGTTGAACTCGGGATTCTGCTTGCTCACGCTGCGCAGGTTGTGCAGCAGCCGGTCGCTGTTCAGGAAGTCGACCGTGCCGCCGACCGGGACGACGAGCACCCGCGGCACGAACACGCACCCCTTCTGGTCCATCTCGACCTTGTCCGGCTGCGCCGGCCATTTCGCGCCCGCGCCAGGGTTCTCTATCCAGACCACCGCGTTCTGCACCCCGCGCTTCGGCCCGAGCACGAGGTCGTCCGCGTCCTTCTCCTTGCCGCAGATGTACTGGTCGATGGTGACCGGGACCTTCGGCCGCTCGGGAAGAGCGCCGCTGAAGAGCACGGTGCCGGTGAGATCGCCGCCCAGCGCCCACCCGCTCGAGGCCAGGCAGCCGGCGAAAAGGAGAACCTTCGCCCTCATGCAGCGGCGAATATACCGCAACGGCCCGCGACTAGGCCGCTTTCCGCTCCTTGGGTAGGATGTCGCACGCCACCGCGCAAACCTGAGGAGGAAAGCCATGGGCAAGGGCTACATCGTCGTCACCTATAGGAAGATCAAGGACCAGGCGAAGTGGGAGGCGTACGCCAAGCTCGCGGTCCTCGCGGTACAGAAGTCGGGCGGCAGATTCATCGTGCGTGCGACGCCTACGCGCGTGCACGAGCTCGGCATGAAGGAACGCGTGGTGATCGTCGAGTTCGACAACGTCCACAAGGCGATGTCCGCGCACGATACGCCCGGCTACCAGGAGGCGCTCAAGGCGCTGGGCGACGGCGCCGAGCGCGACTTCCGCATCGTCGAGGGCGTCTGAAGACCTGGTCCCGCTAAGCGCTCCAGCGCACGGTGCCGGGCGCCGTGGCATGAGATGGTGTCTGCCATGATTGCCCGAGCTATCCCCAAGACCGGCCCGAGGCGCTGCAGGCTGCTGTACGTCGAAGACCACCCCGACAGCGTCGCGCTGGTGGAGACCCTGCTGGCAGGCCGCAAGGACCTGCTGCTGCTGCGCGCGGCGGATGCGAATCTCGGAATCAAGCTGGCGCGCGCCCAGCGGCCGGAGGCGATCCTGATCGACGTCGACCTCGCGGGCATGGGCGCCCTCGAGTTTATGAAGGTCCTGCGCGCCGACCCGGCGACGGAAGCGACGCCCATCCTGGCGCTCGGCGCCAACGCCGCGCCCGAGGCCATCGTCAAGGCGCTGGAGGCCGGCTTCTTCCAGTACCTCGCCAAGCCCCTGCGTGCCGAGCCGTTCATGGAAGCCCTCGTGTTCGCGCTGGAATTCGCGGCCGTGGAGCGCTCCGAACACAACGCGTTGATGTTGCGCTTCGGCCATCCCCGCACACCCTTCAAGGAGTCCCGATGAAAATCCGTCCATTGCACGACCGCGTAATCGTCAAGCGTATCGACGAGGAAAAGAAGACCGCTTCCGGCATCGTCATCCCCGACACCGCGGCGGAGAAGCCCGACCAGGGCGAGGTCACCGCGGTCGGCAAGGGAAAGAGGACCGACGAGGGGGAGCTCGTGCCCCTCGACGTCAAGGTCGGCGACCGGGTGCTGTTCGGCAAGTACTCCGGGCAGACCGTCCGGGTGAAGGGCGATGAGCTCCTCGTAATGCGCGAGGAAGACATCATGGGAATAGTCGAAGGACAACAATGACCATCAAAGACGTACGGTTCCACGAAGACGCAAGAACGAGGATGGTCCGCGGGCTGAACATCCTGGCCGACGCGGTGAAGATCACGCTCGGCCCGAGAGGCCGCAACGTGGTGCTCGATCGCTCCTGGGGATCGCCGACCGTCACCAAGGACGGCGTGTCGGTCGCGAAGGAGATCGAGCTCAAGGACAAGTTCGAGAACATGGGCGCGCAGATGGTGAAGGAAGTCGCCTCCAAGACCTCCGACGTGGCCGGCGACGGCACCACCACCGCGACGGTGCTCGCCCAGGCGATCGTGCGCGAGGGCATGAAATACGTCGCCTCCGGCATGAACCCGATGGACCTCAAGCGCGGCATCGACCTGGCGGTCGTCACGGTGGTCGAGGAGCTGAAGAAGATCTCCAAGCCCTGCGCCTCCTCCAAGGAAGTCGCGCAGATCGGGTCGATCTCCGCCAACCTCGACACCGAGGTGGGCAAGATCATCGCCGACGCGATGGAGAAGGTCGGCAAGGAAGGCGTGATCACCGTCGAGGACGGCAAGTCTCTCCACAACGAGCTCGAGCTGGTCGAGGGCATGCAGTTCGACCGCGGCTACCTCTCGCCGTACTTCATCAACAACCCCGAGAAGCAGATCGCCGTGCTCGAGGACGCCTACGTCCTGCTGTGCGACAAGAAAATCAGCTCGATCCGCGACATGCTGCCGCTGCTGGAGCAGGTCGCCAAGGCGGGCAAGCCGCTCCTGGTCCTCGCCGAGGAAGTCGAGGGCGAGGCGCTCGCCACCCTGGTGGTGAACAACCTGCGCGGCATCCTCAAGACCCTTGCGGTCAAGGCGCCGGGATTCGGCGATCGCAGAAAGGCGATGCTCGACGACATCGCGGTGCTCACCGGCGCGACGGTGATCTCGGAAGAGCTCGGCCTGCAGCTCGAGAAGACCACGCTCAAGGACCTCGGCCGCGTCAAGAAAGTCGAGAGCACCAAGGAGAACACCACCCTCATCGACGGCGCCGGCGACAAGAAGCTGATCGAGGGCCGCATCAAGCAGATCCGCCTGCAGATCGAAGAGCAGACCAGCGACTACGACAAGGAAAAGCTGCAGGAGCGCCTGGCGAAGCTCGCCGGCGGCGTGGCCCTGATCAAGGTCGGCGCCGCGACCGAGATCGAGATGAAGGAGAAGAAGGCCCGGGTCGAGGACGCGTTGCACGCGACCCGTGCGGCCGTCGAGGAAGGCGTGGTGCCGGGCGGCGGCGTCGCCTACCTGCGCGCGCGCGCCAGGCTGAAGGATCTCAAGGGCGCCAACCGCGACCAGGACGGCGGCATCCAGATCGTGCTGCGCGCGCTGGAAGAGCCGCTGAGGCAGATCGTCGCCAACAGCGGCGCCGAGCCTTCCGTGGTCCTCAACAAGGTGCTCGAGGGTAAGGACAGCTTCGGCTACAACGCGCAGACCGCCGAGTTCGGCGATCTCGTGCAGCAAGGCGTCATCGATCCGACCAAGGTCGTGCGCTTCGCGCTGCAGAACGCGGCTTCGGTCGCGGGCCTGGTGCTCACCACCGCGGCGATGGTCGCGGAGCGCGTCGAGGAAGACAAGGGCGGCGGCCACCAAGGCGGCATGGGTGGGATGGGCGGCATGGGCGGGATGGGAATGTAAGGGCCCGTCCCGGTCGCCCCGCGCGATCAGGCGGCCGCGTTGCGCCAGAGGCTCGCCAGCCAGGGCTGCTGCTCGCGCGGCAGGCCGGGCGGGCGGTAGTAGTGGCCGAGCTCGGCAAACCCGGCTTGCGTCAGGTAGCGGCGCCACGATCCGAGGTCGTGGTACACGCCGTAGCGGCCGCGGTTCCAGCCCTCCTCGTTACGGCCATGCGGATTTGAGCTGAACAGCACCCCGCGCGGCTTGAGCGCCGCGCGCAGCTCTCGCAGCACTCGCGGCAGCGCCTCACCGGGAACATGGAACAGCACGGCGTTGGCGAACACGCCGTCGAAGCGCCCGCCGGGCAGATCGAGCCCGAGGAAATCCTGCTCCAGCACCTCGCAGCCGCTATGCGCGCGCGCCATCGCCGCGAAGGTGGGGGCGCCTTCCAGCCCCACCGCCAGGTGGCCGAGCGCGCTCAACGCCTTCAGGTCGCGTCCCGGCCCGCAGCCCAGATCCAGGATCGTGAACGGCGGCGCGCCTTCGATGTGCCGCAGCAGCTCGCCGATGTTCTGGCTGACGTCGTGATCGCGCGTGCCGCGCCAGAACTCCTCCGCCCCCTGCTCGTAGTGCTCCAGCGTGACCTTGGCGATGCGCGCGAGCTCTTCGGCTTTCAGCTTCATAGGCCGCGGATTATGGCGCGGGATACGATGTAGCCATGATCGCCTGGTTTCCCGGCCACATGGCCTCCGCGCGCAAGAAGGCCGCGCAGACCATGGGCAGAATCGACGTGGTCGTGGAGCTGCTGGACGCGCGCCTTCCCGGTGCGAGCGCAAATCCGCTGATCGAGCGGCTGCGCCGCGACAAACAGCGCCCCTGCCTGAAGATCCTGAACAAGGCCGACCTGGCCGACCCGGACGCGACCGCCGCCTGGCTGCGCCACTACGGCAACGAGAAGCTGGTGCGGGCGGTGGCGCTCTCCTGCAAGCGTCCCGGCGACGTGGCGAAGGTGCCGCGCCTCGCCGCGGCCCTCGTGCCGCACCGCGACAGCGCGCTCAAACCCGTGCGCATGATGGTGATGGGCGTGCCGAACGTCGGCAAGTCCACGCTCATCAACGCCCTCCTCAAGCGCAAGGTGGCGAAGACCGGCGACGAGCCCGCGGTCACCCGCGAGCAGAGCCGCTTCGAGCTCGACGAGCGCAACGAGCTCATCGACACGCCGGGCCTGATGGCCCCGGTGATCAAGCACGCCGCCGACGGCTTGATGCTCGCCGCGAGCCACCTCATCGGTCCGGAGTCATACCAGGCAGAGGAGGTGGCGGCCTTCCTCGCCGGGATCCTGCTCGAGCGCTATCCCGCGCAGCTTAGGACGCGCTACGGCTTCGACACTCAAGGAATGGACGGCGATGGCCTGATCGCGGCGATCGCCGCCAAGCGCGGCTACCTCGGCAAAGGCGGCACGCCGCACCTGGAGAAAGCCGCGCGCGCGCTCCTGCAGGACTACCGCAGCGGACTGCTCGGCCGGATGACCCTCGAGACGCCTTCGAGTAGGCTTATCGCATAGGAGGCTCACATGGAACGTCGTGACTTCGTGAAGCAAATCGGCGCGCTCGGCG